>JBGSMY010000061.1:0-48446 GCA_041739975.1 Pirellulaceae bacterium
GAGCCCTTGACCCTGTTTACGGAAATTGTCTATCTTAGTGCTTCGGTTATTTTTCAATTAAGCGTTTCATTTTTGGAAGGAGGCCGATTTTATGTCGTCGGTCGAAGATAAAGTTTTTAATATTGTCGCCGAACAGTTGGGCGTGGACCGTGACAAAATCACCACTAATTCCAATTTCGTCAATGATTTAGGTGCCGATTCCCTCGATACCGTGGAATTGGTTATGGAACTCGAAGAAGAGTTTGATATCAATATCCCTGATGAAGCTGCAGAAAAGATTTTGACTGTGGGCGAAGCAATCGCACATATCAATAAGTCTTTGGGTGCCAAAAAAGACTGACCCAATTCTGTCGGGCCCTGTTTGTCCGGGCTCTTACCAGTCAGGTCAGAGGATTAGTCTGAGCGATAACAGAAAAGCTCATATTATCCAAATCCAAGCGCGAGTTGATAAAAATTTTAAGTAGCCGGCAGGCAAGCACTGCCGGTTATTCCTTAAATGTCAGTAGCGAATTGTTATGCATTTGTTTGCGACGAACATCTCACACTAATCGGTTGCCAACAGTTAAGTCATGAACAAGCGTCGAGTGGTCGTAACAGGTATGGGCGTCGTCAGTCCGTTGGGCTGTAATGCCGACGAGTGTTGGCGCCGTGTGGCCGCTGGCGAGTCCGGTGTGCGGCGAATTTCAACGATCGACATCACCGATCTAAAAGTCGTCATTGGCGGAGATATTCCGGACTTTGATGCGTCAAAACATATTGACCAACACGAACTTAATCGTTTGGACCGCTTTTCACAGTTTGCCATGGTGGCCGGAATGGACGCCGTCCATAATTCTGGTCTAGATTTGTCCGGTGATACAACCCGCTATGGAGTGGTGCTTGGTTCCGGAATTGGCGGTTTGCTGACGATTGAAGAACAAGTCGGCCGGTTGGTTGGCAAAGGGCCTAGCCGAGTTTCGCCGCTAACGATTCCCAAATTAATGTTGAATGCTGGCGGTGGAAACTTAGCCATCAATTTGGGACTGCGCGGACCGAATTATTCAATTGCAACTGCCTGTGCCAGCGCTACGAATGCGATGGGAAATTCCCTGGAACATATTCGCAACGGTCTGTGCGATGTCATCGTTACCGGTGGTGCGGAAGCGGCCATTACCCGAATTGGCGTTAGCGCTTTTAGCAATATGCGGGCCTTGTCAACTCGCAATGATGAACCGGAAAAAGCCAGCCGTCCGTTCGATTCAGGCCGCGATGGATTTGTTTTCGCCGAAGGGGCCGGTCTGTTTGTGTTTGAAGAACTCGAACATGCACGTCGCCGAGGCGCCAAAATTTATGCCGAAGTGTTAGGGTTCGGAACTACTTGTGACGCCGGGCATATTACTTCACCAGACGAAGCTGGTACGGGGGCCGCCGGGGCAATGTTTGCAGCACTGGCCGATGCTCAGGTCGAGCCACATCGCGTTGGCTATATTAATGCACACGGCACCAGTACACCGCTGGGTGACAAAGCGGAGACAAAAGCGATCAAGCGAATCTATGGTGACCACGCGTATCGGTTGGCGGTCAGCAGCACAAAAAGCCAATTGGGGCATTCTTTAGGCGCTAGCGGCGGTCTGGAGCTAATGTTGACCATCCAAGCGATCAACCATAGTGTAGTACCGCCCACAATTAATCTCACCGATCCGGATCCGGAATGCGATTTGGATTACACCCCAAATGTGGCAAAGCCACGCGATATTAACATTGCGATGAGCAAAAGTTTTGGCTTTGGCGGCCACAATGCTTCGATCGTTATTGGGAAGTTTCAAGAGTAGCGGCTTTACAGTAGCCGTCCGCTACTGTAGCCGCCGCTGTCCTCAGCGGCGGTACCGTAGCCGCCCGCTGTCCTCAGCGGCGGTGTGAGTGTGGCCACCACCGTATTCGGTGGTGCTTGTGATCTTCTAAAACCTTTTGTTGCAATTATTTTGTCTTGGATTGTCAGCCTGAGGACAGGCTGACCTACCGTAGCCGTCCGCTGTCCTCAGCGGCGGTACCGTAACGATCACTTTAGCTAGCCCGGCTTGGAAATGAACCAATCGACCCTTGTCTGCGTTCAGCTAATTTGAAACCAATAGGCAACCAGGCGGTCCGCTAACAGCCCTCTAACGAAGCAGCCCTCTAATGAGGCAGCCGACGAATGAAGCAGCCTTGTTAAGGGGGGCCGATGACCCCTTTGGGTGCTATTTGTGGTGTTTGGCCAGTTTTCGGTGACTTCAGGCCCACTATTTTGTTCATTTTATACAGGAATCGCGTCGGGGTTGGACCCTTTGAGAAACTACTATGTTGGTACTGGGGTAGAATGAACGGTAAAGATTGAGAACGGAAAAGCAAGTAAGGGTCGGAAAAACCAAGGAATGGACAAGCCGAGGACCGTTTAAGCTGGGATTCAAAACACCGCTGAATGTCGGCCGTCATAGGTTTCCGGAAGCATGATGCTTGAAAATGGACGCAAACGAGTGAATATTCAACCTAATACAAATTCTGAATCTGAAGGCGAAGCGCTCAATCTGCTGGGACGCACGATCGGCGATTATTTGGTTTTGCGACGGCTGGGCAGCGGCGGTATGGCACATGTCTATTTGGCAGAACAGCTATCACTAAAGCGTAAAGTCGCATTAAAGATCCTCAGGCCGGAGTTGGGACTCGACCAAGGATATGTGCAGCGATTTGTACGTGAGGCACAAGCCGCAGCCGCTTTGGTTCAGTCAAACATTGTGCAGATCTATGAAGTCGGGCACGCGGATGGCTTTCATTTTATCGCCCAAGAATATATCCCCGGCCGCAACCTGAAGCAATTTATCACGCGACATGGTGGCGTTGACGCGGTAATGGTGCTAAATGTCTTGCGGCAATCGGCTTTGGCTCTACAAAAGGCCGGCGATCAAGGCGTTGTCCATCGCGATATCAAACCTGAAAACATCATGTTGAGCACTTCAGGAGAAGTGAAGATCACTGATTTTGGTTTAGCGCGAATCACCAACGAAACTCAGCGGATGGATTTAACGCAAATCGGAATCACAATGGGTACCCCGTTGTATATGAGCCCCGAGCAAGTCGAGGGCCGACCGGTCGACGTCCGCACAGATATCTATTCGCTAGGCATTACGGCTTACCATATGTTAGCCGGGCAGCCGCCGTTTGATGGCGATAATGCTTTAGCCGTCGCGTTGAAACACGTCAACAATCAACCTGAAGATTTGGCGACATTGCGCCCTGATGTCCCGCAAGAGCTGATTTGGATCATCGAAAAGATGATGTCCAAAAAGCCCGAGGATCGACCGCAAAATGCAACCCAACTGTTGAAGTCGTTGCGAACGGTCAAGATTGAACAAGAGGGCGATTGGGAATCGTTGGCTGAGAAACTGGCCACGGTTGATTCGCGTTCACAAGGCCGCTTGCCGATGTCGTTGACGTCGAAACTGGCGGTGACCCGACAATTGCAACATGTCATTCAAGCCCACACAAGTGTCCCTTGGCGTCAACCTCGCTGGTTAGTCGCCGCTTTGGTCCTGGCGATTCTTGGTTCACTCGTGGGAGTTGCTTGGGCCTGGTACACGCCGGTGACTGATCCATTGGCCTTGATTGCCTTGAGTCAATCCAGCGTGCCCAAAAAAGAATCGGCCGAAGCGCAATATCGAGCGGCACAATGGGTTGGTTTTCCCGAATTCTACCAGGCTGTGCTCGATTATTTTCCAGCCGACAAAGCGCCGTCCGAACAACGCAATTCGACTTTATTGTTTAATCGCTTGGCGATTCAGCGATTGGCCGAATATCACCTCCAACGACTGGAAGACGAAATGGCTTTCGCGCGATTTCAACAATTGGCCAGCGTCGACGAAACAGCCATCGAGTTTCGAGCTGCCGGCTATGCAGGCTTGGCGATCATTCACAATAACTTTGGCAATGAACTGGATGCGCGAGTATATTTCTTGCAAGCCTATCAGCACTACAGCTTGCTTAATGAATACTTGAAAAGCCGTTTGGACGAACTGATCGAACAGTTCGGCGCCGAAGACCCGCGGGGACCACGTTCTCAAATTTTGCCACTAAAGGGAATTAGCCAATTCCCCAATCGTCGCACCCGGCGAACCTAAGTATCCCGTTGCCGTTTGCAGTCGAGTTAATCGCACTGGCATTACGGTTCAACCAAATCGCAGTCGATGGTTCGTGATTTCAGGGCGACACGTCGAAATACGCAAAGATTTGGATCTGCCGCGATTAGGATTTTCGGAGATTAGAATCTTCTTAGATTTGAAATGGTAAACGCTTGATAAAACAGTGCATCCGGTTGCGGTCAATTCCAGCGAATGGGTTTTCCACGGATCCAATAACTGAGGATCACCAAAAGCATTAAGATCACAGGCAAAGTGATGACTAACAGCGGGATCCAAACAACCCAAAAAGCCAGTCCATGAACACCTTTGTACCGTAGCAACATGCTCGCACCAATGGCGACAGGCGGCAGAAATAGAGGAAGTCGTTTGTTGCGGTGCGTGATCAACGAAGTGATAGGCTCGGTCCGATGACTTAAATAGGATTTCAGAATCATTAGCCAACCGCCCGCTGCCAACAACCATCCCAATACAGTTGCCGCGCTCAAGGAAAGGGCGAACCAGCGTTCGGCCAAACTCACAGATTGGGAATTAGGTATCACCGCAAAACCGAACAAATTCATTTGGTCGCAAACGATGACCGTCCAGCCAAACACGATCGAGGCAATGGCATTTTTTGCACACAAGGCAGTTAGCGAGCCACCGCCAACGATCATCGACCAGGGCAACAACAACCCGGCCATTCGATTGCGCCATGTGACGCGACCAATCTGGGAATGCCTTAACAACTGGCCAGCAATCACAGTCGTGATGCACATGAGCAAAGCGTACAATGCCCCGCCTGCCCAAGGGCCAAACGCCCGCGACATTGCAAGAGCCACAGCGATTTGAGCAACAAAATTGAAAATGTGTATTAGCCAAGCCATATTACCAACGGATTTTTGATCGATCAAATCGTGATTTACTGTTTGCGTTTATTTCCGGAGAAACATCAGCGAGTTCCAGAATCCTGATGATATCGCGATAGCAAATGAGCCGTAAGTGCAAGTCGATTGGTGTCGGGTGGGAGCTCGGAAAGTATGTCAGCAAATGAGATCAACTGCGGCGCATTGATCTTGACCCGGCGATGCGCACGATCCCAGTCAAGATAAATTGGAGCGAGGAAACAAGTGGCCAACAGCTCGGGTCGTTGTCGAGCCATTTCCAAAATAATTCCGCCGATCCCGCTGCGCCAGCGAGATTCGCCAACAGTACCAGAAGGCAAAAGCGTTAAACACTCGCCTTGCGCTAAAGCATCAACGATCCGCTGCAAGGCCAATTGTTTTTTGACCCAAGGCCCCCAGCGATGCGTCATCAAGTAAACGATTCGGTCGAGCAGGCCAAAAGTTTGAAAACAAAGATTGTAGTAGTTTCCACGCGGCCAAACGGTGAGGCAATTTTTGATCATTTCGTTACCAAATAGCTGGGCCGTCAATCGAAACATGATTCGCTTTAACGGCAAGTGTCGCGGGCAAGCTAGCGACATGGCAAAACCATCGAGCGCCGAACGATGATCGCTGATAAACAGAATTCGCCCGGCGGGTGCCCGCCATTGTCGCTGGATGATTACGGTATAATTGAGCCGATTAAAAAATTGTTCGCAGGCCCGGACCATGTTGCCTTGGCTCGATCGCAAATCCCGTGGAAACTGCCACAGTGCGCGCAACGCACTGGGGTTAGTAATCCACTGTACGCCATCAGTTAAGTAGCCCACGGAAATGCCAACTATGTTGCAAATGATCGTTGATGGAGCGTGTTCTGCCATAAGTTGGCAATTACTTCTGCTCTGATTTAGCTTGATCATCCGCGCGTCACCTGTCCAGAATTGACCCGTCCCGAATTGCTGAATTTCATGGAATTTCAACAAAATCAGCGATTGCGGCACGTCAGATGCTTCTGTGAAGACAGGGCAGGGGGGGGCGTTTCTGCCCGACAGCAGTGATAATCAGTATTTTCCGAATTGAAAAATACTGAAAAAATGAGACTCCGACATCGGGTCAGCCGATGGACGTATGACGGGCCGTATAGTTGCGTATATCAAAACTGTATTAGCAATGTCGTATTTGCCGCTCAATATTTTCAGTCATTAACAACCTAAAACGAAATCATGAACAAGCAGCCTCCATCGGAGTTAATACATTCAACGATGACGCATCCGTATGCCCAACGAGCTTTTGAAGAAGAACGATTGTCACTTGACGGTCCACAATCGCGAACGGCTGAACTGTGGCGCGCGTTTCGGATTTTTGGCGAAGTGATCAAGGGGTTTCGCAAATTGCATTTCGTGGGACCTTGCGTCACCGTATTTGGCTCCGCTCGATTTCCGGAAGACCATCCTTATTACCAATTGTCGCGGCATGTAGGAGCAGAACTGGCGCGTGCCGGTTTCACCGTGATGACCGGCGGCGGACCTGGCGTTATGGAAGCCGCCAATCGAGGGGCCAAAGAGGTCGGTGGACGCAGCGTCGGTTGCAATATTATCTTGCCACGCGAACAAGATCCGAATCCGTACTTAGATACATTTATTGAGTTTAAGTACTTCTTTGTGCGTAAATTGATGTTGGCCAAATACTCCTATGCTTTTGTGGCCTTGCCCGGCGGATTCGGGACGATGGACGAATTATTTGAAATCGCCACCTTAGTGCAAACTGGAAAAATGCAAGAATTCCCTATTGTGCTGGCCGGACTAGACTACTGGCGGCCGATGTTAGATTTTTTGCAAAATCGTATGCTGCCGGACAAGACCATTGATCAAACGGATATTGACCGTTTTATCCTGTCGGACTCACCCCAGGAAATTGCCAAACGGGTACGCGATGTTGCCTTGCAACATTTCGGATTGCGGAAAGGTCCTACGAAACCAAGATGGTGGTTGGGCGAGAAGAAGTTGCCAACAACCAAGAAATAAGTGTGTGGGATTAGGCCGGTGACCGAGTAAAGGGTTGTAATGAGAATCATAACGACCCCCGAGACAAGCTGTGAGATATTCGGCGCGCGCGTAAAAAATTTTGGGAGTAGAATCTTGTACAGTGCAAAGCAAAAGGATCCCCGAGTTAAGCTCTGGGGTATTCGGATTCTCATCAACTAAAAATCCGGCCCGCTTTGCCCGGTGGTTCTTTCGGTTTTTCACGACCGGCGAGCCGCAGACATTGGCGGGATCATGGTCTCAATGATCGCGCACTTTTCGAATTAACGACCAACCAATCAATACCAATACGATGTTGCCCAACCAAACAATGGCCGGTGGCAGACTGCCCGATTTAGCTTGGCTGATCCCGAACATCATTAGCGGGTAATACAACAATAAGATCGGCAAAAAACAAAAGGCAAAATTGGTCCAAAAGTCATTGCGACGAAAGTGAATTGCCAGGGGTGCACCAACGAGCATAAAACATAGGCAACTGAATCCATTGGCCCACCGTCGCCAAGGTTCGGTGCGCAGGCGGTGTTGCCGGTAAACGTCGGTCTGTAACTGATGTATTTCGGCGCCCCATTGAGGATGCGTCATGCCCACCATATCGCCGCCGACTACTTGGGCCACCAATCGAACACTTAACAGTTTTCGTGCATGCAGAACTTCCTCGCGTTGCCAAACGAGCTCCGTGGGAATCTCACGCAACGGCAAATTGGAGGGGCTGTCCCCAGAATCAGTTTTTTTGGTGACGTCGCCAAGCGGCACTGGAAAGTCCTTTTGGTCGCAAGCAAAACTAAATTTGTTTCCCATGGTGATCTGACCGTTAAACAACTGAATAATCAATTGATCATCTTTGGGGTCGACAAAAATTCGTGCGCGTTCTGCCCAAATCTCCAAGGTGTCGTTGGGATTGTCTCCCGTCCGCGTGATAAAGGCATTATGCAGATCTTCACCTTCGATACTGTCGACATCGATGTAGATCTTGCCCTTGACAAACGTTCCCTGCGATCGCAACATGGCGTAAATCGTCTGCGCCGAAGAGTGAAGTATTACGCGATAGATTCCCCGTCGACCCCAGGAGACACTTAGGTCATTCAAGTAAACCGTACCCAAACTCAATAGGAAAGCTAAAACCACCCCCGGGATGATCGTGACAACGGGTGAGACACCCATCGCTTTAATCGCGGTGATTTCATTGGCCGCACTCATGCGACCGTAACAGACGCAAGCGGCGAACAAGATCGTTCCTGGAATGGCAAAACACAACGATGTCGGCAGCGTGTAAGGAATCAGTTGCAAGATCGCCGCTGGTGTCAATTTTTCTCGCCAAGCTTCTTGGATTAAAAAAAACATGACCATCATCGTTGTCAGCGCAGTCAGCGCCAACAAGAATGTTTTCAAAAGTTCGGCAAAAATGTACCAACTGATTCGATTCATCAAACGCTTCTGGCCCAACAGATTGTGATCAAGTTCTTTTGTCGTATGTCGGGATGACCCAACAGTGAGGCAACCAAATTTGCGGAAGTGCCAAAGAATGAGGGGACCTTTTAGTCGGTGAATGTTTCAGCGTCAGATTCATTGCCGGAAAGCCGCGACAACATTTCTGCCGATGGCAACAACGAATCTCGTTCGGACACGACCGAATTTGAATCGTTCGTATCATGTTCTGTGGTTGACCATTCAGGTAACAAAGTGGCTTGTTCGAGTACCTCTAATGCCAAGTGCCGATAATCATCAGCACCATGACTGTGCGGCGAATACTGGAAAATCGATTGTCCATGGCTGGGTGCCTCAGCCAATCGAATATTGCGACGAATGCGAGTCTCAAAAATATCGGTTTCCGCCCAATGCCCTTTCTTTTGCCGTTCGGCATCAAAAAAGCCGGTGATATCGGAAATGATTTCGTTCGCCAGTCGCGTGCCACCTTCGTACATGCAGAATACGACACCGGACAACGTCAGTACTGGATTCAAACGCCGGCCGACAATTTCAATCGTTTTGAGCAGCTTGCTAAAACCATGTAAAGCCAAAAAATGCGGTTGCATCGGCAGGATGACTTCCCCAGCAGCGGTCAACGCATTTAGCGTCAATACACCGAGTGACGGCGGGCAATCCATAATGACGTAATCGAACTCCTCATTGTCGCGCAGAATAAGGTCACGAAGAATGATCTCCCGACCCACTTCACCAGCCAATTCCATTTCTGCGGCGGCCAAATCCAAATGACTGGGGACAACCCACAATTGGTCGTCGACCCGCTGGCGAGCTTGTGCCAATGTGGCCGAGCCGGTTAGGCATTGATAGATTGACGGTTCACTAGGTTCTAGGGCTAAGCCCAGATGCAGCGAAGCATGGGCCTGAGGATCGAGATCGAGTAAACATACTCGTTGGCCCAAATGCGCCAGGGCCGAAGCCAAATTTACGGAAGTGGTGGTTTTGCCCACACCACCTTTTTGATTGATGATTGCAATTCTACGCATGAACGAATCCTTTCTCAGTAACCGCTGCCAATCCATTGGCACCCTTGAGCCTTAGCAGTATAACAAGCCCGGCCGTTCGCCCATAGGCGAAAACTTGCACGCTAGCACTTCTAGGATCTTGGGGAGATCTGCGGTCGTTTTAGTTCTTTTGAATTCTGCATGGCTTGTTCGGTAGTACCCGCCGCTGTCTTACCGTAGCCGTCCGCTGTGCTACCGTAGCCGTCCGCTGTGCTACCGTAGCCGTCCGCTGTACTGTAGCCGTCCGCTGTCCTCAGCGGCGGAATAGAAAGCTTTCTTTGTTTTTGTTGCCAGAAATTTAGTCGTCGATTGTCAGCCTGAGGACAGGCCGACCTACGGTAGCCGTCCGCTGTACCGTAGCCGTCCGCTGTCCTCAGCGGCGGAATAGAAAGCTCTCTTTGTTTTTGTTGCCAGAAATTAGTCGTCGATTGTCAGCTTGAGGACAAGCTGACCTAGTGTAGCCGTCCGCTGTCCTCAGCGGCGGTGTGTTTTGGTTAGCAACTTTTAGCTTCAATAATTTTGCGTTGGCTGCTCTGCGATGCATACCGTTTTTCACTTCATACGTTGTACCTCCCCCAGACAAGTTTACTGGCAAGGTCGAAAAGTGATGTCTTAACTGCTTATGTAGTGAAAAGCAGAAAGATCCCCGAGGCAAGCTCTGGGGTATTCGGCTCGCGCGCTCAAAAAGTACGAGGCCAAAATCTTGTGTAGTGAAAAGCAGAAAGATCCCCGAGGCAAGCTCTAGGGTATTCGGCGCGCGCCCAAAAAGTACGAGATCAAAATCTTGTGTAGTGAAAAGCAGAAAAATCCCCGAGGCAAGCTCTGGGGTATTCGACGCGCGCCAATAAAGTGCGAGATCAAAATCTTGTGTAGTGAAAAACAGAAAGATCCCCGAGGCAAGCTCCGGGGTATTCGGCTCGCGCGCCCAAAAAGTACGGGGCCAAAATCTTGCGTAGTGAAAAACAGAAAGATCCCCGAGGCAAGCTCTGGGGTATTCGTGGGGTATTCGCGAAGTATTGATCAAAAAATCTTGCATGGCTTGAATTGAGTTGGTTTCGCTTTCTGCGTTACGCGGGGGGCCGCGAGAAGCGATTGAAAACAATCGCTCTCCCCTTCAATCCGTCCGACTAACAAGCTTTGTCATTTAGCTCCACTCATTTTGTACCTTCTTGTGATAGTCTTCCGCACTGCGGGTCTCTAAGATGCATTGGTCCGGTTGCTTGAAGCGCTGAGACTATATCACCTTGAGAAAGTCGCCCTGAAGATGCAAATCACCGAAATTCGGATCACTCCGGCCGATGCTGTCGAGCGACCGTTAGTTGCTTATTGTTCGTTGACCTTAGACCACTGCTTTGCCATCCACGATCTTAAAATTCTCAGCAAAGGTGACCGACGTTTTGTCGCCATGCCTTGTCGAAAACGAACTTTTGCTTGTCCTCATTGCCGACGAAAAAATGCCATCCAGTCAAAATTCTGCAATAACTGCGGCCACAGTATACGTACGCAATCGCCCGGCGCGTCCGATGAAAAACGATTCTACTTTGACGTGGCACATCCGACCAATTCAGCGTTTCGCGAAGTGCTCGAACGAGCGATTTTGGAAAAATGTTCCGAGATTATTCCCGACTGTGAGACTGGGGAACAAATGGCCTAAACGGTGTTATCGAGAGTCAGTTCAACGCGATGGAAATTGCCGAACGACGCCGACAACAACGCCCACCACGGTGGCGGAATCGACATAGATGGCTTGGAGCTGCGAATTGGCGGGCTGCAATCGAATGCGATTTTTTTCTGGATACCAATATTTTAAAGTCGCTTCGTCTTGGTCAGTACGGACTACAACAATACTCCCGCGAGGCGCTCGCGATTGCGTTTTCACCACCACCAAATCGCCATCACAGATGTGCGCATCGATCATCGAGTCACCTTTAACTCGCAATAAAAAATGTTGTGGTGCCGGGAACATGCCTCCCAAGTCGACCACTTCGGAATGTTCGATGGCTTCCGTTAAGGCTCCGGCCGCCACCTGGCCGGCCAGCGGTAATGGCGCTGATTGCAATCCGTATGGCATTTGCGTCAGGCGAATGGATCGCGACTGCTTACTGGTCCGCGCGATTAAACCCGATTCTTCCAATTGCCGCAAATGAAACTGCACGGCATTCGGTGAACGGTAACCCAAAGACTTGGTGATTTCGCGAACCGAGGGACTCATGCCGCGTCGTTCCCATGATTCGCGAATCAACGCTAAGATTTGGTCGCGTTTATTTTCGCCTTTGGAATTTTTCATGACCCTGTTTGTTTTGCTCAATTGCCGCCACGATCTGCTCTCGCATACCCCATCGTACCAGTTGGCACTACGAAGATGGCGTGTTAAGCCAATTTTGCAGCGATTTTAGCAACCAGTTTAATCGCTGATCCACACGTGCTGGCGATTCAAATTGGCGTCTCTCAACAAATAACCATTGCAGCCAATGGATTGCTCCCAATACCGTTCCGGCACCATGCAACCACGGAATAACTTCGAGGAGTTCCGGAATTAAAGGTCGATGCGTTTGATAATTCTCCAAACCCAACGGCCATAATAGAGAATCTGGCCAATCCAGACTGCCGAGCAATCGCGACAAATCGCAACTGACGATGTCAATGGCGATCGTTTCCAAATCAATAATACCAGTCAACGCTTGATCGGTAAACAAAACATGATCGTGCCAAACGTCGCGAATGATTGGTTGCAAGGGCCAAATTTTTTGGCTCCAATACGTTGCCGTTGGCAACAACCGCTCAATTCCTGTTGCTAGTAATTGATATAACGGCAAAACGCTGGCATACCGATCGGATGTGACTGCTACCCGCAGCGGTTGTTCGAGTGTTTGAAGCTCGTTTGACCATTTAGCTAATTCAGCCGCGCGATATTGCACTGTTCGTGAAGGGCCTGTGGAGTTCCAAAACTTGGCAGCTTGCATGTGGAAGCCAGCCAATTCGCGCATCAAACTTTGCAATCGAACCAGTGTCGGTGCTGCATTAAAATCAGCCTTACCTGGTAACCAACGAGTGATTTCCCAGTCGTAGTGTCCGCAATGAAACCAAGCAGTCCCAGATTTCTGCAGCAGAGGAACTGCCAAAAGTGAAGTTTGCGGATTCTCGCAGGCGAGCAATACTCGTTGGTGAAACGGGCCAAGCGGATCGTTGATGGGACGACTCAGTGGCTTGGCGGCAAATAGAGCATGCGTCGTTTGAACTTGGTATACCGGATGACCGCTAAAGCCCAAGTTTTTCGACCAGCGAGTTAATCGCTCGATCGTGCCAATTTGGGGATATTGTGTTTGAATGGCAAACGCCAATTCCGTGTGATCCATCGCAAGGCTTCATTTATTATTGACGTTTGTCTAAGTAGAAATACTTGCAGGGAGCTCACGGGAATTATTCTGGCCCTGCAACCGATTCGGCTCCGCGCCGCGTACCCCACGCTTGTAAAATTATTGGATCGGTGGTTTGAGAAATAAAGGTCGCATGACCGTCGGCAAAAACTAACTGCACGCCAGTAGGGTGATAACTGCTGAAACTCAATTCTTTGCTTTCGATTTCGGCGAGGTCTTTCATTCGCATCGCGTTCAAGGGCACTGCTAACGAACCCAAACACTCCGACGCGTTTTTTCCGATCAACAGATCGGTGGACCCTAAATACCAATGATCGACAGCTTGGAAATCACCTTCGGGATCGATACCAGTTGTCTCCAAATCAAAAATGGCTTCGCCGACAATAACCGTGTTAGAAGTGCCATCGACAATGTCGCGAATTCGCGTTTCGCTATTTTGATACATTACGCCGTCGACATCTGGCCCTCCGACAACCGGACTGGGGCCAGTCTCTCGCGTTAACAAGCCAGTAGCGACAGCCAAATAGGTGCAAGCCTGTCGGTTGGGAATACCTTCGAAATCTTGAGGCGCGGGCAGTGGTTGTGAGGGACATTGAAAGATTGGCAGAGGAACCCCACAAGCTACCGAGTTGGCTCCGGCATTCCACGGTTGATTAAAATCTAAGGTGTCGTACAAATTATTCTGTTCGATAAATGGCAGCAATCGAGCCGTCCATAACGTGCGGCTGGGCCATTCAAAGCCCGACGGGAATTTGCTGAGCGTATCGTGATAATTTGTGAGAGCCAATCCCATTTGTTTGAGGCCGCTGAGACATTGTGTTCGCCGCGCTGCTTCTCGAGCAAATTGGACGGCGGGCATTAAGAGCCCAACTAAGATGGCAATGATCGCAATGACAACCAGCAGTTCGACCAATGTAAAGCCCTGCGTTCGATTGGCTTTGCACCAACTCGGTTTGCGACAGCTTTTTCTGCAACAGCTGATTCTGGGCGATCTGACCTTGTGAGAAAAGCCATAGACTACGGAAAAGTTCTCGTCCAGATTTAGTCTTGTCATGCTGCGCCCGCCCCATCCCGCTCGGCGCGACCAAGTGATTCAATCGCCGAGAGAGTTACGCTACTTTTAAACCCGATTCGGTACCGAGTTTATTATACAGAGTCCTGATGCTCACGCCTAACTCCTGGGCAGCGGCCGTTTTGTTGCCGCGGTGGCGCTCGATCGAGTCCATAATGGCCCGCATTTCGATTTCCGCCAAGGTCATTGGGCGAATCGTCGCTGTGGACGGACGGGCGGATACTTGTGGCGGCAGATGTTCCAAGCCAATTGGCAACCGGTCGCACAGAATCGAGGCATATTCCAACACATTTGCCAATTCGCGGATATTGCCGGGCCAAGAATATCGCTGCAAAACCTGCAAAGCTGGGGGCGCCAATATTTCCTGCGATTGCCGCGCATCACTGCGATAGCGGCTCAATAGGTGAGGCACCAATAATTCGAGGTCGCTGCTGCGATCTCGCAACGGCGGCACGTTGAGCTCAAACGTATTAATGCGGTACATCAAATCTTGTCGAAACAAATCTTTTTCCACCAGCGTTGGTAAATGCCGATGGGTGGCCGACACAATTCGCACGTCGACGCGGAATGGGTGATTGTCACCTATTCGGCGCACTTCACCACTTTCCAAAACCCGCAGCAACTTGGATTGCATCGCTTTGGGCAATTCGGCGATTTCGTCGAGGAACAATGTGCCGCCGTCAGCCACTTCAAACAGGCCGACTCGATTTTCTTCGGCACCGGTAAACGCGCCTTTGCGGTGCCCAAACAATTCGCTTTCGATTAAGTTCTCCGGGAACGCGCCGCAATTGACCGCCAAAAAAGGTCCATCGCAGCGTTCGCTTTGTTTATGTATCGCCTGGGCAACCAACTCTTTACCAGTTCCCGTTTCACCATGGATCAACACACTTGAACCGGTCGGCGCGACCCTGGCGATCAAAGCCACAAGTTGTTTCATCGCTGGATGTTCACCGATTAACTCTGCATTGCCTTCTGCTCGTTGCAGACGCCGCTCCAGGGCATAGATGCGGCGCGTCATCTCGCGCTTTTCTGCGACGCGCAATAGTCGAGTCTGCAATTCGACCAGCGTGCAAGGCTTCTGTAAATAATCAAACGCGCCCAACCGCAAAGCCGCGATGGCTGTCTCTTTGGAACTCTTGCCCGTCAACACAATGGCTTCGGTTTCCGGCGAAATCTGTTTGGCTCTCTCGATCACTTCAATGCCATTGAGACCTGGCATGTCCAAATCAACGACCATGCAGTCAAAAGAATTCCGCTCTAGCGCCGCCACAGCCGTCAAGCCATCGGGGCAGACGGTTACGATAAAGCCCATCCGCGGCAATTCGTCGGCAATCAACTCTTGCAGCGGTACTTCGTCGTCCGCAAACAACACTTTGATCGCGTTAGGCGGCAATTTTCGGGAGTTGTTTTTGCTCATGATGTTGTAGGGGTAAACGGACTCGGAATGTACTACCTTGGCCAGGACCATTGCTGTACGGCTCAATCTGTCCACCATGCTCCTCGATAATTCGATACGAGATGGACAATCCTAAACCGGTGCCCTGGCCCTCACGACGACGAGTAAAAAACGGTTCAAACAGATGCTGCATTACCTCGTCCGTCATGCCGCATCCATTGTCTTGAACTTCCAACACAATTTGATTGGATTCTCGCTGCAGACGGATCTCGACTCGTCCACCATCTTCTACACTGTCCAGCGCATTAGTGATCAAGTTCAGTGCAACTTGTTTCAACTCTTGCGGATTCGCCACGATCATGGCTGGATGGTCGCAGCGGAATTCAATATGGCGGCGACGATAGCGACCCAATGGCCGAACCATCTCCACCACACTTTCGATAATGCCTCGCAAATCGACTTGAGTCTTTTTGGCATCCCCCAACCGCGAAAAATCCAACAAACTGCCGGTGATGCCTTTGCAGCGAAACGCTTCGTCCTGGATCCGCCGCAAATATTTTTTCATCGTCGCGATGTCTTGTTGGCGGTCCGGCTCGCTTCGCTCGCTTGTAGGTTGCAATATCTCTAAAAGACGACTCTCCAACGCTTCCGCCGACCAAGCAATAGTGGCTAAGGGATTATTAATTTCATGAGCCACACCGGCTGCCAGAAAACCGACACTGGCCATTTGCTCGCTGCGTACTACTTCTTTGGTCCGCTGTTTCACTTGATGATTGAGGTCAAGCTTAATCGTTTGGAAATTTGCAGTCATAGCATTCAGTGCATCGGCCAGCTCTGCCATTTCGTCTTGACTGTTGAGGGCTATACGGTAGTCAAAATTGCCGTTAGCCACCTGACGTGAGCCGTTTAATAATTGTTGCAGCGGGCGAAACACTGAACGATGAAAGACAAAAATCAGTACTCCCAAGAATCCGACACCAATCATCGTCATGATTACGGTGAGCGTCATCCAAGTGTGGTATTCGACTCGTGCCCGATCGGCAAAATCATCCATGCGATCTTTCATCAGCGATGGCAACAGACTGGCGTCTTTTTGGATGCCTTCCAGGACATCTTCGAGCCGAGATTCCAATTCGTGCCCGCCCCAGTCCCAACCAGAATCTTGGACTAACGTAAATACGCTCTGCATCGAATCTTCGATTCGCGAAACTAATTCACGCTCCTGAGTCGTATCGGAAATTTCCGGATCAGCGCTGGCGATACTGTCCAATTGGCGGACATAACTGGCGATCGCACTTTCAACGCTCCGCAGGTTCTCCTGAAATTCATAACGAGGAAATGTTTGCGAATGTTGGAACGGACCCAATTGTCCGGGGAGTCGCCGACTGCTGATACAATGCCAATGAGTGGCTCGCAGTTTATTAACTTGTTGACTCAACTCGGCCGCCAACGGCAATTCCGTCCCCCGCTCGCGGATTGTTTTTGTCAATTTGCGAAACTTCAATGCGCCTTGAATCGATGCGGCCGACAATACCGCGACGATCAAGCACAGCAAAGCCGCGCCGATGAACATCAACGATCGAATTTTTCCGCGCACAATCACCGTCTAATAACTCCCCTAAGTTGCCCATGGACCAAACGGCCGCTCTCGGACAGAGTGGGGCGGAACTTTAGCAATTTCGCGCGGTTCAACGCAACAGCATTCTGTGCGTAAATTCTGGAGGACTAGGTGGTTTGGGAGGTTTGCTGGGTGCTGTTGGGGTGCGTTTGGGTCATCAGCGATACAGCTACCAAAGTTAAGAAAGAGAGCGGAATCGTTACGATGCCCGGTTGGCTAAACGGTACCCAAGCGGATTCGGCACTCAATCCATAGACTTTAGAATAGGTGTCGCCACTGAGCAGAATCCAAGCCAGCGAGCTTATCATGCCAATCAAAACACTGGCGATCACACCTTGTCGCGTGGTTCGTTTCCAAAATAACAACATCACCAGCGCAGGCAAATTCGCCGAGGCGGCGACGCTAAAAGCCCAACCGACTAAATAGTTGACGTTGAGTTTAGCAAACAGAATTCCCAAGACCATGGCCACGATGCCGATCAAAACCGAAGCAAATTTGGCGATACGAACTTGTTGGTAATCACTGAGCTGCATGCCCATCACACCTCGCAGTAAATCGTGAGCCACCGCGCCGGCGGCGGCCAAGATCAGTCCACTGACCGTTCCCAACACGGTTGTAAAAGCGATGGCGGAAATGATGGCAAACAGCCATTCGCTAATACTCCGCGCTAGCAGTGGCGCTGCCATGTTGCTGTCGGTAATATCCAGCGCGCCGCTGGTCATAGCGCCTAGGCCAAGAAATAACGTTAACACATAGAAACTGCCGATACTGGCGATGCCGACAATCGTACTTTTTCTCGCGGCCGCTTCATCTTTAACGGTGTAATAGCGAATCAAAATATGTGGCAACGACGCCGTGCCGCAAAATAATGCCAACATCAACGAGACGAAGTCGATTTTGGCTTGCCAGCGATCGCCGCGAATCCCGGCAAAAGTCGGCGACACACCGGGCCTAAGAATTTCGTTGCCCGGCGTGAGCACTTGTCGATAGATCGTTACTGCATCGCCATTGGGATGTTTAAGATTAGTTGATGTCCAGCGGACGATTTGGCTTTCTTGAAGCGTGCTGAGAAAAGCCCACGGAGACAGTGGTCCCGTTTTGTCCTGATTTCCCGGCAATCGTTCGATGTGTCCCGTGGGTTGCAAACGTGCGGGTACTCCATCACTTGAAGGTGGCTGGCCATTGACGATTCGTGTCCCCGTTGAATCGACCAAAACGGTTTGTGTCTCGCGCAGAAAGACTTGTTGTCGTTGATCGCGATCGATGCTATACACGCGACTGCGACTGTCGACACCGATAACCGGTAACAGTTTTGCTTCGCGATAAACGGGCCACAATTCCGGATTGAGACGCCAGTCGCCATCGATCGCGGTCGATTGGGGGCGTGCAGCGGCCTCTAAAAGGAGCTCGTCAAACCGGCTCTCGGCAATGGGGCCGATCTTGTGAAACTGATATCGATTGTCATTGGCATCTGGTTGAGTCTCCAGTCCGCGCCAGAGGACGGCAACCGTCAGGATGAAGCTGAAGACTACGAGCAGCGTGCCTTTGATAAACTGAACCCAAGTCGTAGAAACCATGCCGGCGGTGACGACAATTAGAATAACAATGGTTCCGACCAGGACAACACCGACCCAATGCGGCAGTCCCAAAAGTGGTTGGACCAACACCCCGGCTCCAACCATTTGCGGTATCAAATAAAACAAGCTGACGGCCAACGTGCTTAATCCGGCCGCCAATTTAATCCCGCGCGAATGAAATTGAGAGTCAAGGCAATCGGCAAAGGTAAACTTTCCGCGACGCTTCATCGGTTCGGCGATGACAAACAGAGCGACGATCCAACCGGCTAAGTATCCGATCGAATATAAGAATCCGTCGTAACCAAAAAAGGCAATCATACCACAGATGCCCAAAAACGATGCGGCGGACAAATAGTCCCCCGCAAAGGCAATTCCGTTGACAAACCATGGAATTTGACCGTGAGCTGCAAAATATCCTTGGGCCGTACCGGCACGGCGTCCCAAGTAAAAACTAAGCCCTAAGGTTAGGCCGACGACAACCGCGAACACAATCGCTGCCAGCCACGAAAATGATTCATTCATGACGAGCGTTGCTCCGGTTTCGAGACTTCGATTCGACACAGCCAACCGTAAAGCATCGCCAAGGCAAACGCCAATCCGATCAAGAAGAAGCCATACCAGATGGAAAGATTAATCCCCAGCCAAGGGGACCAGTCCATCGAGGTGGGGGCTACGGCGTTGAGAACTACAAATCCACCATAGACCACGGTATATACGGCGAATAATACAAGTCCAATACGAGCGTTGCGATTCATGGTTTGTCCCAATGGTCGACGTCGGGGAAAACGCCAAGTCTAACGCAAAAAGTTCGGATGGACAAACCGTTCGAAACGAGACACCTAGCGTCGAATTTGTTCGCGACGAGACTGTTTGTTCTGAGACAGCTAACGGGGGGGCGGGGTATCAAGTTTGCCAAACACCATCCGGCCCGCATTTGTTTGCAGCATACTGGAAACGGTAATATCAACCATTTGCCCCACGTGTTGCCGACCGTCTTCGACAACGATCATTGTGCCATCGTCCATATAACCCACGCCTTGCCCGGGACCTTCACCCGGTTTAACTACTTTCACGCGGATTTGTTCGCCGGGTAAAAATACGGGCTTGAGCGAATTGGCCACTTCGTTCAAATTGACCACGGGCACGTTTTGTAACTTGGCGACTTTGTTGAGGTTAAAATCACCTGTTACTACCTTGCCGCCTAGATGTTTGGCAAGCGTCAGCAGTTTTAGATCGACCGGCTGGCCGGCCATTTCATTGAGATCGCGGTCGTAGATCTTGAAATCAATTTTATTGTTGGTTCGCAGCCGGTTTAAAACGTCCAGTCCGCGCCTTCCTCGTGCCCGCCGCAATTTATCAGAGCTGTCGGCAATTGCTTGAAGTTCGGTCAGAACAAACCGGGGCATGACAATTTGACTATCGATAATTCCGGTTTCAATAATATCGGCGATCCGGCCGTCGATGACGACGCTCGTGTCTAAGATGTAAGGTTTTGCCCCTTTGAGATCTTTGCTGAACTCGACATAGGGAATGACAAAACGAAAGTCGTCTTTGGTTTGCCACAGCAGGCTGATGCAGAGGTAAGTGATTGCGATTCCGACGCCCGATAAGACAACCGTTTGGATCGCACCGGCTCGAGCCATTTTAATAGGATCCGACCCGTCCGAAAACGATTCAAAAGTAGGTGCCAAAGCCAAACCGACAATGTAGGTCAAAAACAAACCGACGAGCAACCCGAAATAGACGCTGGAGATCATGTCGATGCGTTTGCGTTTGATAGCAATATCAGCGGCAATAATTCCCGTGGCGCCCAGGGCAAAGACCAACATAACCGTCAGTCGGTTTAACGCGAGTTGGTTCGTTGTCAAAGCCACGGCTGAACCGAGTGCGACAACGACAAAGCAAGCTCGAAGAATCCAAAGTGGTAATTGCATGTGTGGGTCAGTTGAAAAACGAATGTAGTCGGCTGGTATCGATTTGGTATTGAATCACGTGTGATCTATATCCCATCGAAAATCAGCTCGAGCCACTAATTGTATATAAACGAAGTCACGGTCGCCTCATCCCGCAATTCAACGATTTCATATTCTAAAGGCAATGGCACCCTTTCGGCTACCCTGCAGGCTGAGAAAACAACCACTCATAGGTTTGTTCGCAGAAATGATCGGTCATTCCCGCAATATACTCGACGGCCATCCGCTGAACGCCCACTT
The DNA here is from genome assembly GCA_041739975.1 of Pirellulaceae bacterium. Lineage (GTDB taxonomy): Bacteria > Planctomycetota > Planctomycetia > Pirellulales > Pirellulaceae > BJ22. Next base: position 20,793 of record JBGSMY010000061.1, read on the forward strand.
GTTTGAGTCGCGGTTGATAGTGCGGTGGTATTAGCTCGGGTCGTTCGCAATAGCGAATAAACATTTGCTTCAGTCGGTCCTGTGCCGCTTGTCGCACCGCAATCAAATGAGGATGGCGATAGACCCGATGATACAAGAACGATTCCAATTCGCGTTTCTGCTGGGCCAGTGGTTCGCTGGGGCCAATCAAAAAATCGCTTTGCATCGCTTCGTTGGCATCGCGAAAACCGGCATGTACCAATTGCACGGCACAGTTTTCCACTAAGTCGGTAACTTGCCGTTCAATCAATCGGTGCACCACCGCCTTGCGCATTAACGAGGGGTTAAGATTGGTAAAGCGTTCGCGAACGAAATCCAGGCATTCTCGAATTAGGTCGAGCTCGCGCATATCATCGAGGTGAATCAATCGCAATTTCAACGCGTCATCCGTATCGTGAGCGTCGTAAGTCATACTGTCTGCCGCATCGACTAATTGCACTTCCAATAATCGATGCAAGCCGGATTGCTGTTTGTCGATCCGCGATGTTTGTCCCGCGAGGACTTCTTGAGTAAGGTTTAATCCGGTGAATCCGTTGTAGCGAATCTCCAGTTCTTCCACGATCGTCAAGGCAAAGCGATTATGGGAAAAACCGCCCAGACTGGCTGCGCATTCGTGAAGCGCGTCTTCGCCAGCGTGCCCGTACGGCGGATGGCCGATGTCGTGCATTAGCGCCAATGCTTCAATCAAGTCTTCATTGAGTCGCAGCACCCGTCCGATCGTGCGGGCAACCGTGGCTACTTCTTGGGTATGGGTTAAACGGGTGCGGTGGTAATCGCCCATCTCTCCGGTGAACACCTGCATTTTTCCACTGAGCCGCCGATAAGCCGAACTGTGCAAAATGCGGTCGCGGTCGCGTTGGTACGGACCCCGATAGGGATGGTCGACTTCGACATGTTTTCTGCCCCGCGAATGTTTGCTGAACGTCGCGTAGGGGGCAAGCAACAGCTGCTCGCGTTGATCGGTCAGCGTTAAGTCATCATTCATCGCCGTCCCGCTTTGTTTCAATTATGACGTTAAACAAAAAACTTGTTTCCGCATTAAGCGTTGGCACTGGGTTTGTGGAAAAAACAGCGAAACACTTCGTGATCATTGCGCAACATACGCCGGTCAAAATGGGTGCGGCCGCTTGCCAACTCCGCGTCTTGGCCGTCGGCAGGGACATTGGTGACGGCGGCGGCGATATCGGGGAACGGACCGGCAAAATTTGATTCGTTTTGAATTTGCTCACATCCCGATGCGTAATACTCCTCGACATCCGTCCAGAAAATGAGTTTGCCGCCGGGCACTAATGTGCGCTGCGCAGAATGGATAAAATCCGTCTGGATAACCCGTCGTCGGCGATGGCGATCTTTCCACCAAGGGTCCGGGAAGTAAACGTGATAAGCCGTTACGGAATTATCGGCCACATGCTCGCGGCAAAAGGCCAACCCATCGCCCCGAATCACGCGGGCATTGTTGCGTCCGAATTTGGCCAAACGGTAAGCGGCAAATCGCGCATATTTTTTGGCGATTTCGATTCCGACGTAGTTGTGGTTCGGTTGAGCGGCCGATTGATTGAGCAAGAATAAACCCTTGCCACTGCCGATTTCTATTTCCAAAGGTTGTGGAATATCGAACAGCGCAGCCGCCAAGAAGCCGGGTTGAACCGCATCTAATTCATACAAATGCCGCGAATAATCCACTGCCGGATCGAGTTTTGGTAAACGTCGTCGTCCCACGTTACCGCTTCCATGCTCAAGTTAGCAGGTTTTGATCTTCGCGCGTTTGGCCTTGCGGGCTTTTGCATTGGCCGGGCGCCGACCCTTATTGGCTTTTTTTAGTTTACGATGTGGCTTCGCCATAACAGACTTTCTTTCAAGCACGAGATCTTAACAATACCAGGGAATCGCCGATCGAAGTTGCGATTTCTACCAAAGGTCCTAAGATACCATCGACCCGCGTTTATCGAAAGGTCTAAAAGGCAGTTTCGGCAATCGGGCATTTCTGGCCCCTGGCAATCAAATCCAGGTTCGAACCCATCGGGGAGCCCTTCGTCGAGTTAATCAGGGTTTTTGCCAACTCCCCCAGGCAAATTTGTGTGATTTGGTATCATTCACAGCCGAGGTCGACAATTCAGAGCCCAGCCCTAATCGCCTGGCGTCCCAGCGTGTTTCGCGAGGACTCTGGAAAGTCAACTGGGAAAGTGGTATCCGGACCTAACGGCGTACGGCGTGGCCTTGGCCGGTGTGGATTATCGGCCGGGTAGATTGATCGACATGCTGTTGTTTACTTTTCTGTTTTACAACCAACCGTTTGGATCAAAATGAAACCCATCACGTCAATACCCACCATGCGGGAATGGATACTGTTCGGTTGTTTGTTTGCATTTGGTGTGGTTGTGATAGCCATGCCGTTGTCATTGGAAAAGCGGATTGAGCTGTTGGTGTCGCTGGTCGCCAGTGTGTTGGGGATTTTGTTGGGATCGGTGTTGGCGTCCCGTTTTGCCATGCAACAATTGGCAGTGCAAACTCGCGAACAAATGTCGCAGAATCGCAGTGAGTTGGCTTGGGAGATGCATCGCGAATTTAATGGGCCTGATCTCAACGTTTCGCGGAGCCGAGCCCATGCCATGTTAAAGCGATATCCGACGACCCCCATTCGCGAGTTGCGCGATGCGGTTGAAAAAGGAACGAATGCCGACCGGGATTCGTTGGATCACTTGTGGAACCATATATTTTTCTACGTCCGACTGTCATTGGCGGTAAAACTGCAAAGGATTGATACCGCGTTGGTTGCCCCATTGTTTGGCGAGCTATTTTATTGGTGGTATGAGGTTGTATTTGAGCCGCTGTATCAGACCGATTCGCAAGCTTCAAAAAATTTGCGTGAGCTCAAGGACTGGTTAGATAAAAATGCAGATCCATTAGATGTCCAGCGTTGGCGGCAACGAGGAAAAGCCGCTCGGGATAAAATCGTCAGTGAATTTGGGAAAAACGATTGAGAGCGAGTGCCAATGTCCAGAAGATCGCTGGGTGATTGATCATTTAACAGCAAGCCGTCGGCGACGGCGCCCCTGACCACCACAGCCAGTCCCGTCCCTCGCAGCGACCGCGTCCGTCACGCTTGCGCTTTTCGCGACCGCACGCCGTCGCCGCCGCGAAAGTTTCGGGTGAGTCTTTGAGCATGGTGAATTGGTTGGCCTCAAATTTCGCTCGGGCTTGCCGTTAAACGATTGCGCTTGTTTCGACCGCGTTCGTCACGATTGCGATTGTTGCGACCGCACGCCGTCGCCGCCGCGGGTTGCTGGTGAGTCTGGGAGGTGGTGAGGTTGGAAACAGCTAGGCCCGCTCTGGTATGCCGTTAAACGATGCGATTGAGGATACAAAAACTAGAAGCTTATCGCGAAGTCTTTACGGCGATCGGGATTTAATAAAAGATGTGTAGGATAAAGAGGGTCTGGCCACACAAGATTAACAATCTCGAGTCTCGCGACGTTTTTCCCGTCTTTCGATTTTCCACTGTATTTCATAGTTTTCCAAAAAAATTCAGATATTTCAATATTTTTGTTGACACACCATTTTTTTTTACAATGACAGGGTTTTTCGCATTGGTCGCCGACTTTCGCTGTGCATTTCTTATAAGCGAGTTAGCCATGAGGTACTTCCAAGAAACCGTCTGCCATGTGTTTGCCGCAATCTTAGTTTTTGCGGCGTTTATGAAACTGCTCGACCCTTTTTTTTCGTTGCAGACGTGGTCATCACCGCTTTTTTTGGTTTCTCTGATCGTAGATCTTGGCGTGGCGAATCTCCTGTTATTTGGTAATCGGGTTCGACGAACCTTTTTCGTCGCTGCTTTGGCATTTTTGGCTTATTGGTTCTTTGTTAGTTATCAACTAACTGTGGGTAGGACCGTCTGCAGTTGTTTTGGGAGCGGTACGCCTTTGATAATGACTTTTATTATTGACGGGATTGCGGTTGGTTGTTTCTTATCGTTGACCCTCTTTTCAGAAAATAGAACAGAAGATCGGATGAAATCGTTATTTTCGGCCGGTCATGGTTTCAATTCGGCGCTGATTTGCTTTTCCGCCATGGTTTGTTTGGTTCTTGCCGTTGTTGTTTGGGGACGAGGGCAGCAAAGTCAATCCGAATTGAGTCAGGTCTCGATGGAAATCGTCGAAAGCACTGAGCCAAATCCGCGTTTAAAGTTGGTGATCAAAAACCAGTCAGCGCAAGCGCTCAAACTAGTAGGATTAGAGGGAAGTTGCCAAGTCGCGCTGCTATCAGGGATTCCTGCAGTTGTTGAACCACAAAGTGAAACGACGGTGTTTTTGATCGGTTCAAAAGCTTTGTATGAGCAGAAGATGGCATTAGTTCGCGGGAGTGCAAAATTCTATTTGGAACGAATGGTCGAAAGCGAACCAATACTTTCGAGTGCAAGATTGAATTGGGGTTTAATTCGTTAGGCTTTCTTTTTATTCTGGAGGATTGTATGGTCAAGATCTATGTGAAATTATGCTTGGTTGTAGTCATCGGATTGATTTCGACTTCGGCGGTTGCCAATGCGTCGATTTTTTATCAGCAGCATTGTAACAATATCACTTGTGCTCCTGGCGCAGGAGGGGCATGTAGTGGATTGTGCGAAATTGTCGATCCGGATGAAGTGTCTGCGTGCAATTGCCGGCCTATTCCGCCACCAGGTGTTGGTCCTTGTTACTGCCATGCGACGTTTAAGGTAGAGTAATTTTGATAAATGAGTAGATTCGCTGCAATTTCAATGTCGTTCAATCTAACCATTGGTCTTCGGCGCTTCCAAAAGAATTGCCCTTAGACGTTATACCAAAGTGATTGGCTAGAGGTAAAATGTGAATTGTGCATTGTCCTTGATATTTTATTTGGTATTCGGTTTAACGCATTGCCAAGAGGTAGATGACGTTTCAGCACGGATTCAGGAGGGTAAAAAATACCTTACCGCAGAACGACTTAACGAATGGGAGCGATGTCTGCGTGAAGGAGCAGATCAATTGGGACGAATTGAGTTGACTCTCAACGGAAAATTATTCGCTGAAACCTTGATTAAGGACGGTCATTGGATAACCAACGAAGGCCTAGGAACTGAGAACAAGATAAATTTTCTAGATATTTCGAATCCAAAATACTTTGCCCGCTTGTCGACCGTGAACGATAAGACCGTTTTGGAATATTTTTATAAGTACCGCGATCCAGCCGAAGCGGCGAAGCCCCACCGTCAAATACTTGCTCGGTCAGAGTTTGCAGGCAACCCAATTCCGGAACAATTGCGATTGGGAAAAATTGAGATCGCGGACTACCGCCAGGATGGAGATTTCCATTACGTCAAATTTATTCCTTCACCATCGGTTGTCAATGAAGATGACCCGGTGAATGGACTTGATTTTGTCGAAGTGCGTTTTGACAGTCGTTATCCACCGCTTCCAGACAGTTGGGCCTATCAGGAAAAAGGCAAGGCGCCGCGCACAGCTGTTTCGCGAGCCTTCGAGAAAATAGGTGACTATTGGTGGTCGACCAGCGGTGGAATGTATGAAGGGTTGAAATTTGATTTTGGAGATAAGCTCGATCCCAAAGTTTTCTCAAGTTATATTACCCAGAAGTATTTCCCCAATGAATCACTTGATCCCCAACATTGTTATCTGGCGCATTATGGTATTGCTGAGCCAGGAATGCCGCCGATTGCCGATTTTGGCCGAGAAGGTAATCGCTGGTTTTGGCCCACGATCATCGTGTTAGCCATGATTGGCGTCGGCGCTATATTTTATTGGTATCGATCGCGAAAATAGTCACTCTCAATCAAAAGACAAGACCATGGGATCAAATAAGTCGATTCGAATAACTCGAAAACTTGGCTTGGGGTTTACGCTGATTGAACTACTGGTGGTGATTGCCATTATCTCGATCTTAATCGGGATGACGCTCCCCGCGGTGCAGACAGCTCGCGAATCGTCGCGCCGGATCGATTGTGCTAATAAAGCCAGACAATTGTCCTTGGCATTGCATTCTTACGAATCGAGTTTTAAACGATTTCCAAACACCAACAAAAGTTATTTGCACTGGCAGTGCCTAGTGGTTCCATTTCTGGAACAAAAATCTATAAAAGACTCGATCGACGCGCAGATTGCTCAAGGCATCCACGTGTTTTATATTCCTGAGCGCTCGGTAACGCTTCCGATATTACAGTGCAGTTCGAATCCAGAACAGGGAAAAGTAATTTTGCCGGATGTTTCTTTTCCCTTTGCTTATACGGACTACTGTGGGGTTGCGGGTATTGAATTTACGGATGGACAAGGTGTCTTTGCGGCGCAGCTTGCACAACGAATTGCTCGGAATCGTCTTGGATTTGCCACACATGAAATACCAGATGGACTTTCGAGTACTTTGATGTTTGGCGAGCGTCCGCCGAATGATGTGGGGCAAGGCATTGGAGCTTGGGTAGGCAGTCAAATGTGGCACAGCGCGACGATTGGTATGTTTGAGACGGCGGCCAGTTTGGCGGTCGTGGAAGATATCGTTCACTGTCCACCTGGTAAGTATCTAGGTTATGGACCGGGTAAGCGTGGCAACCGATGTGATTGGACGCATCACTGGAGTTTTCATCCGGGTGGTGCAAACTTTGCCCGCGCCGATGCTTCGGTGCATTTTGTTCCTTATACGACCAGTCGCGAAGTCTTGTCAGCCTTAGCCACCCGCGCCGGCGGCGAAGTGGTCGCAGAGTAGAGGGATTGCACGCAATCGCTTGGCACCATATGCGTTTTGGCCGATGGTGGCCACAAGGCTGGAGCCTTGTGGCCACGGGCGGCTAGGTTAACCACACGACTGGAGCCTTGTGGCCACGCGCCTGTAAATATTTTTGTGTCAGTCGTTATTCCATTTGCGTCAATCGCACCAGTTCTCTCAGTACCTCGCCCGCTTTGCCAGAGTCGATGGCAGTTTCTGCCAGTATTCGCGCCGCGGCGAGCGTAGGGGCCAGTTCGACAATCCAAATCGCTGCCGCCGCATTCATCACCACAATGTCTCGTGCGGTTCCCGGATGTCCGGCGAGAACCTGTTCGATCAACCGCGCACTGGCTTGCGGATCGTTGACTTTGATCTCATTCAGATTGCCACAGGTCAGCCCAAAATCATCAGGCGACAACGTGCTCAGCGCCAGACTTCCCGCAGTAATTTGAATGACATCCGTCGTATCCGAAGCCGAGATTTCTCCCAATCCGTCGCGACTATGAACAACCAATCCCGCGCGACATCCCAACTGCGCCAATGCATCGGCCAGGATCGCTTGTGTTTCCCCCCGACCGGCCCCCAACAACTGGTAAGGCGCACGGGCCGGATTGCAGAGCGGACCTAGTAAATTGAAGATTGTGGGGAAATCCAAGCTGCGACGGACGGCCATCACATGTTTGACGGAGGGATGCAACAGCGGCGCGAAACAAAATCCAATCCCCAATTCGCGCAAACATCGCTCGGTCACGGCCACCGGCGCTTCGATGTTCACACCCAACACTTGCAAAACATCCGCCGAGCCCGAATTGCTGGTCGACTTGCGGTTTCCATGTTTAGCGACGGTCGCACCAGCCGCTGCCGCCACCAGTGCGGCCGCGGTGCTGACATTAAAGATGCCACTGCGACCCCCACCGGTACCACACGTGTCGATCACTCGATGATTGGGACATTCAATTGGCGTCATATATCGTCGCATGGCACGGGCCGCTCCTACCAACTCGGCCGCCGTTTCACCTTTGCGATGCAACGCCGTCAATAATGCGACCATTTCGTCGTGGGCCGCCTGACCGGACATACAATGGCCAATCACCTCGGCCATTTCCTCGGTATTTAAGGAAAAACCGGATGAAATTCGCTCGGTTGCCCGAGTGACAGGATTCATGTATTACTCGCCATTGATGAATAAGGTCTGTTTTATCGGATCGAACCAAACCAACGAAAACTAAGACAGAATGATCTTCGGCCGATTCATTTTGCTTGTAAACCCCGCTAACAGATTTTACAATCTTATGCGATACGCATCGTTTAGCAGGGTTCGGTTCTAACGATTTCCCGAATTTCAGGGAAAGCATTTCGTCGATTGCCGCTAAACGTCTATGATTAGGACAGGGGGTTGGTTTTCAACCTCGCGATGTGTCAGGAAGCCAGTTCGAACCAGGGAAAGCGCACGGTAAATGGCCCGAAAGATCATCATTGATGGCGATATGGGGACCGATGATGCGGTGGCTCTATGTCTGCTGCTTAACGATCCGCGCGTTGAAATTTTGGCAATTACGGCGACCGAAGGTTGTGTGACTGCCGATCAATCCAACAGTAATCTACAGGCGCTGCTGGGCGAATTGGATCCCGATCGTTACCCGCGCTTGGGAATGGCCACGCCCGGCGACGACGCACCCGCGATCAACACTACATTTTTGTACGGTGCCGATGGATTGGGTAACACAGGTTTTGAAGTCTCGGCGAAACAACATTTGCAAGTCGCTGAAAAACTGATTATCGACTTTGTTCGACAGTTCCCTGGCGAAGTCACGATCTTGACACTGGGTCCACTGACCAATTTAGCGAGAGCCTTGAGGCGCGATCCGTCGATCACCGAGTTAATCAACCGCGTGGTTATCACCGGCGGTAGTGTCGTTGGTGTCGGCAATATCACCGCAGCGGCTGAATTCAATTTCTTTTTCGATCCGGTCAGCGCTCGTCAAGTGTTGCAATCTCGAGTCACCAAAACTTTGGTGCCGCTGGATGTAACGCGCCAAGTTCAATTTGGAATTGATTTTTTGCAAGAATTGCCCGATATCGGCACGCGGGTGGGATGTTTGCTCAAACAGGTTCTGCCGTTTGCATTTCGCGCTTATCGACAGCAATTAGGGCTGGAGTCCATTACGCTGAATGATGCCGTGGGAGCGCTGGCGTTGATCGAACCAGACTTGTTCGAATTCACGGAAATGGCCGGCGACGTCGAAACCGAAGGAGAAATAACTCGCGGTATGACCGTGTTTGATCGGCGTTCGCCGCAAGAATGGCGAACGAATTTAGAAGTTGCGACTAGTGTTCGAGCCGATGCCGCAAGACAGTCGATTGCCGACTTGCTGCAAATCGCAGCCAATCAATGATCGGATTGAGGTGGGAAGGCTGGTTTTAAAACACAGAGGCGCAGAGATCACAGAGAGCAGTGCTCGGCAGGTCTGGTTTTGAAACACAGAGGCACGGAGTTCACAGAGAGCAGCTTGCCAGGGACTCTGTGACCTCTGTGCCTCTGTGTTTTTTTGATGCCTGTGAGACAGTGTTCGGCCTGCTGCGGAATTAGTGCTCGCCAGGTCTGTTTTTGAAACACAGAGGCACAGAGATCACAGAGAGCAGTGCTCGGCAGATCTGTTTTTGAAACACAGAGGCACAGAGATCACAGAGAGTACTGCGTTCGTGACTCTGTGACCTCTGTGCCTCTGTGTTTTTAATTGCATGCTGTGCGATGGTGCTCGGCATGGTGCGTGCTTGGCCTGCTGCGGAATTAGTGCTCGCCAGGTCTGTTTTTGAAACACACAGGCACAGAGTTCACAGAGAGCAGCTTGCCAGGGACTCTGTGACCTCTGTGCCTCTGTGTTTTTTTGATGCCTGTGAGACAGTGTTCGGCCTGCTGCGTGCTTGGGCGGCTGCGGAATTAGTGCTCGCCGGGTCTGGTTTTGAAACACAGAGATCACAGAGAGCAAGCTCGCCCGGCACACCGGGATCTCTGTGTTTCTAACTGAGTTTTGGGAGGCGTTGAATTTGGGAGGCGCTGGGTTTTGGAGATTTAGCGGTTCACGCCCACGGCCGGCAAGGCCGTGTCGCGTTTGGTGTTTTCTTTGCCTCGAATGGTAACTTGCATCGCAATGTGTTGGCCGTCGCGGTAAATTTCCATTGGCACTTGCTCGCCCAACCGGACCAGGCTCACTAATGTGACTAAGTGAGAATCGTTGCCGACGGGGCGTTCGTTAAAGTTCAGGATAATATCGCCGACTTGCAACTTAGCTTCCGCGGCGGGAGAACCGGGCGTAACTTCTGAGATTAAAGCGCCGTGATTGAAATCCAACCCACGGGCAAACGCCTGTTGCGGCGTAAAGGCACCATCCATCGAAACGCCGAGAAATCCCCGTTGCACCGTTCCATGATCAATCAGATCCGTGCAAATTCGCATTGCCATGTTGATGGGAATCGAAAAACCAATTCCATCGCTGCCACCCGAGTTGCTGGCGATGGCCGTGTTAACGGCAATCACTTCTCCGCGCATGTTCAACAAAGGCCCGCCACTATTTCCCGGATTGATCGCGGCATCGGTTTGGAAAAAATCTTGATACTTGACTCCGCGCGGTCCAAGATCGAGATCGCGACGATGCTTGGCACTGATGATGCCTTGGCTGACACTATGATCGAGTCCAAACGGACTGCCGATGGCTAAGACCATTTCGCCAATATCAATCTGATCGCTATTTCCCAAATGGGCCGGTTTCAAATCGGTTGCATCCAGCAACAGCACTGACAGATCGGACTCGCGATCGTGTCGCACATCGGTGGGGCGATAAGTCCGTCCGTTGACCGTAACGCTGATGTCGCTGACTTCCGCACCATCGATCACGTGAAAATTGGTAATCGCAAAAAAACGATTGCGATGTTGAATGATCACTCCAGAGCCAGCCTCTTCGACAAACGCTTTGCGAGTTTGACTCGACGAACCATTGGCTGATACTTTTGTTTTCCGCGCTTCGATGTGAGCCACTGAAGGTCGAGTAACGGCCACGACGCGTTTGATTAAGCTGTAGAAACGGCTGATCTCATTCGATTCTCTTGCCAGATCTAAATAAGATTGCTCAAGTGTCTGCGGTAAGGGTTGCGCGATAGCAACGGAATGAGGGGCAAGCAGGAGCCAGCAAATAAACGTCCAGTTCATAAATAAGCAAACGCCGCTAATCAAGCGATGTCGCCAGCAACCACGGGTTACAAGTGAATCTGTCATAAGCGACCGGGTCCAAAGTTCTTAGATGGTTTTGCTCCTGTCCCTCCAGCCTAATCCAAATACAAGGCTGAGGCGACAGTCAATCGCAAAAAAGCGGCAAAAAAAAAGGCAATGTATTGATTGACTTTGACGATTAGGAAACGTTGAAGTCCATATCACCGACGGGCGTGTCAGTCGGTTGTTCCAGAATTCGTCCCCAATCAGAATTCCCTTGGCCATGTCGACGATAATTTTCCAAATCGCGTTGGCAGTCAATACAATAAGTGGCATAAGGCAACGCCTGCAAACGTGCGATTGCAATCACGCTACCACATGCTTCGCATTTTCCATAACTGCCATTGTTCAATCGTTTGAGTGCATTCTCGACATTGATCAATTCGCGACTGGCAACTTCGGCCAGCTGGGAGTTCATTTCTTCAAACGCTGAATCGCTGGCGAAATCGATCACGTCACCGCCGGAGCGTTGGGTGAGTTCGCGGAGCATGCGATCATCACCGGCGATCGCTTGACGCAATGCCTCGCGTCGCTCTAGTAAGACAGTTTTGAATTGTACAAGTGTTTCTTTACGTGCCATGGGCGGCGATTCCAACTGGGTAGTTAGTGTTCTGTTAGTCAAGGCCAATGACCGCCCGCACAGTAGTCCTCCGGGGCCAGTCGCTGGTACCTGAACTATAGGATTAGATCGCGTCGGCACGCTATTTTTTTGCCAAGCCTTACAAATTATCATTCGCTCCCATCGCGCAATCGTTACCAAACGACCAGCCCGGATTATTCCTAACTTCGTACCTCCATTTGCACGTTAACAAACTTCACGCTGAACAACTCATTCAATCACCCTCCTCAATCGATTCTGGCCTAATGGCTCCGAGCGCCAAACGAAATTTTTCCGGAATCTTGACCGATCTCAATAATTCTTATTTGACGATTCACCTGGCGCAACCTATTCATTTTTCACATCCCAGCCCAAGTGCTCCATCGTGATAACGCAGTCACGTATGAGTTGGTTCACATCAATGGTTAATTTCATGAACTCGGGCGATCGCAGACGTAACCTACGAGGACGACTACCGCTATGACCGAAAACCCCCTCGACCAATCGACTTTGGTGCTGAATTGGACCAAGGGCCCCCAACAAGGTCGCTCGCTTAACATTCTGAAAAAGAAATGTTTGTTGAAATGGCGTTCGGCTCAAACCGAATCCACCAACGAAACCCCGGTTCCCGCCCTGGCGATCTTGCAAGGTCCCGCAGGCGTGGCTCTGCGCTCGTTTGGTGATGCCATCATGCTCAATGGAATCATGGCCGAAAGTCATTGGCTGCGGCATGGCGACCTGTTGGTTCACGACCGCTTTGAAGCTCAAATCGAATTTCGCCTTGATCAGGCCTGCAACCTCTCAAACTCCTATTCGGGGTCGATTGATGCCTCACAACCTTGGGATCGTTTGCACGAATTACTTGAACAAATGGGTAACGCTCGGGAGCATAGCAATCGTATGACTCGCAAAATTAAATCGTTGGCTAAACAAACACGACAGATCGCCAAACATTGTCAACGCCTCGATACGCAATTCAGCGAATCCAACGGCCAGTCTCTCCAGGCAATCAACGAAAAATTAGATGCCGTTTGGGATAAACTCATCCAACTGGCAGATCGACCTGTCGCGAATGTCTACCCGGAAACTCTCGCCCCGGTTTCTCAATCCTGCGAACAAATGGACGAATCCTTGGCGGTCGGATCCGATTGGCAACCAGCCGTCGAATCCGATTCGCAATTGCCAGCAACGCAGCCCACAATCGATTGCGAAAATGTCGAACAAGTTTGGCAATCATCCGATTCGCCATTTGCGAATTTAACGCAAGACTGGCAAGTCGAGGAATTAACTTGGCACACCAAATCCGATGAACAGCCCGTCATTGCGGATGAGCCGCGCTCGGACGTTTGGAATGTTGAGACTGATTCGACGCTGGAGTTCACTGCAGACTCGAATTCAGAAGTGACTGCGGAATTGACTGAGGAATCGACAGCGTTGGAACCGACTGCCGAAGAAGCAGTTGCTATTGCCGATCAGGTGCCCGTCGAATCCACGCCATCCATGGCCGATATGTGGAACAGCCAGGAACAACAATTTGCCGAACTCGAGCAACATCTAGTGGCTGAGGTGGAACATCAGTTGACCAATAACCCGGAACCAATGGCAACTGAAGATACGCCCGTCGACGATTCAATATCCGCAAATTTTGCAATGGCAGACATGTTCGGAGAAATGGAAAATGCGGCCAGCGTGCTGGCCGTTGTTCCGCCTGTCACCAATGAACCGCCGACCAGCGGCGACGTCGACTTAGAGTCAATCCTTAAACGATTGCGCCAAATTGAAACAAATTTCCAACAGGAACAAGACCGCAATTCGACAATGTGCTTGAATGACTCATGTCTCGTCAATCTGATGGACTCCCAAGGCGCGGATCGAGCAGAACAAACTCAGGCCGCCAGCCTGTACGAACTACCGACAATTGAGTCGTTTATAAATCCTGCTGCGTCGAGCGAGATCTCCTTGGGCAGCACCGTCGATCCGGTTGAAGCTCTCGATCCGCAATCCAGCTTGGCTTGGTTAACCAGTTCACAGGTTACTGAAAAGTCCAACGAGGAAGCCGAGCAAAAGGTTGAAATTCTTTCTCAACTTTACGATTCAGCCATTCAAGGCAATCATGAAAATGACGCTTGGTCGCAATTGATGCAATTGGCTCCGACATCACTCGAAACCAATTCAACGCCTTCCACGGCGACGGAAGCTCCAGAATCAGCCGCGGTTGAACTGAGCGATTTCTTTGCATCGTTATCGTCATCTGCTTCGAACGCGTCGACTGAGGATAATAATCAATCTTCGGGCAGCGACTCGCCTTTTGATTCCGCCGAAATCGATCCGGCTTTAACAGTCGGAGAAATCTCTAACGAATCAAATCGAAGTGAACTTAGTCGACTTCGAGCGGATTTGGCTTCCCTGTTTAACACGGACGCAGCAACTGCTCCCGTGAAGGACTTCGGAACACTCGAATCCGTATCGAACCAGAACTTAGCCGACGACAATTCAGGCGATGTCCAATTCGTGGAATCGGACTTGGCGAGCGAAATGAAACTTGACTCGCCTTGTGACCACGAGTCCAATAATTTGGCTTGTTTGCCGACAATGGAATCACAATTCGAATGGGATGCTCCCGCCGAGCAACCAAATGAGCAACTTGCCGAGCAATTTAGCGAACAATTTGGCGAACAACCAACTGAACAACCAGCCGAGCAGCTGGTTCCTGAGGCGACGATTGCAGAAGCCGTAGTCCCCGCGCCAACTTATGTGCCACCAACTGGTTCGGAACACGACGACGGTGTCACCAACTACATGAACCAATTGTTTCAAAGGTTGCGAGTCAATCCAGCTTCGGCCGGTGCGTCACCAGCGCCCGTGAAGCCTCAAGCTCCCGTGGCACCTGTCATCGCAAAGACGGAAGCGGAAATAGCTCAGGAGGTCGTTGAAAGCATCGCGGCCAATCGAACGGATTTCATGGCTCCGGATGAATTCAAACCCAAACAACAAGCGCCTGAGCGCAATACGGACATGAATGCCTTGCGAAACTTAGCCAATGCTTCGGTTCGCAGCGCTTTGGATGAGTTTGCCGAAAAACAAAAACACGGCTTGGCCGCTTTAAGATATGCCACAGCCGGGGGCGGGTTAGCTTTTTCTGTTGTCTTGTTTGCCGCCAGCAATGGTATTGGTGATATCTGGTTCTTAGGTGGATGCGGTTGCATTTTTGCCGCCATCGCATCTTTCGTCTGGCATTACCACGTAGCGATGCAAGAAGCCAAAAAAGAACTGATTTCAAGCGGTGACTTAGATGAACAAAACGCGCAAACGCGACTAGAAGCGCGTCTCGCAGTTTCGGTTCAAGAGCCCACGGCCGAGAAATCAGCCGATTCTAACTAAGTAACATTTTCAATATTCGCACACCCACAGCTCTGCGATGGAAAGGGTCCTTGAATTTATTCAAGGGCCCTTTTTCATTCGCGGTTGCGAAATCGAGTCGTCATTCTGCCGCGAGTACTTGCTGTGTTTAATTCAACGCGCGCCGCAGGCCCGCTTGCCATCCTGTTTCCAGCAACAGATTGCAGAGAGCTCGGCAGGCAATACCAAATCCATCAGCACCGCTAAAGCCGCCGAATTGACCACCTTGTTTGAGGTGAGGTTCGAGATCGACAAAAAAGCCCGGCAATCCTCGTGATTGCCAGCGTTGTTGCAATCGTGGCATGTGTGAGTGCAATTCGCTAAAAATCTCTCGGTAGCCGCCAGCTCCTTGATCGACCGGAACAAATTGACTTAAGGAATCTTCGTCCACCGGTGCGTCGGTGGAAAACTCGCTGGCCGATGCAACGTAATCTTTGACGTGCAGCCAACCCAAACCTGGCATCACACTGCGCCATTGTTCCAATACTTGTGTTTTGGAAAACCCTTGTACGACAACGTTAGCACTGTCAAAGATCAGCGCTAGGGCAGGGTGGTCCACGCGGCGATCTAACTCGGCCAAAATTTGACCTGAGTGCCCTACCAAGTTTGCTTCAATTTCTAATCCCAAAGTCAGCCCATGTTCATCACAGCGCTGCGCGATCGCGCGCAATTGATCGGCCGCTAATTCCAGATGACGCTCGGCAGGTGTGCCGCGCGGATAATAAAAAGAAAACCCCCGAACCAGCCGAGAGCCAAATCGTTGAGCTAGTTCGCAAACGCGCTGAACCTCTGTTTCCAAATAGTCCGCAAATGGCCGAAACCGATTCGCGGTCCCGTCGTCGATATCCAACAGTTTGACTTTGCCTATCGGTGAACCGATCGAAGAAACGCTCAAATCATATTGGGCCAGTTTTTCAACCACTTGATCAGCTTGTCGATCACTCAATTGTGATACGTTCAAGACTTGATTGTCGATATTCAGAAATCGCAACGTCGTATATCGTAACCCCAATCCGCTCATGACCGCGAATTGTGTGTCCATATTCTTATCGGCAGCGATCTCGTCGCTAAAGCCGGACAGCAGCAACGGAAAATCGCTCATGGTTTTAGCTCGCAATCGTTGCCGGAGGATCGGGCCGGAGGATCGGGATAGCGGACAGTAATGCGCGAAGTAATTCCTCCACGAGGCGTAAATTTTGCAGTCAAGGTGGCCGACCGGGGTTTCACGACATCAATGAAATCGCCAAAGATCGAATTTGTCACATGTTCGTAGAAGATGCCTTCGTTGCGGAACTTCTGCAAATACAGCTTGAGGCTTTTTAGCTCAATACAAATTTGATCGGGAACATAACTGAATTCTAAAACGCCAAAATCCGGTTGGCCCGTTTTTGGGCAGACCGATGTGAATTCGGGACAATGGATTTCGATGACATAGTTTCGTTCGGGAAACTGATTGGCAAATGTTTCTAGCGTGTCGATGAATTTTGTAGGCATTGGGCTCTAAATCTTAGTTACGGTGCGTCTTGTGCCGGTCACCAGCGTCGGAGTGCATTCCGGAATCGCAAACTGACAACCGCGGCTTATCCGAAATTGCACCATAGACAACAACGGAAAATCTAACGATTCGAGCAACATTGTGCCAATCCTTGGGCGACTTGACAACACGCAGTGGTGTATTGAACGTTGGCCCGAGGACGACAGTTGCGCGCCGAATTGCTCCCATCGGCGGTCTCATTTCAGGGTCATTGGTCCCGCAAAGCGGTAGGTGTTTGTGATGTCGGGGCGCTGTAAGCGATGCCATCCTCACGGAATGTCGGTTTTGCGATAGAATGAGCCCCTTAGTGGCCGGCCACGAGCCGTATTGGGCTGGACAAATTGAGGGTCGCGGATTCGACCTGACCTAGCGAACAATCTTGAGGAAGTCATGAGCGAACATTACGATTATCGGGTCCGAAAATTGGGTGAACACGAGTTGCATCCGGAAACGATGATGATGGGCTATGGCTTTTGTCCGCATCTGTCCGAAGGTGCATTGAAACCACCAATTTTTTTGACTTCCACATTCGTGTTCAAAAGTGCCCAGGCCGGAAAAGACTTTTTTGACTTTACCTCCGGCCGACGAACACCAGGGCCTGGTGAAGAGGCCGGATTGGTCTATTCACGTTTTAATAATCCGAATCTGGAAGTGCTTGAGGATCGTTTGTGCCTGTGGGAAGGTGCCGAGATGGCCAGCGTCTGCTCGTCAGGTATGGGCGCCATCTCGACCACATTGTGGGCGTTTTTGCGTCCGGGAAGCGTGTTGTTGTTCTCGTCCCCACTCTACGGTGGCACTGAGACCTTGATCGAAAAGATCATGGTCAACTACGGAATCATTCCCGTGCCCTTTCACGATGGCGTCGATCGTGCCGTCATTGATGCCGCAGCAGAATTGGCAATGTCCAAAGGTCCTGTGGGATTGATCTTGGCCGAAACACCAGCCAACCCCACCAACGGCTTGGTCGATCTGCAATATCTTAAACAAGTTGCCGATCGTATTGGCGAGCGGCAAAAAGGGATGCGTCCCCCCGTTGCCGTCGACAATACATTTCTCGGCCCGGTTTACCAACATCCACTCTCACATGGCGCAGATTTGGCGCTGTACTCGCTTACCAAATATGTGGGTGGTCATTCGGATTTAGTCGCGGGGGCTGTGGTTGGAACCAAAGCGGCCAGCATGCCGGTACGAGCCTTGCGCAGCGCTCTGGGCACGCAAATTGATCCCAACACCGCTTGGATGTTGTTGCGCTCTTTGGAGACCATGAATTTGCGAATGAGCAAAGCCAATGAAAATGCGGCGTTGGTCGCCCAATTTTTGGCAAAACACCCCAAAGTTGCCAAAGTCAATTACCTCGGATTCCTCAACGAATCCGATCCGTCTTTTGAGATTTACCAACGCCAGTGCCTTGCGCCGGGTAGTACGTTCTCGTTTTATATTCGCGGTGGAGAAGCTGAGGCGTTTCGCATGCTCGATCAGCTCAAGATATTAAAGTTGGCCGTTAGTCTCGGCGGAACGGAGACTCTGATCAGTCATCCCGCTTCGACGACTCACTCCGGCGTGCCTAAAGCGTTGCGAGATCGCCAAGGCGTGACCGACGCCATGATTCGTATCTCAGTGGGGATCGAACATCCCGATGACCTAATCTATGATCTCGAGTCGGCGCTGAAGGCCGTTTAGATTGAGAACCCATTATGGCTACTGAACCAGCCAATGACGATTTAGAATCCGACCGATTGCAACAATTGTTGGACGATGCCCGCGCGGGCCACGAAGAAGCTCGCAATCGGTTGTTCGTGTTAATCCAGAAATATTTGGACTTTGTTGCCAATCGTCACCACACCAATCCCGCATTAATGGGCAAGGTTGGCGTGTCGGACGTGGTTCAGCAAACGATGCTGCAAGCGGCACAAGAATTCCCCGGTTTTCGGGGAAAAACCACCGAAGAATTTCGCGGCTGGCTGCGGCAAATCTTGGTAAATGAAATTCGCGGTGTCAATCGACATTTCGCGACACAGCGACGCAATACCCAACAGGAAATTGCCATTGACCGCCCACAAACCGGTTTTGAATCCCCCCTGGATCTGAAAGCCAACCAGCCGACCCCTTCGCGCGAGATCATGGCCGATGAATCGGCTGCTCGTCTTCATAAAATTTTGGAAAATTTGCCGGAGGATATGCGTCTAGTAGTGCAGTTGCGAAATTGGGAAGGGCTGCAGTTCAATCAAATTGCCGAGCGAATGGGGATATCGCTCAGCAAAGCTGCTAAGCTTTGGTACCAAGCGCTCATTGAACTAGAACGCTGTCATTCGGAGCTTAGTGATGAACGGTGAGCAATCGCCCAATACGAATGCCTCTGCCAGTGACGAGCCGGATCTTACTGGATTAACAGACGACCAAATTCTCGCTCTGATTGATCGCTGGGTAAGTCAAGAAGCCCCTGAAAAATCCCAGGCCACGCAGCGCAGTAATAAAGCCAAGGCCGGTTTGAAGTTATTGCGACAAGCCGGAATTAGCGGCGAACGCGACCCGATGCTCGAACAATTGTTAGGCCCCGAATTGGCTGCTCAAGTTCATCAGCATGCGCGGGCCGAGCCCCGAGAAGCTTATGAACCCGGCCAACTAATCGCTCAACGATATCGACTGATCTCATTGATTGGCGAAGGTGGGATGGGAAGCGTGTGGGTCGCCGAACAAACGGAGCCCGTTCGCCGACGCGTGGCGCTCAAACTCATTAAACCGGGCATGGACTCTCGGCAAGTATTGTCGCGATTCGAGGCGGAGCGACAGGCACTGGCGGCGATGGATCATCCCAATATTGCCAAGATCTTGGATGGCGGAATAACGGAACAGCATCGCCCCTACTTTGCTATGGAACTGGTCAATGGTGCTAGTCTAACCAAGTTTTGTGACGATGTACGCTCCTCCATTCCCGATCGCTTGCAATTGTTTTGCGATATTAGCCAAGCGGTGCAACATGCTCACCAAAAAGGAATCATTCATCGCGATTTGAAGCCCAGCAATATTTTGGTGACCGTGATTGATGGTCGGCCCGTGCCCAAAATTATCGATTTTGGATTGGCGAAAGCGTTTCAGGATACGCGGCTCTCCGACTCATTGCAGACGCGATTTGGTGCTGTTGTGGGCACGCTCGAATACATGTCGCCCGAACAGGCTGGATACAGCGGGCAAGACGTTGATACGCGTGCGGATATCTATTCCTTGGGCGTTATTCTGTATGAGTTATTGACCGGCATGCGTCCGCTGGATGATCGGCAACTGCAAGGCGCGGCTTGGGATGAGATGCTGCGAGTCATCAAAGAAGTGGATCCGGTGCTGCCATCAATCAAGTTGTCTTCTTCGGATTCGGCACCGTCGTATGCCGCTCAGCGTCAATTGGAGCCCCGGAAGTTATCGGGTTTGTTGCGAAACGAACTCGATTGGATCGTGATGAAAACGTTGGAAAAAGATCGCAATCGCCGCTATGGGACCGCAAGTGCGCTGGTGGCCGACATTCAAAACTACTTGATCGGCCAGCCGGTTTCGGCCCATCCACCAAGTGCCAGCTATCGGTTTCGCAAATTCGTTCGTCGCAATCGGGCCACCGTGGTCGCCGGCAGCCTGATTTTTTTGGCCTTATTGGCTGGACTGATTTCGACGCTGTATGCAGCAGGTATCGCACGTAGCGAAGCGCGCCGTGCGGATGAACGGGCTTCGGCCGCGGAACTCGCCGAAAAGGAACAAAAGCGGTTGGCCCAATTGGAAATGTTGCAACGCGCTGAAACGGAACGACAACGGGTGCTAGCCGAACAAGCCGCAGATGCAGAACGTAAACGGGCGGAAGAACTGGAGCGAGTGTCAAATTTTCAAATGGCTATGTTGAAGCGGATCAAAACGCACGATGCAGGAAAACACCTCGTCCAGACTTTGGTGGCAGCCGTAGAAAAATCGCTGCGGCAACTCGAACTGACCGATGAAGAATTACAAGCCAAGCAACAGGCTTTTTCGGAACAAGTATCGCAAATCAATGCCACGGATGTTGCCATTGAAGTGCTGGTGGAAAACATTCTGCGACCCGCCGAACAGGCTATCGCAGAACAAGACGACCGGTATCGCACCTCGAATGCCGCAATCCAACAAGGATTGGCCGAGGCGATGCGCAGTATAGGACGATTGGATGGTGCCCTGCGACTCATGGAGCAGGCGGTGGAAACACAACGAGATGTTCATGGAAACGATCACCCCATAACCATAGCCGGTCTCAATGAACTGGGTTTAATGAAGTTAGAAATTGGCCAAGCGGAAGCCGCCAAACGACTCCTTGATGAGTCGTTAGCAGAGGCCGAGAAGGTTTTTGGACTCGATCATCCCACGACATTTTCCGTGAAAAATAACTTAGGACTATGGCATCGAGCGATGGGCCGACGAGCCGAAGCCGAACAGCTCTTTCGTGATATTGCCCAGCGCTCGTTGGCCGTTTCCGGGCCGGACGATGAAGAAACGATCAGTTTTCACGCCAATTGGGGATTGGTTTTGTCCGAGCAAAGAAAATATCGCGAGGCGGAGCCGATTGCTCGCGATGTTCTCGAGCGGCGACGTCGATTGCGCGGTGACGATCATCCAGACACGTTACTGGCGATGAATAATCTAGGTTTTTTTCTGTATGACTTGGGGCATAAGGTAGAAGCGGAAACGATGTTTCGCGAACTGGTGGAACGTGCGCGGCGTGTTTTAGGTGAAGACCATCCGCAGACCATTGATGCTTTACAGAATTATGGCGGGATTTGTTTGCGCGAAAAACGGATGGATGAGGCGGAGACGTGCTGGAAAGAATGCCTCGACAAATATCGTCGGGTATTGGGACCGCAACATCCGACCACGTTATTTGCCACCAGCAATTTTTCGAGTTTGCTGTTTTCTCAAGGCAAATACGATGAGGCCGAGAAATTGCGGTTGCAGACCATGCCGATTTTGAGAAAGATTCATCCTGCTCACCATCCGGAGATTTTGCGAGCCCTCAATGGACTTGCGATACTTTATGAAAATACTTCGCGGGCCGGTGAAGCCGAACCTCTACGGCGAGAGATTCTTGAAAGCATGGTGACAACGGCAGGCAAAGATCATCAGCAAGCAATTTCGGGTAATCACGAGTTGGCAAAAAACCTGTCGCGTCAAGAGCGTCACGGCGAGGCTGAGCCTTATTTTCGCGAATCCGTGCGAATCAGCGGATTGACTTGGGGAGACACGCACGCGAATACTGCCGTCGCTCGGCGAATCCTTGGCGATAATCTGGTCGCTCAACAAAAATTTAAGGAAGCGGAAAGCGAATTATTGTCCGCTGAAGTTAACTTGTTTGCCGACGCAAGTTCGCCTCGCGAACGTCGCGAGCAAATGTTGAAGTCATTAGTCGCACTTTATAACGCATGGCATCAGCAGCTACCTGACTCTGGATACGATCAAAAGGCTGGCACATATCAACAGCGAATCGATTCGTTAAAGTAGGGTAGTTGAGTTTTGTTTTTAGCCGTCAAACTTTTCTACGGTAGGTGCCGCTGTCCTCAGCGGCACGACGTGCTGGTTCGTTCTCTAGCTGTCAAACTTTTGCTACTTTAGGTGCCGCTGTCTGCAGCGTCACGACATCGTTCGCCGACAGCAACGAATATTCAGCAAAGAGATCCCGCCGTAACCAACTGGAAAGCTGCACGACCTCCAAGACGGCTTGTGGCTGCCGGTGTTTCACCGGCAGTCACAAGCAGGTTTCCCTTACAGGCCCCGCTTCGACTTGACTACTTGCGGCGATGCACCAAAAAACCAAGCAAAAGCGCCCCTCGAAAGCTGCACGACCTCCTTGTTGGCAGGGAGCAAAGCCCGAAAGTTAGACACTTCGATCTACTTTTCGGAAAACGGACTTCCACACCGCATCGAGTGTATTATCGGCCGAAAATTGCTCGCAAACTGGCCCGCGGTATTCGTTGCGGCGATCCAAACGGCTAAGCAAAGCAATTTGGGCCTCACAATTTAGCAACAAACATTTCTATCTAAACAAGGAATTACTCAAGTGTTGACATCACAATGGCAGCGGAATATTCAAAACTGTCTGGGACTAATTACTGGAGTCGCCGTGTGTTTGGCGATGGGTTGCACCTCCAGTGAAACGAGCTCTACTGGTACGACCGGCACGTCGACCGGCACTTCCGATGCGCCAACAACTCAAACCGCTAAGTCGCCACAACGAGTCAAGATGGATGTTGCGGAAATTGACGCCGCCAAGATCCGCGTGCGCGATGTGGCGATGCAGATCGGCTTTATGACCGACGATGCCGCATTTGAAAAATCGATTACCGGCGTCGATAATCCGCATGGCAAAATCGACATCGAGGCGGCACTAAAAGACATCGCAATGCTCAGCAAGCTGCCAGATAATACGGAAAATCAATTCATACCGACGCTCAGCAAAACGCTGGTGCCCCTCAAAGAATCGTGTGAGTTGTATCAGAAATCGCTGGGGTCGAAAAAACCCTTTAGCGATGGCTCTGGCAATGGCCCTAAAATGGCGAAATTAGCGGGCGATAACCATTTGAGTTTGGTGGTCGCTGTCGATGAATCGAAAAAGTATGTTGACCCCGTTAATTAAATCGAACAAGTTGGAATTAAACTTGGTTGCCGGTCTATGCCAAATCGAACAGCATCAATTCGGCACCGTTGAGACTGCCAATGTTCAACGATGACTCTTCGCTGATCGCCAATCCATCGCCGGCCGCCAGTACTAATTTGTCGATCACGACATTGCCGCGTAAGACTTGCAGCCAAGCAAATCGTTTTGGATCGAGTTCGCGAATTAGTGCATGGCCCGGCTCGACATCGCCCAAATAAATGCGGGCGTCTTGGTTGATTGCCAACGGTTTAGAGCTTGTCGGTCCGGCTTCCGATGTTTGATCGGGCCTCGACAAAGGTGTCGGCTCAGTGCCGGGCGACAGTGACGGTATTGGTGCTGCGACAAGTTGCCAGCGACCTTGTCGTCCGGATTTGTCAAACGGACGCTGTTCATAGCTGGGCTCAATACCTTTTTCTGCTGGGAACAGCCAGATTTGATAAAGGTGAGTGGGTTCGGAGGCGGAAGGGTTAAACTCGCTGTGCGTGATGCCGCTCCCAGCGGACATACGTTGAAATTCACCGGGCCGCAGCACTTCGCCATTGCCCATAGAATCGCGATGTTCCAGTTGACCTTGGAGAACATAAGTCACGATTTCCATGTCGCGATGTGGATGTTCGCCAAAGCCTTGACCTGGCGCGACCCAATCTTCGTTCATCACGCGCAGATGCCGGAAATGGACGTGTTTGGGATCGCGGTATTCGGCGAACGAAAACGTATGATACGACTTCAACCAGCCGTGATCAAAAAAACCGCGTTCGTTCGATCGGCGGATGTGTTTCATATTGGTAACGATTCCTTGGCCCCGTGGCAGTGAAAGGCAACTTGGCATTCCGGCAGTTCGTGACCGAGCAGTCCAGCAGGCACTGCATAGACGTCATGAAGTTGATCTTAGGAACTAAACTTCAATTGTCAAGTTAGTTTGTGAGGATGAAAGACCTTTTGGTAAAGGGGGGACCGGAACAGGTCTGGATCAAGACCTGGTCCAACGCCATGCGGAGTAGAATGTCGTTCAGAGACTACATCGTAAAGGTTCTAGAAATCTGCCCTGTTTTCAAGTCGAAATAGACATCGTGATGTCTGTACCTTGGACTATACTCGAAGCGGCCGAAGTGTATGCCAAGGCAAGGCGAATTCTCCTGGACGCCTTTGGCATTCCAGACTCTTGCCGAGATCCTCTCAACGAATTTGGAGAAGTCTTGGTAGCAAACTTGCTCAATGGCACCCTGGCCGATTCGAGGGTCGCACCAGGTTATGACCTGACAACACCTTGCGGCCGAAAGGTTCAGGTCAAGACACTTTCAAACCCTAAAGGCCGAACTTGGCGGAACGAAATCATGTTGGTGTTCAGTGACTTGGTTGACGACTTCGCGTTAGTTATCTTCACGGACCTAGAGTTCGAAACAGTGTAGGTGTTTCCAAGAGAAACGCTTTCATTAATCTGCGTGAAGCTGGGAAAAGGCCAGGGGCGACAGCCTTTCAGTTTGGCAGCGAGCTAGGGCAGAGGAGGCGATCAAACTCAAAACGGCAGTTGTACTGGATCTAGGTCGCCAGATTGGTATGCCCCTCGAACAGACGGAGCGGACAGGCTACAGGACATTTGAAATTGACCGATACGCAGCCGTCGTCGTCTGGCTTTGTTCCAATATGTCAGCAGTAACGCCAACCAAACTGAACAAGCTTGTGTTCTACCTGGACTTCCTCCACTTCAAGCGGCATACGGTATCTATCACGGGCTCTGCCTATCGGCGGGTGCAATTCGGTCCAGTGCCGGCAGACTATAGGGGAATCCAGCGTTACCTGGAAGGTCAGGGGCTCGTTGAAGTTATCGAACGGGAATATCGGAACGGCAACCTAGGTGAGGAGTATCGTCCTGGGGATATAGCCAAAAACTACGAGTTTCAATTCAATGAATTGGAAAAGGCAACCCTGGAGATGATTCGTCGAGTTTTCGAGAACGTAACGCCCAAGGAAATCAGCGAAAGGTCGCATCGAGAACTTGCCTGGCATGAAACTCCAGAGAAAGACTTTATCTCGTACAAGTTGGCACATGCTCTTTCTTTAGAATGATTGATAGGCAATATCGTAGGTACATCTCGCTTACGACCCCTTCAGAATGCTTCGCAATCAAGGGATTGAAAGCGACACGAAATGCCAAGAAAATGGGCCTTTGCAAAGCAAAGGCCCTTAGTAGGCCGGGCAGGACTCGAATTACCGCAAGCAGAAGCAGTCGAAAAACATCAAAAACACACGGAAAAACAAGCAAGATCGGCCAATGGTAATGATCGGGGAAATGGGCCGGTATGTGATAAAGTAGTAGCGAAAACCCAAAAAATAGTCACAGAACCCACCCCGGAACCCCACCTAGAAGCAGCCTTCCAAACCCATCGCCCAACCAACCCGGCAACAGTCACCGCCTCCATGGCCGGGTTCGGTTCTGCTTCCAATGATGCCGTTTCCAATGATGCCGTTTCTAATTTGGTGTCTGCGCTGGACGCCATGCCCGACCATATCAGGGAAGCAATCGCCAATGCCCTGGCCGGTGCTGTTGGTGGTGGTGCTGTTGGCGCTATCGGTTCGGGTGCTGTTGTTGGTTCGGGTGCTGTTGCCGATGGCGGTGGTCGATCTGGAGCCGTACCGATGGCAGGACAGCCCCACCAATCCCAAGCCCAACCACAACAACCACAACCGCAACAGTCGCAGCAATCCCAGCGGCGTGGATCGTCAACCCGTAAAGGCAAGCCAGCCAGAAAAGGGGGTGATGCCGACAAGCAATAAACGGCTAGTCTCGAGATCCACCCCGACTACTCGAGTCGAGATCCACCCGACTAACCGCAAGTCAACCAATCCATTCGATCAATCAAACATCACCACCACCCTGGCTGGGATGGTTGCGGTTGATCGGGATTCAGTTCCGACCGCAATAACAAGTTCGATCTATAACCATTCACAGAATCACTAATTGAGGGAAACTAAAACCATGACAAAAGCAATTCAATTCAAAAACCTATTCAGTCGTGTTGCCGAAAAAATGAATCGGGATGTAGAGTCGCAAGCAATGTCTGAGGAACAGATTGACCGATTAAAGCTGCATCTTGATTCCGATTACATGCGGCTATTGGGCGCGGGTGTCAGGGAAATTTCCGAGCGTGGCCGATTGCTCGGTGCTGATAATTCGATTGTGGTGGGAGCGGCAAAGCCAACGGAAGGTGCGGACAATCCCAGCCAAGGTGGTGATGAACTTACCACCCAATTGGAATTGGAAGCCCAGGACGCCTACCGTTTTATTCTCGGTTTACTAGAACGATCGTTCTCCCAGGTGGTGATGCAAGTTGCCGCCGCCGCGATTGAGCGGAAAGTGCGACACGATATCGCCAGCCGAATCAACGAATCGTCACTATGGCAATCGTTAGTTTTCATGGGGGAATCGGGATTCATACAGCACCCGGCAACCGAAGCATTGCGGCAAGGCATTCGGGATTGGTTAATGGCCGAACCCTATGTTGCATCGGAACTGTCCGACAGCGTTCAACTATCGCATATTGAATCGGAATCACCGTTATCGGAAGATTTGCAATTAGACCTTACCGATATGCGCAAGGCGATTGCCAGTGAAGTGGATATCGAAGATCCTTGGATGATTAAACGTAGCAAACGAATGGCGGATGAAATCGGCGAGGATGTGGAATTGTTGAAATCACAGCGGCAACGTGATTGTGATGGCGAATCGCAAACGGAATTGACCAGCGGCGATTCAGACAACGGTAATTCGGCCAAGGTGGAAGTGCTTAACGGGATTCGGCGCCGACTTGCCGCGATCCCAAAGCTACGCGATGAACTTAAAAGCCAATTCGAAATGTTGAATTGTAATGACACCGAATCGATGGCAACCGATATCGGAACCGATACCGATTCAAAATCCACACCCTCCACAACATCACGCCTAGGTCAATCGCTATCGGCATTCGAACAAGCGGTTGCCGCATTGGAGATTGCAGGGGCAGCTATTGCCGACCTAAACGCATTCAAGCAAACCAACCCGCTAATAGAATCGGACGACGAATTACTTCCATCCTGGCTGGGTGTGATGCAGGATTCGGCAACGATACAAAAGGCGATGATTGCAATTCGGGAATCAATAAGCAGTGAACTTATCCCGGTGCTATTCGACCCCGAATATCGAATTGATGCCAGCCATGAAGTGAATAACCGCATTGATGAATTGTCAACGAGATTTGCGGCAATCGCATAGCACGCCGCAACCGTTCATCACGCCTCTATAAGATCGATCAATAACAAACGAATCGGCCAGCGGAGTGGGTGCAATCAAGTCACCCTTTCCCTGGCCGATACTTTTTTGGCATTCGTTATTGTGTGGGAAACTTGATGGCGAACTATCGCATTGTTGAATAATGAATTGTCAACATTGTCAGCAATGC
>JBGSMY010000069.1:0-5172 GCA_041739975.1 Pirellulaceae bacterium
TAAAAACCAAGTCAGGCCAACGGGAGTCGACTTCCAAAAAGCTGCCCGACTGAATAAAGCAACCATATTTTTGTGCCAATCGATGATAAACATCCGTGTGTTCGTTGGGCAATTCGACCGCCAAACGTTTTCGCAACTCGCTAACGTCCGCATAGATTGGTGCGGCGTGGGCAAACTCTGGGAAGACCAACAATCGCACGTCAAAAAAAGGCTCATATCCGACGATTGTTTGCTCGATCATCGCCGCCATCCGCTGCGTTCGCTCAGCGATCTGAGTTCTGTCGCTGGGGCAGTCAAAAGCGGTTTGGCACGCGGCGGCATGATAACGCATGGCGGTAATCTCTCGTTTAATTGGGTTGTCGATCCAAATTCAAAGCGACTCGTTGCCCGTGCTTCGCACTTTCGTTAGCAGACATCACCACGTGCATTGCGCGATAGGCATCCTCCAGATCGGCCGAGCGGCGAACCAAACTGGTGACCGAACGATAAAATTGATCGAGCATCCGTTCGCCGACAGGTCGATCAAATTCAAGCGACTCGTTATGTTGTCCACCATCGTCAAACCAAATAATGGACGACGGTAAATCGACAAACGCAATTCCGTTGGCACAGCGAATTTGCACTGAGGCCGGTCGGCGAAACGTCAATGCGTCCACCCAACGTTGGGGGACGTAATGCCCAACACTCATCTGAACCATCACACTGTTTTGCGATTCATTTTGGGCAGCAAATTCCAGGTTCACCATTTGATAGAACGATTCTTCGCCCTCATTAAGTTGGCGATGAATGGCACTAAATACACTACTGGGCGGACGGCCGACGATGTAACTGCACCAATCGACATTTTCCATCAAATAGCGCCAGGTCAGTGGGCAATACTCACCCCGACGCAATTTGTTAGATTGGGCCTCAACTGGCAGGCGTTCGTGGCAAAACATGATTTGTGGTTGGCCTAAGCGGGTGGCCATGAGTTCTTTTAGACGAATTGTCGCCGGGGCAAATCGCCGCGGCAATTCTGCCATGAACGCCACACCCGACTGATCTACGCGGCGACGAACCTCGTCCACTTGATCGACGGCAATATCCAATACGACAGAACTGAACACGGCCTTGCCAGCTTCGCAAGCCGCCAATACAGGCAATGGACCTGCCCAATCGGAAGACAACGCCAATACGGCGTCAATATCGTCGCGTTCGACCATCGCGCGAAAACCGTCCATGGGAAAAGCATTAAATTCTCGGGCGACTTGCTCCGAGCGCTTGGCTATCTCACAACAAATCGCTTTTACTTCAAAACGATCGGCCAGCGCCAAAAGAGCAGGGCGATGCAGCTGGTTCCAATTGTCACCCAGCCCCACCAAGCCAACTCTTAATTTCATTGCCTAACCCCCACCACCAAACACGCCACGACAACGCGTTCCATTCTATCGCAACCACAGCTCAATGAACACCGTGGAATATCGCAGTTTAGTGAGCTACGCCCGCATTTCGGAGGAATTAGAATCGGAATCACCGGAAAAGATTGCCCAAACGAATTGTCATGTAAAATGCGGATGATCGGCTCTTGTTTTTCGGACTCCAGCATACCTGCATTCAATTGCCGATAGTTATTTTTAATGTAACCCCCGAATCCTTGTGATTTAGTTCCGATCACAAATTCGAATCAGGATGTTCGAAACTCTCTGTTCGGCGCCGCGCAAAGGAGTCTATGCATGCGACAGGTCACGCTTTTCTTATCGTGGTTGATCCTCATCGCGCCGCTGTCGTTGTCAGCACAAGAGTCGCAAACCGCGACCGAAGTGTTGAGCTACACAGCTGCTTTTAAACTTGCTCAAGAAAGTGACAAGCCGATGTTGGTATTGGTCACCGCAGATTGGTGTGCCCCTTGTCAAGTGTTAAAATCTCATACCCTGCCGGAACTCAAAGCGAAAAACGCATTTAAAGATTTTTACTTTGCCCAAGTCAATTACGACGTCGAAGGCTTGCTGGCCGAACGTTTGATTGGTGATCGCGGCATGCCGCAATTGATCATGTATCAAAAAGTTGACGGACAATGGTCCAGACGTTACCTCACCGGGCAACAATCAGTCGCGAGTGTCGAAAGCTTTTTAGAACAGTCAAAAACGTTGCGAACTGCCGATGCCGTTCCTTCGGCCAATAAAAAATAAAACAAAAGCCGCTCGATTTATCGACGCCAAGCGGATTACTATAGAAACAGGGCAGCAATTATATGCTGCCCTGTACTTTTTTGCGGAGGTGAACCCTTGGCAATTTTACGTATTACTCGATAACAAATCAGCCCGACACGGTCTTCATTAAGATTGCCTTTAAGTACTGAATGGCCGCTTCTAAACTCAGGTCGCGATATTCTTGATCGGTTCGAGGGACTGCTAATAGCTCAGCAATGGTCTCGGCAGTCATCATCGGTATGTCGACACCGGGCGTGCCGTTAAATGGCTTGGTGAGCCACTCTAAGTCCCGTACGCGGCGGCGTAAGTAGTCTTCAAAAATGGATTCTTCGGTTTGAAGTACTGCATGGCTCCCTTGGGGCTGGACGCCCCAGTCTTCTGACTTTGGGTCCAATTTTTTGGCCACATTGCGGTCTATGTTTTTTCCGCTCGGTCGGAAATAATTGCCAGTAGTTAACCGCAGTGCACTGCGATCTGCTTCGAGCGGCAGAATATTTTGAACCGTTCCTTTACCCCAAGTCCGCTCGCCAATCACAATCGCCCTTTGGTGATCTTGCAGGCAAGCGGCGACTATTTCACTGGCACTGGCCGAATTGCGATTTGTCAAAATTACAATTGGTACTTTTGCAGGTAGTTCCATTTCATTTGTCGATCGATATGACTGAACGGCGTGGCCGCCCCTGGCTCGAGTTTCGACAATCAATTGATCCGCTGGCAAAAACATATCGCAAATGTCGACAGCGGCCGTTAACAGGCCTCCCGTGTTATTGCGTAAATCGACGATTAATCCAGATACTGTGCCTTTAATCGGTTGCAACGCTGCCCTAAACTCCTCGACACTTTGGTCTCCAAACTGAGTCAAGCGAATATAGCCAATTTCGGGAGCTCGTTCTAATGTGAATTGCCACTGACCTTTGTCCATCCAGTCGCCCAGCACTGATTTGATTTGAATCGATTGCCGAGATATCGAGAAACTTAATTCCTCCGCGCCTCGTTCGATATCAATTACAACTTCGGTCCCCACGGGACCACGAATTTTTTCTATCGCGTCACTGCGAGACAAACCCACAGCCGATTCGCCATTGATTCCGATAATTTTGTCACCCGGATGCAGCCCCGCACGCAAAGCAGGGGATTCAGGATGTGGCGCTAACACCACCAGTGCTTTGGTTGCTGGTGCTACAGCGACATCCATGCCGATCCCTGCGAATTCCTGACGTAAGTCCTCTTCAAAAGCGACGAGTTCCTTTTCGTACAAGTAGGCCGAGTGTTCATCGAGGCTGCCCATCATGCCGGTCATGGCGGCATCAAACAGATCTCGTTGACGAACTGGCAATAAAGCGTTTTCTTCAACAATTGCCAACGCTTCAGCAAACCGCGTCGCATACCGGTTCTTGGCCGAAACCAAATAACACGTCAACGAGAAAATAGTCGTGATCGCGATAATCAAAATGTTTCGCAGTGGCATGCAACGTTCCTATCAATCCCGGGGGCGCCCGTGCCCTAAACTTTATGATTCAATCAGAATGCAGTTACGGGACTAAAACGGCTCAAGTTCAAACCAATTATCTTAACGTGCTCAGACAGAATCCGAAACCTGTTGTTCGCATTGACTAGTATCCTGGTGACAAACGCCGCATTCACCGTTGTCTTCCATTCCACCAACACCCGCCGAAAGCCCGCCACACGAGCCTCGAATCGGTTTCCGCCCGGCGATAACTCCAACGGCCATTGCGCCAACGGCTAACACAAAGACAAACAGCGTTCCAATTAAAATTCCCCAAACTGAAAATTCATCCGAAGATTCTGAATGCAACGCGCCCGTGGCCACAAAGTTGGGCGACTGCCACTCTTGCCACTGGCCGTCAACGTCTTCGATTGTCATCAATGCCGCATCATAAGTCTGGCAGAGTTTCCAACCCAATTCTTGACCTAACACCATCACGGCCGTCGCTAATGCGTCGGCAGTCATACAGTCTGAGGCGATTACACTTACGCTTGTAAGGCCATGTTCAACGGGGCGGCCAGTTTTAGGTTGAATCGTATGGGAATAGCGATGGCCGTCAACATCATAGAAATTTCGATAGTTGCCTGAGGTAGCGACTGCACGGTCGCGTAACGCCAGGGCGACATGTACTTCGCGAATGCCAGCAGTTGGCCGCTCGATCCCCACTCGCCATGCCACTCCGGGTTTCTTTTCGCCCCGGCATACCACCTCGCCTCCTACCTCTACGAAATAGTTAACTATTTTATGTTGCTCCAACACTGCGCCCGCACGGTCTACGGCATAACCTTTTGCAATTGCCGACAGATCGATTTGAATTCCAGGCCTAAGTTTGCGAATGGCTGGCGGTGATTCTTTCGTCTCTAAAAACTGATACCCGACTTGCGCCAGTCTTTCGGAAATTGCCTCGTCGCTGGGTACCTGAAACTCTCCCCGGCCGGCTCCAAAATTCCATAATTCGACAAGTGGCTTAACTGTGATGTCGAAGGCACCGTCGGAACGACGGCTGACCTCTTGAGCTCGCTCGACGACTGCCAAAGTCTCGGATGTAACGGGAAACCAATCCAATGATTCGCTCCGATTAAAACGAGACACTTCCGAATCAGGTTGGTAAGTTGACATCATCCGATTGATCGACTCAAGTGCCTCGGAAACGGCATCTGGAAGGTGAGTCACGTCCTGTTTTTCATCCACTGCCACTATGACTTTGTATTCTATCGGGCCCATCGTTGTTCCCGACCATTCGACCAATTGCTGTTGCCCGCTCGCTGATTGGGGTGAAGTCACTAGGCAGAGACAGACAATTTGAAAATTCAGCGCACTGGATAGTGCATTTTTAACGAATTGAGAAAACTTGAACATCGATGAGTCCAATATAAGCGCGATAACTTGTTAAGACTTAATTCTATCAAACTAGAACCTCTGCGCAAGGCCAACATAAGTGCTGGGGGGAAGTGAAGTAGATGTCGTTACTGGGTG
>JBGSMY010000073.1:0-23355 GCA_041739975.1 Pirellulaceae bacterium
TGGCTGACAATAACTGCAGCAATCCCACAACGGCGGGTGTACTCAAACTAATCTCCTTAATGGTAAACTACATTCCGTTAACTTCAGACAGCCATTATACGAATCAAATCCGCGCAGGTTCAATTAATGATTAGCCCTGCGTTGTTACCACCATCGAAACTCAGGTGGACAGTTTCGCGACTTGTGGCGTAGTCGTCAGCAGTGGGTGCAGTCGACTATCATGGTTAAAGACATGGTTATAGTTATATACATGGTTATGAACATGGTTATGAACATGGTTATATAAGAGTGCGGGACCAACGACAGTGGGACGTACCAGTATTGGACATACATAACAGCATTGGACCTATGGTAGCGAGCGTGTTGGGAGTCAGTCGAAACTGTAAAATTCTCAGCAACCCTTAGAATCGTATGTTAGCCCGAAAAATGCGATTGGTTTGCGACAAGGAAAATACGTTTGTCAAAGTACGAGGTTTGCCAACGAAATACGGGTGTCAACTTGACGGGATTTTGCGATGTCCAATGAATTCAATACGATTGATCGACGAACAATGAAACAAACGGCTTCTCGGCTCAGTTCAACTCAAAATGGAATATCAATCCTTAAGTTGGCGGTGGCGGAGAAATCATTTCTGGAAACAAATCGCATTTGGCGATCAAAGTTGATTGGAGGAGCGATGGCAATTAGTTGGCTGGCTGTGCTGGGTTGGTTGTCGATGAGCGGCTGTCTGTGGGGGAATAACGCTGTGCAAGACGGTCAGCAAGATACTGACAAGGCGAAACAGGTTCAGACGGATGAGGGCAAGAAATTGGAAACGATCACTTTGGGCGGCGGGTGTTTTTGGTGTACAGAAGCGGTTTTCCTTCAAGTCAAAGGTGTTGAAAAAGTCGTATCGGGATATATGGGCGGTAAAACCGTGAACCCTACTTACAAACAAATCTGCACGGGTCAAACTGGACATGCCGAAGTGATTCAAGTGCACTATGATCCAAAAGTGGTCCGCGTGGAACGAATCCTTGAGATTTTTTGGGGCACTCACGACCCCACGACTTTAAACCGCCAAGGTGCTGACATCGGTACTCAGTACCGCAGCGCGGTATTTTTTCACCAGGACTCGCAACGTGAAGTAGCCGAAACCTTGATAAAGAAGCTTGAAGAGGCCAAAGTCTTTGACGATCCAATCGTGACTGAAGTGACGGCAGCAAGTTCATTTTATCCGGCCGAAGACTATCACCAAAACTATTACAGTCTCAACTCATCGCAAGGCTATTGTCAGGCGGTAATCAAACCGAAACTGGACAAGCTGAAAAAGGTTTTTGCGGAACACCTTAAATCAAATGATTGAGTCGTTGGTACAGCTCGAACTGGGGGACCGCAGTTATCCAATTCTGATTGAATCGGGGTTGCTGTCCTCTGGTAGAACTCAAGTTGAAAGTTCCGATGTTAAGTTCTCAGTTTGGTCGAAACTAGTTGAGGAACTGCGTGGGCGGCGCGGGTTAATTGTAGTCGACGAGAATGTCGCGCCGCTTTATTTGGCGATGACGCAGCGCCTTTGTGTCGAACTCGGAATGGTCGTTGACCATTGTCTGCTGTCCGCTGGCGAGATGACCAAGTCGACCTCGGCGTTGCAATCGATTTGGGACCTATGTGCCGAGAGGGGCCACACGCGTCGTAGCGTGATTGTCGCTGTCGGCGGCGGTGTGATTGGAGATTTGGCCGGTTTTGCAGCCGCTACTTATATGCGGGGATTGGACTGGATTCAAATCCCGACAACATTGATGGCTCAAGTTGACAGTAGCGTTGGCGGGAAAACGGGCATCAATTTAGCGGCTG
The DNA here is from genome assembly GCA_041739975.1 of Pirellulaceae bacterium. Lineage (GTDB taxonomy): Bacteria > Planctomycetota > Planctomycetia > Pirellulales > Pirellulaceae > BJ22. The sequence continues at coordinate 1,835 of JBGSMY010000073.1, forward strand.
GAAAGAATTTGGTCGGCGCCTTTTGGCAGCCACGGGCGGTGTTGATTGATCCAGCGGTTCTGTCGACGCTCGATGCTCGCCAATATCGCGCAGGGTTGGCTGAGGTTGTCAAATATGCAGTGATCATGGATGAAGGATTTTTTGACTGGTTGGAACGGCGACAATCGCAGATTCTGGAACGAGATTCGCAGGTACTTGTCGAATTGATCGCTCGATGTTGTCGGTTGAAAGCGCAAGTTGTTGGTGACGACGAACGCGAGCAATCAGGTCGACGTGCGATATTGAACTATGGACATACATTTGGTCACGCTTTAGAAGCAATCGTCGGTTATGGAAAATTGTTGCATGGGGAAGCGGTAGCCTGTGGCATGGACTTGGCGATGCAAACGGCTTGCGAGTTGGGTCATGTTAATAAGGACTTGGTACTGCGACAACGGAAACTGTTGCAAGCGTTTGGATTGCCCGTAGATTGGAGAGTGACTTCAGCTGCTGTTGGGAACGATCAAGTCGAATTGGTTGTTCAGGTGATAGCAGCGATGACCCGCGACAAAAAAAATGATGGCCGGGGCGTGCAGTTGATCTTGCCTTGCGCGCTGGGTCGGGTAGAATCCGTTAATTGGCCTGGAAACGCGTTGATACAACGAGTACTGGAAACTTCCCCTTGACCTCCATCCCCCCCTCCCCTGACGAACAGATATCACCGGTGACAATAACCACAGAGAGTGCGGCTGAATTGGCAACGTTGCGACTAAGCCTCGTTCCCGGAATTGGCCCGCGGCATTTTGCCGATTTGATAACTGCGTTTGGTTCGCCAGGTGAAGTTTTAACGGCCGACTTTCGAGATTTGCAAGCCGTACCGGGGATTGGCTCCAAATTGGCCCGAGCGATCATTTTAGCGGCCGACCAAATGTCTTTGACGGGAATTTTGCAGACCTGTCGTGAGCATCAGATTCATTGGATAACAGGAACTTCGGAGGCTTATCCACAATTACTAAAACGAATCGACGATCCACCGTTGGTATTATTTCACCACGGTCAATTTGTTGCCGAGGACTCGTTGGCCATTGCGATCGTGGGTTCACGACATGCCACCAGTTATGGGCTGAAGCAAGCAGAAAAGCTGGCTCGAGGATTGTCGCTGGCAGGCTTTACTATTGTCAGTGGTTTGGCGAGAGGAATTGATCAAGCGGCCCATCGCGGGGCGCTGGAGGCCGGCGGACGCACGATTGCCGTGTTGGGCAGTGGGTTATTAAATATCTATCCACCGGAACACGGAGAATTGGCCAAACAAATCCGTCAACAAGGTGTCGTGGTCAGCGAGTTCGAACCGTATCACGAACCCAAGAGTGGCGTTTTTCCGCAACGCAATCGAATTATTTCAGGCATGAGCTTAGGCGTGGTTGTGGTTGAGGCGGCCCAAAGAAGTGGTGCCTTGATTTCGGCACGATTGGCCATGGAACAAAACCGCGAGGTCTTTGCAGTTCCCGGGCGCGTGGATAGCCGGATGTCTCAAGGCTGTCACCGATTAATACGCGATGGGGCCAAGTTGGTTGAGTCCGTCGAGGATGTACTCGAAGAACTAGGGCCGTTATCGGTTCCAATCAGTCGGGGCGATCAGCAAGTAATGCGAAATCCGGCCGAACTGAAACTGAACACGCAAGAATTGGCCGTCTTGCAAGTGATTGGTGTCGAGCCAACGGAGATGGATGAGATTGTGGTGAAGTCGGGTTTGCCAATTAACCGTGTCTTGTCGACGATCAGTGTGTTGCAAATGCGAAAACTAATTCGGCGGCTAAGCGGTACGAGTGTAGTGCGGATCTAGCACGCAACCCTGGCAAATGGCTTGCTGTTGATTGCTGCAAAATTTATGACAGCGCGATCGAGTACCCCGCTATTGTTTACCCCGCTATCGATTACTCCGCCGTTTGTTCTGGGGACTTTTCAACATTGCGCTACTAACGTGCATAAGTCCGCGATTTAATATCTTGGGGGCAAGCCACTGGGTATTTCTAGGGTCGACGGGAAAGAAAAAAGTATTTGCGTTTGTGTCGCTAGAAACAAAATGAACCCCTGGCCAAAGCAAGGGGTATTTTCAATTTATTTGCCGTCCGCGATGGCAAAGAAATCTTAGTTCAAAAATTTACACCGCCAAACATTAACGTTTGCCGACCATTAACGTTTGTTGATGGGTTGAAACGGCCGCAAGTTGGGGCCCGTGTAAACTTGTCTTGGACGACAGATTTTTTTGTTGGGTGAGTTGTGCATTTCCATCCAATGGGCAATCCAACCCGGCAATCGGCCCATGGCAAATAGGACGGTGAACATTTGCACTGGGATACCTAGTGCGCGGTAAATTACACCGGAGTAGAAGTCCACGTTGGGGTATAATTTGCGTTGGATAAAATAATCATCGTTAAGCGCCACTTCTTCGAGTTTTTGTGCAATTTCAAATAGTGGGTCGTCCAAGTTCAATTTAGCCAGCAGTTTGTCGCAGGCTTCTTTGATCAGCGTAGCGCGGGGATCGAAGTTTTTGTAAACCCGATGTCCAAAACCCATCAACCGAAATTGGTTGTCTTTGTCTTTGGCCATGGCGACATATTTTCCCACGTTGCCGCCATCGTCGCGAATTTGCTCTAACATGGCTACCACGGCCTCGTTAGCACCGCCATGGAGAGGGCCCCACAAGGCACAAATCCCGGCCGCAATTGAGGCGAACAAATTGGCATTTGATGAGCCTACCATTCGCACCGTTGAGGTACTGCAGTTTTGTTCGTGATCGGCATGCACGATCAGCAACATATTCAGCGCCCGGACAAAATCGGGATCGGGCTGGTATTCTTCACAAGGAACCGCAAACATCATGCGCAAAAAGTTTTCGCAGTAGTCCAGCGAATTGTCGGGATACATGAACGGTTGGCCAATTGACTTTTTGTGACTGTAAGCCGCGATAGTTGGCAACTTAGCGATCAAGCGATGCACAGAAATCTCAACCTGTTTTTCGTCGTTGGGGTTAAGGGAGTCTTGATAAAACGTGCTCATAGCGCTGACGACACTGGACAATATCGCCATTGGATGTGCGTCCCGAGGAAATCCGTTGTAGAACAACCGCATATCTTCGTGCAACATGGTGTGCAAACGAATCGACTGGCGGAATTTGTCAAGTTCTGCTTGGTTGGGAAGTTGACCGAAAATCAGTAAATAACAAACTTCGACAAAGTCACAGTGTGTTGCCAGGTCCGAAATATCGTAGCCGCGATATCGCAAGATCCCTTGTTCGCCGTCGAGAAAAGTTACGGCACTGCTGGTGGCACCTGTGTTGACATAACCTTCGTCCAGGGTAATCAGTCCGGAGTCGCGTCGCAGATTCGAGATGTCGATCGCTTTCTCATGTTCACTGCCTTCGTGAACGGTAAGGTTGTATTCTTTGCCGGCATGAGACAATTTTGCGATTTCTGACATCAAACCACTTCTCCGTTATTGGTGTCGTAATCATTGAGATAGGGCGTCGGGTTTCAACCGATTGGGCGAAGCGTCTCGCTGCCGAAACCTGGAACTGAACCCATCTTCGAAACGCAAGGTTGCTAGCGTTTCCCCACTAATCTACCGTAGTTTTTCGGGTTCGTCAAAATGGCGGCGGCGAAATTGTCTCTAATACTTGTTCTTCAACAAAGATTGGCAGAATGGGATTGCAACAAAAGGCAACCGCAATTGCATCGGAGGGGCGTGCGTCAATCTCCACAATTTCACCTTCGCGGCGAATTCTCAATTTGGCAAAGAACGTTTCATTGCGAAATTCGTGGATCCAAACGCTATCGAGCTCGCCACCCAGGGACTCGACAACCGATACAATCAGATCGTGCGTCAAAGGCCGTAAACGTGGGGCTTGTTTGACCCGTCGATCGATACTGGTCGCTTCAAAAATTCCAATCGAGATCGGCAATTGCCGCTCGCCATCGACCTCTTGCAAATAGATGGCTTGATTGTCGTTGATTTCGCTGATGATGATTCTCACCAGCCGCATTTCAGTAGCCATATAAACCTTAAAAATAGATCGTGATTGGTGTGCACTGTCCGCCGATCAACGTTTTAACTAGGCCTCGCAGCGACTTAACTTGCCAGTCCGATGCGTTGGGGTGGAACCCGAAAATTTGGACTTTGTTGGAAAAACTCGAGCGGGTTATCTAATACGATTTTTTTGATTGCAAATTCGCTGTAGCCGCGTCGCCGCATTTCCAGGATGAGATCGGGAACCGCGGTTGGTCGCGATGGCCCCCAATCTCCCGCCGAATTCACACAGATTCGATCGTGGCCGTAACGTTCAATCATATCCACGGCCCGCGCGGGTGTGCATTTGGAAACGGGATACAAGGTCATTCCAGCCCAAAAACCGCCGGCCAATACCGCTTCAATCGTATGTTCTTCGGTATGGTCCACCAAAACTTTGCCTGGGATGACGCCAGTGAAATCGCGTAACATGTCCAAAATCATCCGGGTGCCTTGATATTTGTCCTCTAAATGCGGCGTGTGGATTAAAATGGGCAATTGATGATCAACGGCCAATTGCACGTGTTCTAAGAAAACCGTTGCCTCGTTTTTAGTGTTCTTATTCAGCCCAATCTCGCCGATACCCAAAACATTGGTGGCGGACAAAAATTCCGGAATCATCTCAATGACTTGGCGCGACAATTGAACATTTTCCGCTTCTTTGGCATTGATACACAGCCAGGTGTAGTGCTGGATTCCATAACTTGCCGCGCGGCGGGGTTCGATTTCGGTCAATTGCCGGAAATAATCGCGAAAACCATGGACCGTTCCTCGATCAAAACCGGCCCAGAACGCCGGCTCGCTTAATGCCACGCAGCCCATTTTGGCTAACGTCTCATAGTCGTCCGTAGTTCGCGAAACCATGTGAATGTGTGGATCGATGTAGTACATACTTATAACTCGAATTGGGTGCGCCAGTGAGCGTCATAAGGGTGCGAGAATATCAATTGAACTTTCGCAGCTCGATCGCCGATCGCTCCATCGCGTTCAGCCACAACCTTTAGTCCCGCGCAAATTCGCTCCATCCGTAAATCATCGTTGCTTGTTTTGTCATTACGATCAACGCGATCCAGTGCAGCGGCCAGCTGCAAAATCAGAGCGCGGATTTCTAGAAATTCGCGATCAAGTACCGGCGTTTCCGGTTTGATCTTAGCCCCCGAAAACGTTTCCTGAGGTGATACCATAATCTCGATCCATTTGATTCTCTGAACTTAGGATTACAATTGCCGGCCAATCGAGGCAGGAGCGATCGTTACAAAACCATCGAACGAGTGCCAGCGGCCCCGTAATTCGGTCAATGCAATTGGCCATTATTGTCGAATGCGGTAATAATGTATCAGATTCCGGTCGGATTGAGACCGTATGTCTTGGTCGTTTTACAGCCCAAAGAGCTTGAAATCGCGGGTCAGCGCGGAATCCAAATTAAAAAGGAGCGAGCATGGGGCCGAGAAAACATCAACTGCACTGCCGCGCTCCTATTACATTCAAATCGGGCTTTGTCCCATTTGGACTAGCAATGAGTTTCATGAAAAATCAAACGATTCGTATTTGCACCGTCCTTATCGGTTTGCTTGTGACCAGTTGGGGCGGTTGGCCGACGTCTCTTGACGCATGGCAACCCGATTACTTCACCGTGACTTTGGCCAGCGGCCAACAATTCCAAGGCCGTTTGGCCCCGGAACATGTCTTGGGAAAACCAACGGACAATATGACTTGTTGGATGATCGACGATGATTTGCGAAAAATTTTTATGCGCAAACCGCGTCAAGGATTCCCCACCGCAGTCCCGGCTACTGTCAACGAAGTCAATCTCGATGTCTGGCAAAAAGCAATGTCGACGACCAGCAAAGAGGGGTGGGGCTTTGTTCAGTACAGCGGGCCGTTTGACAGCAAAGGTCATCGATTGATTGTGATCCGCAATCTCGAGGGCCGCCTCGAACAACACGTGTTAGGTATTACCAAAGTCACACCACGTTATACAGTGCTGGAGCCGCTCGTTGGCATTGCCAACGCTCCGAACTGGACGATGAAGGTGGCCACCAATTCCATTCCAACGGACATTTTGCATCAAGTGTTGATGTTGCAAATTGCTCAGCCCGAGCGCCCCGAAGAATACTTCAAAATTTTTGATTTATTTCTGCAAATGCAGCAGTACCCGGCCGCGATTGAACAACTGAACATCATCGCACAAAAGTTTCCGGACCTCAAAGAACAAATTGCCGAAGATCGAGGTCGAGCTCTGCGCGACAATAGTCGGCAAGTTTTGGAAGAAGTCGATTTGCGATTGCAATCGGGACAAATCAAATTGGCTTTGAGTTTGGCACAGGTCATCAACAAAGAGGGATTGGCAGAAGAAATAAAAATAGACTTTGCCCAGCGTGAAGTGGAGATTGAAAATCAGCTCAAACAAGTGGCTGAGTTGCGTCAATTGGTAATGGCTTTTTTGGAACGCTATATCGCTAACCACCCGGACGACGTCGAATTGCAGCAGAGATTAAAATTATTTGCGAGTGAATTAGAACAACAGCTTTCACCAATCACGGCACCCCGATTAGCTACGTTCCGTCTCCTGGCAGCCGACGAGACTCAAACCGAAGAACAGCGTTTAGCGCTGGCGATTAGCGGCTGGGTATTGGGTAGTGCATCGGCAATTGATAACTTTGCGGTCTCGCAAGACCTACTCCCAGTGCGGGATTTAGTTCGCGAATATTTGGGCGAATCGACGCCGGGGCGGAGAGCGGCCATCCTGACCGAACTTGAGCAATATGAAGGCAGCACTCCTCAATTTTTGGCAGCTATGATCCAACAGATTGGACCGGCACAGCCTGCTGATATTACCCAATACACAGGTGAAGCGCCGTTGCGATTTCCGTTGAGCATTCCTGGCACGCCGCTTACCAATCAGCAACCGATTCAAGGCGAGTATTTTGTGCACTTGCCTCCGGAGTACGATCCGCGGCGTGAATATCCTTGTCTGGTTGCTTTGCCAACCTTAGGAACCGCCGAACAGCAATTGGCCATATGGTGCGGTGACTACAACCCCCGTCTTGGTGTGCGGATGGGGCAGGCCATGCGACATGGTTATATAACTGTTTCGGTCGATTGGAAAATGCCCGGTCAACGGTTCTATGGTTATTCGGATCGAGAGCATCGCATTGTGTTGGCGGCGATGCGAGATACGCTTCGTCGTTTTAATATCGATTCCGATCGAGTGTTCTTGACTGGGCACGGCGAGGGAGCTGCGGCGGCCTACGATATTGGAATATCTCACCCGGAACATTTTGCTGGCGTTATTCCAATTTCTGGCGCTGTCGAACAGATACCCATTATCTATTTGGAAAATGAACATTTGGGCTTGAGCTTTTTTGCGGTGGTTGGGTCGCGCGATCCAGTGATTAACAAGCGTGGTCCCGCTTTATGGTTCACGTGGTTGTCCAACAAATCGCGACCTTTCAATGACATCATTGTGATGGAATATCACGGTCGGGCGGGTGAAGTATTTTTTGAAGCACAGCCAGATATTTTTACTTGGATGGCTACACAGCGGCGACGGTTGCCACAACTGGGCGAAGATTTGGAAGTCAATTGTCGCGCAATGCGACCGGGTGACAACTATTACTGGTTTTTTGAAATCTGGGATTTTCCAGAAGAACAGATTATGTGGCCGCATGATTATATCGACCGCGACAAAGCCAAAGTTTTGGGACTGCAGACACCGCCCCGCGGGATCGAGTTCTCTATGAAACGCCGGGCCGGGACCAATGTGTTTGATCTCAGCCCCAACAACCACAAAGGACGGGCCATTTTATGGTTGTCCAATGAAAGCGTTAATTTCGATGAACGTGTAGAAATTCGCCTGATGGGCAAGTTTCGCGACTTTGTAAAACCATCCCGGCGAATATTGTTGGATGACGTTCGAGCTCGTGCCGATCGGAAACATCCATTTTGGGCTAAATTGGTGGCAAATAACAAAATATGGTCCATTGAGGAATAATCGCAGTCTATTCCAGGATTGCTCCAGGAAAACAAGTAGTTGTCTGGTGCGCCGCCAAAAATTAAAGTTTCCCGCAAATTTACACGATGTCCTGCAAGCTAGTTAGGTTTTGTGCCACAGACCGTCGAACCAAACCGGGGCAACGCTCTTGATAGGCTGATGGCACCTCGCAGGCCCAAAAAACACAGGGCAACGGACCTTAATATCGGTTTTGGCCCTTTACATCATCTGGGGGCGCTTGGTATTATCGACGATCCCAAATCAAGTGAAATTTTGCCCGTAATCGGGTGACGTGAGGAGTTAGAGCAAATGGCTAAGGGTAAGAAAAAGCTGGAAGTTGTGCATTTGGTATGCGAAGAAACCGGCGAATACAACTATACAATTCGACGTAAGTCAGGCGGAGAGAAGTTAAAGCTCAAAAAGTTTTGCCCTCGTTTGCGCAAGCACACCCTGCATGTTGAAAAGAAGAAATAGTCTTCGCGATCTACGCTAGCGCCGGTGACTTTGTTTCCGGCGTTTGTCGGCGATGGCACATCACATTCAGAAGTCGCCATCTCTTCATTGTCGATTGCTGGAACGCTACAAACCGCCGAAACGGCAATGGGTCACCGCCGAAACGGCAATGTGTGATGGGAATCGGCAAGGCACGATCCTTTCTAAGCTTTGCTAAATTGAAATTCCTTCGCTCGGTAGGCAGCACGAAGCGCTTGGCCTACAAACTTCGCCCGCTCGATGGATTTATATTTTCGGTTGACCCTTCGCATCAACATCGGTTCCCGCCAGCACGTTAATTCCGCTAGGACGTTAATAAGTATAAACGGACAGGAATCCTCAAGGCTTCATTTTTCACTACAATGCAACGGGCTTAGTGAAATCCGGGCAACGGCGATTTGTTCAGTCAATTCGCGGTCGTTTCGAATCAGTGAATAAAATCGCCCAGTCTGCAATCTTTCAAGGGCAATTGGAAACAGCAATGTCTTAAGTGTAATTTCTCGAGTGAACGAGTATTTGCAAAGTGATCAGGATCGGTTCAAAGTAATTCAAAGGCAAGGACGTTTATGCGTTGGAAAATAGGCACTTATGACGCTGAATTAGTTCGGCAAATGTGTCAAACAACTGGCGTGGCGCCGGTGATCGCCCAAGTCCTAGCGCGGCGCGATGTTACCCATCCATCCCAAGTCGAATCCTTTTTGGAAACGCGATTGACTTCGTTAGAGCCGCCGATGAGCCTACCGGGAGTCGCTCGAGCAATTCCCGTGATTCTCGATGCGATTCAGAATCGAGAGAAGATCTTTATTTATGGTGACTATGATTGCGATGGGATTACAGCCACCGCGATCATGTACGATTGTTTGCGACTACTCGGTGGAGATGTTCATTACTTCGTACCGAATCGAGTCGACGATGGGTATGGACTCAGTTGCGATCAATTGCAAAAGCTAAAAGGTCGCGGCGCGAACTTGGTGATCACAGTTGATTGTGGTATCGCTAGTATTGCCGAAGCGCGAATGGCCGCCGAGTTGGGGCTGCGACTGATCATTACCGATCACCACCATTTTGGATCGGAATTGCCGGAGGCTGCTGCTCTGGTTCACCCAAAATTGCCCGGATCCGACTATCCGTTTCGAGAACTGTGTGGCGCCGGAGTCGCGTTTAAATTGGCTTGGGCTCTATGCCAAGCCCGCGCCGGTAGTGAGAAATTGCCCGAGCCGATGCGCAACTTTTTGTTTCGAGCCATTGCCTGGGCCACCTTGGGAACCATTGCCGATGTCGTGCCACTGCTCGGTGAAAATCGAATCCTCGTCCATCATGGGCTGAAATTGTTACCGCAACATGGTGGACTGGGTTTTCAAGCATTGGCGCGTGAAGCCAAAGTCCACGACAAACGATCGTTGACGGCTGAGGATATCGCATTTTTTATCGCCCCGCGAATCAATGCTTCCGGGCGATTGTGCCAAGCTCAACTGGGCGTGGAATTGTTGATAAGTGATTCGGCAACAAAGGCCGAAGAATTGGCCGCATACATCCACAACCTAAATCGTAGCCGCGATAGTTTGGAACGCGGGATTATTAAAGAAGCACAGAAACAAATCGATGACAAGTTCGATCCTGCCAATGATGGCGGTTTGGTTTTGGCAAACCGCGGATGGCATCAAGGCGTGATCGGAATTGTTGCCGGTCGATTGGCCGAAAAATATCATGTGCCGACCGTTGTGATTTCGTTCGATGACAACAGCGATCGTCCCGGAACGGGATCGGCTAGATCGGCCGGTGGGATCGATCTGTACCAAGTCTTAGGACAGTGCCAATCGCATTTGGTTGGTTTTGGCGGGCATAGCGCGGCGGCTGGAGTCAAAATCCATTTCGAACAAGTCGAAGTTTTTCGGCAATCGTTTTGTGAAGCTGTCTCTGAAATTACGGGCACGACGTCGCGAGAAGCAGAATTGGAAATCGATGTTGAAGCGGCGCTTTGTCAACTTAATTTGGATACCGTGACGCAACTCGAACGTCTGGCCCCGTTTGGAAACTCCAACCCCCGACCCATTTTATGTGCGACAGGCGTACGCCTGGCCGCGGCCCCAAAAACAATGGGCAGTGATGGCCGACATGTAGATTTAAGAGTAGAGCAGGACAACGTGCAATTGCGGGCCGTCGCGTTTGGCAAAGCTGAATGGGTCACGGAATTAGCTGCCGCCCCGGATCAATTGTACGATTTCGCATTTAAGCCAGTGATCAACGAATTTCGCGGCGCCAAAAACGTGGAGTTACAACTGGTTGACTTTCGACGGCAACGATCCGCCTCTTGAGTATTGCAATCGATAGAAAGTTCTGCGAATTTTTTCTCTAACCGACCAAATGTTAAAAGGGTTACGGGCGTAACAGGTCGGTTGCCGGGAATTGCGGGCAAGGGTGAAGTGAACGCAATACGCACTTTCACGACGTAAGATTTGGGACAAGAGATTTGGGACAAGAAAATGGAAGACAAGAAAATGGAGGACAAGAAAATGGAGGACAAGAAAATTTAGGGACAAGAAAATTTGAACTCATTTAAGAATTTGAGTGCATAAAGGTGGCAAAGCAATTTAGGTCAAGCCAAAAGGTTAAAGCGCGAGGGGACAGAATAGAAGAAATGCAGACACAGGATTCCAGCCACGATAATCAATGCTGATTTCTACCTAACGTTAGCGATTCCATTACCCATGCCTTCCATTTTCTTGTCCAACATTTTCTTGTCCAACATTCCGCGAAAGCCATTAAAATTCCTGAATGACCAAAAGATTTAACTGCGAAAAACACGAAAAACACGAACGACGGATTGGGTGGAGCGTCAGACTGGTTGCGGGGAATTGCCGGCAAGGTTGAATTCGACTCGACACGCAATTTCGCGCGGGTCGCACAGCGTGGATCGGGAAGCGTCCCCTACCGTGGCCAATCGACGAGAGCAACGTGAAGCCCATATAATCCAAGTTCGGTTGCAGATAACGCTCCGAGAAAAATCGTTGTTCTGGTTTATTGCAATCGTAGCGTCCCCAGCCGGCCCTTAAGATTCCTGGATTACCATAAAAATATCGTTAATGAAACCCAAAAGTTGTCGACATCTAGGTCATCCATGGCCAAAAACACAGGTAAGATGATTACCAAAACTCCTGCCGGATGGCCATCGAATTCCAGTTGGACGAATGTGCTGGCCCCGTTATTTAGCGATTTGCATTTTCACGCACTGCAAGAGTTTGTGACGCGTGAACGTCAACAGCAAATGGTGTTTCCGCCACTTGAGAAAACGTATGCCGCGTTTGCCGAGACGTGCTGGGAAAGCGTGCGGGTAATCATATTGGGCCAAGACCCTTATCATGGATTGGGCCAAGCCGAGGGGCTGAGTTTTTCGGTAGCACCGGGAATCGTCAAACCACCTTCATTGCGAAATATCTTCAAAGAATTGGCATTTGATATTGGAGTGAATGCACCGACGCATGGCTCGCTGCGTGGTTGGGCCAAGCAAGGCGTATTGCTCTTAAATACGGTCCTGACCGTGCGGCAGGGAGCACCCCAATCTCACGCTGGGCAAGGTTGGGAATGGTTTACCGACGAAGTCATTAAAGTATTGGTGGCGTGCAATCGCCCCAAACTTTTTTTGTTGTGGGGCACCCCGGCACAAAAAAAACAAACGTTAATTCAGCCGCCTCATGGTGTTTTGGTCGCGCCGCATCCTTCACCCTTGTCGGCCCATCGAGGTTTTTTTGGCAGCCGACCATTTTCTCAAGCGAACGACTGGTTAATCGCAAATGGAATGAACCCTATCGATTGGGGAAATGTTAATGGATTATGAACTTAAGAGCCCATGGAAAATTGTCGGAAAAATTTTGCACAACACCGGCGAGTTCAAAATTGGCGACTTTTGACAATCGACAATTTTGACATTTACGGTCAACACATGATGCAAAATCGGTTCGCTCATTTTGGCCGCTGCAGAAATGGCAATTATTTTTTAAAAACATTAATTTTCGTCGCAATAATTCGAATGCAATATTGCTTTAATTCTCGACTATATTTTCTCGATTTGGCAAATCGGTCGGCGTTTGAAAATTTTGGCGCATTTGTGAATCCTGTAGCGAATTTAGGCTTTTGCCTTAGGCCTTCGTAAACGTATAATGGATCAATTGCCGATGTCTTTATTGCGACCCGAATTGAGGAAAAGCAATGAAATCAGTTCGCGCGTACCATAATGGGTGTAAAACGTGTTATTTGTGCGACCAAAAATCACCGAATGGGGCTTGCGCCTCTTTGGACGTTCCGTTCACCCGGAACTGTTCGAAGTGTGCGGTACGCGCGTGTTGGTCCGAGAACGGTACACCATAGAGGTAAGTCTGACGACCAGCGGGCATTGGTGGACACTGCGACTGCCCGATGGCGTAATGTCTGAAGTGTGTTCAGCCAAACATCAATTGCTGCCCAAACAAGAATGTCTGTTCACACAAAATATCGAGTCTGATCATCATTCGACTTGGAACACACCGCAGCGATGGAACTGGAAGTCTCATTTCCAATGCGAAATTGCTAGACCCAGTCTGTTTCTAGCCATCCGCCAACAATTCGATCATCAACCCGAATTTGAAGGTCTGGCACATCGATTTGAAACCAGTGGCCGATTTGCAATTGGTGGAGTAAGTTACATCAATATCCAGTCATTCCAAAAACACTTGCAAATCCGAGCTTTTCATACTTTTCCCGATTCGTGTGCCGTCATCAAAACCAATTCGACGGTGAATTTGATCGGCTAGTGTTTTACCCTGATTCGATTTTAGACTTGCAAATTAGATTACGCCTTAGATTACGCCCAACAATCGCAATTTAACAAACCACTGCGCCACCATGGCGATCAGTAAGACGATTAAAGGGCTAAAATTCCATAGGTTTCCCCATGGACGCCGACCGCAACGAATTCGACTCAATTGGTACAAGTGCCAGGGTATCAAAACCACTAAAAACACAAACAGGAACACCGCCGCAGGATTGAATTGCCAAGCCTGTTGCCAATGGCCGTGTCCCATCGAAATCATGCCGCGAGTCATCCCGCAACTGGGACAAGGAATTCCAAATAGCAACTGGGCTGTACAACTGGGGGGCAGCGGTTTTTTCCAAAACGGCAGATGAACCTGGTGTTCACCCTCGACCCGCATCAGCATTGACATCAACAATACAAGTAAAGTAGGGGCTAAAGTCAGCCAGCGCCAATTCAGTCCGCCTTGAGGGGCAGCTAACGTTGGTGAGGGCTGATTTTCGTTCATAGTTATTCTGCAGGCGGCTCAGAATGATTCGAATTCTCGTGATCGAGCGGTGCGGGCGGCATCTGCTGCGACATCCACCGCGCACCGGCTAACAATGCCATAGGATATACAGCCATTTTCACGAGTGGCATCCATTTCAACAAGGCGGGAAGTTGCATCGACTGCTGCAGAAAGTCGACAAACAAGATTAAGGCCAAAAAAACCACATGGCCGTGTGCGCCAAATGGTGCCCGTCGATAGATGAACGCGCCAATCGCAACCGCACCGATCGTGGCAATTGCGATTGACAACCAAACCAACGGGGTCGGAAATACCGTGCCCGCTTGGGCCACCATGTCATCGGCGGTCAATCGCTGGCGAAAATAAATCGCCCAAGTCTCTGGCCAGAAAAATTTGGCGCCCGTGAAAAAGACAATGAACTCCGTCATGCGACACGCGAGGTACCCGCCGGCAATCATCACAAAGCTGCCCAAGAATATTCGCGGCGGCACCCGCTGCAGTTCTTCATCCATCAAATAATTACCGATCCACTTTGGGTGGCTGTGCCTTTTGCATTTCCGCAACAACGGCTGCAGGTAAACGTTCAAAAACAATCAACGGATTCAACTCGGTCAACTCGGCCGCCGTCTCAATCGGCGTCGCCAAGTTGTCGCCACCTTCATAAAATTGGAAGAATTTCCGTACTGGTTCCGGAGTCTTGTCGGGAACCCGTTCCTGAATTTCAACAATCAATTTTAGACCCTTGGTTTCAACGACCCGCCATGTTCCAACCACAACTTCCCGTACGACCTCGCCGCCGGTTGACAACATCTCGACATCGCTCTCCATCGTGCCGTTGGCTTTGTATTCGACGGCGACAACCAAACTCAAAAACGCTTCCGCCGCGCGGACCAACGCTTCCTTTTGTGCCGGGTCGGTCAAGCTATCGTACTTTTGTTTGAGCTTGGTTTCATCTAGGTACGATACGCCAGCCCAATGCCCAGTCAAGTTGTAATTGGCGGGCTTCACAATTGGATTGGTTTGCCCCGCTGACGAATTGAGTGGCGCAGCCGATGGAGGCTGCGTGGATCGCCCGGGTTGGTTGATCTGGCCTGACAAATGATCGGAACTTAATAACCAACAACAAACTAAACAAAAGCCCACGATGGGCTGGCGCATTGAATTTGACATCCTTGTCCTCCTCAACAATTTATTTTCCACACCAACGACCGCGGTCACGTTTGTTTGGTTTAGTTAGACGATTGCCGTCGGCGGAATACTAGTTTCATCGTCAGTCCCGCCATGTTGGGCGGAACCATTTTAATCTGATCGTTACCAATCCACTCAATTTCCGTTTCTGCTGGCTGACCGTTAATTACAAATGCTATCACCATCGGCGGGCCCGCGGATTTCATCTCCCAAGTTCCTTGTTTTTGCGATTGAATGCCGCCCATATTGGTGGCAGTTTCGAGTTTGCCGTCGCCGCCAAATCGGATAGTCATGGGCGACTCCAGGGGCTGGTCGTCCGAGGGCACGTTCGAACGACCGCTAGCAGCATCGCTTGCCAATTCATTGGCCGACTGCCCAACTCGATCGGCGAGATCTTCCGCCTGTGTTAATTCCCAACTACCCACCAAAGTGCTGTTAATCGTTGGTTGACAGCCAGAAACGCTCCAACAGGCTGCCGCCAAAAGCACCACAACGCTCAAACGACATGACGAGAGCGGTAAACGTTGAAGCACAATCGATTGGCGTCCATGAGGACGAACCGTTTTGTGAAAACCTGCTAGCACGGGTGAAATCCTTGAGTGTGATAAACTTTTCGCAATGGGCAAAATTTGTGGATTGTAAGGGCGCGGCTGGTCGATACTCCCCAACATCAGATCAAACTATCGCTGTCATTGTGGCAGTTTCACGGCGGCGGGTAAATCCGTTGTCGATGGGATCGGGCCTGTGATAGTCGCCTGTTGTCGCTGGATAAATTTGGGGTGGCCCATGAAATACATCGCTTTATTGTTCGGTTCAATGTTGGTGTTGTCGTCAATTGGCTGTTGCACGCCAGGCGGATGTGGTTTCGGCTGCCGTCAAATTGATGGTTGTTATGACTGCGAAGGCGGATTTGGCCAACGAACGGTCCCTGGTGGACCGATCGACGCGCTGCGTCAGGCGAGAAAATCTTTGGTTTGCGGTGGTGGTTGTGGCGAAGTGTATTGGGGTGAATGGCGCAGCACGCCGCCTGATTGTCAGGACCCGTGCTGTGATGATCAATTCGTAGGTGGTGCGACTCCGTGTCGGCCGTTCTGCTGGCAGCCCGGCACGTTGCTGCGAGGCCTGTATGGATCTCGAATAGCTTGCAACCAATGCGGCAGCTTCGACGAATGCGGTTGCGGAGGCGGGGTGTACGAAGGCGCAATGATCGATGGCCATCAATCGTCGGCACCGGCCGACTGCGGTTGCAGCGGTCAAGCAGACAGCGGTTCCATTCCCCGCTCAACGGTCGTTAGACAATCGCATGTTACAAGCCAGCCAGCTCAAACAACTTCGGTAACGGCACGACCACTGCCCGGAAGTTCGATTATGACTCGAAGTGCGTCAACTGGACCATCCAGAACCGTTTCAACTCAGCCGCAAAGAAATAGATAGTAGATTTTGGATCGATTGTCCTCAATCGATTCGAGCAATCAGAGCGAGTTTCTGAACGTGCGTACACTCACACGAGAAAAATCCAGCGGACAAAAGAACGCTTAACGTTATTCGTAAACAGAAGAATCACAGACGCCCAAGTCAAACGGCCAAAACTGAACCGATTTTAAGACAATCGTTTAAGCACTTCGGCCTGTTACGCGAGACTCGATAACAGTCTCGCAAATCAATACAGCCAAAAGAATGTCGGTTGATGAACGACGCTGTCAACCGGCATTTCTTTGTTTATACACCTACCAATACGCCTTCGGCACAAACCTGTGTGCTTAATGCCTTACAGCTAAGTACTCCCTAAGTTAACTACTCCCTAAGTTAAGTACTTACTAAGTTAAGTACTTACTAAGTTAAGTGCCGGAGTCCGAATAGATAATCCGCTCGCAATTTAACGGATCGAGTCGTCCGAGTACTTTTGACGCGACGATCGACATTCTGCCGAGATTGGGTCGTTTGGCATTTTGCATGTGAAAAAGCAGTTTTGCTTCTTTGAATCCAAGCCAACGCAGAACGGGGATTAAAGTATTGGGTCCTGTTGGTCGCCAATTCAGTCCATAGGCGCCGGACATCAATTTCGAAATGTCTTCGCGTCCCGGGCGCATGAAGCCATCCGGAAAGCCCCAAAAAGTCTGGGTGTTTAATACCAACACTTCTCGAGTCAAATTGGCTGCAATCCGCAACCCGGAAATTGGTTCGGGCAAGTGGTAAAAAATCCCTTTGAATAGGGTCAGATCAAATTCCGGCAGTTGTTTGTTGGGCAAGTCGTATAAGTCGCAAACGGAGAACTTAATGCGATCGGTCGGGAAGACCGAGCGATGTTTGCGAACAAACTCGGCTTGGTCAATCCAGTGTTCACGGATGTCAAAGCCATACGCCAAATCGACTTGGCGTTCCCTGGCCCAAAAGCAATAGCCGCCCGCATTGCAGGCACAATCCAAGAACCGTTTCCCTTTTAGTCCTTCGGGATATATGGCATCCACTTGTTGCAAGAACTCGTCGCGGAGAGCCAGTAGACTAACACCTTCATTATCTTCGCGCTCCGCAGTTCCCGATTCGCTAAAGGCGCGGCCGGTGCTCAGGTCTGCGGTGAGTTGGATATCGTGATGCCATGGGCCCAGGCGTCGAATTTCCTCTAACAACGATTCGTTTGTTGACATATCGACGACTTAAGTGGTAATAGAGACGAGTGTCGGCCAATGCGATTCGATTTGAAACACTATCGTATTTTAGCTGATAAGATGTTTCCCGGCTTAGCTAGTTTCTGCTATTTACGAAGTTTCTGGTTTTAATGGATTTTCAGTCGAACTAACGGTGCCTGTTTATGATTTCCGGCCGCACATTTCTTGTGCATGAGCCACAACACGACTAGCCGTCAACCCAAACTTTTTATAGAGAGTCTCAAAGGGTGCTGAGGCGCCAAAGTTCGATAAGCCGACGAAACGGCCTTGAGGGCCCAAGTATTTTTGCCAGCCCATCTCAATGCCGGCCTCTACGGCAATGCGTAGCGGACAACTCGACGGCAACACCGATTCGCGGTATTCCAAAGTTTGTTCATCGAACAACTCCCAGCACGGCAGGCTGACAATTCGAGCGGATATCCCCGCTGCCAAAAGTTGTTGTGCGGCATCCCAGCAGATTTGCACTTCGCTGCCCGTGCCGATCAAGATCACATCGAACTTTTCTTGCGGTTGCCATAATACATAGCCACCTTGCAATGTACCCGCCGCATCGCCACACACGGTTCGGTCGTAGGTGGGGACGTTTTGACGAGTTAATACCAACGCCATCGGACTTTGTTTATTGCGAAGTGATGCGATATAAGCGAATTTGGTTTCAGCGCCGTCGGCCGGCCGCATGACCAGGAGGTTGGGGATAGCCCGGCAAGCGGCCAAGTGTTCGATTGGTTGATGCGTGGGTCCGTCCTCACCCAAACCGATTGAATCGTGTGTCAATAAGTACAGAACGGGTCGCCGCATTAAAGCGCTCAGTCGCATGGACGAACGCATGTAATCGGTAAAGACAAAAAAAGTAGCGGCATACGATCGCAAGCCACTGAGTGACAGCCCATTGCAGATGGCGGCCATCGCGTGCTCGCGAACGCCAAAATGGAAATTGCGACCTGCCGGGTCTTTAGCCGAAAAATGCCCTGCCGTGTTATTTTCGATTAACGATTTATTGGACTCGGCCAAATCGGCCGACCCGCCGATCAACCAAGGAACTTGGGCCGCGACAGCGTTAAGCACTTTGCCCGACCAATTGCGCGTGGCAGTCGGTTTGCCGCTGGCATCAAAGCTCTGAATTGCTTGCTCCCAACCCGGCGGCAATTGACCGGACCAGATGAGCTCTAATTCTGTGGCCAATTGTGGATAAGCGTTTTTATATTCGGCAAACCGGGCCGTCCAGTTCTTATGGTTCTGTTGACCGCGATTGCCCAGTGTTTCACGGAAATGTTCCAGTGCTTCGGGCGGTACAACAAAAGATTCATCCGCTGGCCAGCCGTAAAATTGTTTGGCTTGACGAATTTCATCTGCGCCCAGTGGCGCGCCGTGAGCCGCCGCCGTATTTTGTTTATTGGGCGCGCCATATCCAATAACGCTACGCACGATAATCATTAGCGGTTGGTCGTCGCCTGATTTGGCGTTGGCCAGGGCTGCTCCTAATTGCTGCAAATTATTAGCATCATTCACGGTGACCGTCCGCCATCCGAGAGATTCAAATTTAGCAGCAACGTTTTCGGTGTAAGCTAAATCGGTACTGCCTTCGATGGTGATTTTATTGTCATCGTAGATCCAGCAGAGATTGCCTAATTGCAAATGTCCGGCGAGAGATGCGGCTTCATTGCCGATCCCTTCCATCAAATCACCGTCACTGCAGACTACATAGGTGTGGTAGTCGAAAAGATCGTAGCCGGGTCGGTTGTAACGCGCCGCAAACCAGCGGGCAGCGATCGCCATTCCAACGCTGTTGGCCACGCCTTGTCCCAATGGTCCCGTTGTTGTTTCGGCGCCGGTGACCTCTCCGAATTCAGGGTGTCCCGCACAGGGACTGTGCCATTGCCGAAAGTTGCGGATGTCGTCCAGTCGAACCGATAGTTCGTCAGCTCCGTCCGATTTTTTGACTTGTGCCAAATGCAGCAACGAGTACAACAACATCGAAGCGTGGCCGCAAGAAAGCACAAAACGGTCTCGCGCGGGCCAATGTGGTTGATTGGGGGCATAGTTTAAATGGTTAGCCCACAACTGGTAGGCCACCGGGGCCAGCGCCATCGGCGTACCTGGATGGCCGCTATTGGCTTTTTGCACCGCGTCCATGGATAGGGTACGAATGGTATTAACCGTCAATTGTTCGATGGCAATCATAGTCTCACTCATTGGTTTCCGTACTCCCCTGGGAACCGGCGCGATAGGCACAAACATTAAGCTGGCTTCGATTATGAGAATATTGCGGTCAAGGTCAATCTGCTATCTCGTTTAATGGGGAATTTGCAGTAATTTTGACTTTTGTACCAGAAAATCTTACGATAATTATGTTGCCGCCGCGACTAAACAGCGCGACTAACCCGTTCGCGTGGCAAACGGATCGCAATACTGAGCGGAAATAACGTAGAATAGCTATCGCATTGACGGCGCAAACATTCACGACAACCAAGATTGAGAGTCCCACCATGGATCGCAGAAGTTTTCATCGATGGCTGTTGGCATCGGGATTGGGAACATGGGCTGCGCTGTCCTGGCAACCGTTGGCAAATGCTTGGGATCGCAAATCATCTCCCAACGAAAAATCTCCGGCTGAATTGATAACTCCCGAAGCGCGACGAACGATCGACAAATCGTTGGATTTTTTGGTAAGTCGCCAAGTTAAATCGGGACGCAATCGCGGTGCATTCGGCAACAGCGGATACGCGGCCGGCGTCGCAACCTGCGGTCTAGGTGGACTGGCGCTTATGTGCAGCGGCAGCACGCCCGGTCATGGTCGATTCGGAAAATCAATCGACATGTGCGTCGAGTTCATATTAAAACAAGTGAACAACGAAGGGTATATTGCCCGGCAAGACAACTTGGTGCACGAGAACATGTACGGCCACGGGTTTGCAATGCTGTTCCTGTCTCAAGCCTATGGCATGACGCAACGGGCTGATATTGCCGAGAAACTGAAAAAAGCAGTTGAGCTGACTTGCCGCACACAGAACGATGCCGGTGGTTGGCGATATCAACCGGTCAAATCCGATGCGGATTTATCGATCACGGTTTGTCAAATCATGGCGCTGCGCGGATCGCGCGATGCGGGAATTGATGTCCCCGATGACGTCCGCGAAAAGTGTATTGATTATGTCAAAAAGAGTCAAAGTCGCGATGGTAGTTTTCGATACACTCGCGACGGGGGACACACCACGTTTGCGATGACTGCCGCCGGCGTCACTTCACTGTATAGTGCCGGTATCTACGACGGTGAACACGTTGAGAAGGCGTTGGCCAATTTGAAACGTACCGGGCAATCGACTAGCGGACATTATTTCTATTCGCATTATTATGCCGTGCAAGCGATGTGGCATGCCGGTGGTGAACACTGGAATGCGTGGTATCCCAAAATTCGCGATGAATTGGTTAATAGCCAATCGGCTGACGGCAGTTGGTCCAGCAGTGAAGCGGGCCCCGAGTTTGGTGCAGCCATGGGTGGAATCATCTTGCAGATCCCGTTGAACTTTGTGCCTGTCTTCGCACCATAAAGGGATCGATCTGTTTTGGTCTAAATTGGGTGGGGAAGAAAATTTTGAAATCCCGCGTTTTGACCGGCGTTGACTTCGATAGCTTGACCCGTGAATACCCGAGGGCTTGTCCCGGGGATGTTTCTGTTTTTCACTACACAGGTGGAAATACCCGAGGGCTTGTCCCGGGGATGTTTCTGTTTCTCACTAAACAACGTCACTTCAAAAGTACCTTGTCAGCGCCCCGTAGGAGTTCGCTTGGCTCGCCGGCTATTTCCGTCGGGGCGCTGTCAAAGATCTCGGGGGGGCCCGACGA
>JBGSMY010000092.1:0-4534 GCA_041739975.1 Pirellulaceae bacterium
GGGGAATGGGATGCCAAAATAAAACTACCGATGTGGATGGCGGCAGCTACGACACGCACCTAGCGGTCAAACTTTCGCCCCTGCCAGCGAGCTGGCAGGGGGCGAAGTGTTCTAGTGTTGGTTTGTTAAGCGAGCGGTATAGCTGCCAAACTTTGCTCCCTGCCAGCGAGCTGGCAGGGGAGCAAAGTCTGATGACCAAAAAACGCAACCGAACTGCCGCTGAGGACAGCGGCAGCTACATTAACAGCGGCAGCTACAGTAATCCCAAACCAAGTCATTTCAACCAAAGTTGCCCAAAGGTAAGAGGTACCGGTTGGTTGACGCCGTTGGTTGTCATTGTTTGTTCATCGAGTGAGGGACACGGCTTTATTTTAACGGCGCTCGCTTTGGCTCGACGACGTTTTTCCGATTGGCAACCAGTTTACCAAGTTCGATACGTTCGGATCCGAAAACCTCTAATCCGTTCGAAATATTCGCAATTCCATGGTCACTTTTCCAACTAATGCGATACTTCGTGCCCATTGGCGCCGAGAATTCGAATTTCCCCTCCGCATCGGTCGTCGGATTGTTTAAACTTTGATCGCCCCATTGAACCATGATCTGAACTTTGGCAATTGGATTACCTTGCTCATCAACCAACTGACCTGATACCTTGGACTGAGGCACAAGTGTAACGATGTCCAGAGCACCGGGTTGACCGCCATCGGGTGCGGCACTCATTTCCACAATCCGTGCCAATCCAGATGCGGGATGTTCGATTCGAACCAACCGGCTTTCACCTGCCAATAACCCCGTTATCGTGGCTTGAGGTTCCGTTACCGAAACATGTTCACCATGGCGCGACCGCAATCCAAACGCTACCGTATTTATTAATGGATTTCCGTCAGAATCGCGAATCAAAAACGACCTCGTACCCTCTCGAGTTATAGAAAAATCTACCGTCGCCATATTTTCTTGGTCGCCAATTTCTACTGTTTTAACTGCGGTCAAAAATTTCGGTAGATCGGTATGTTTCGATTGACCAATGTAAAGATTGAAATCCCAGACTTTTCTGCTGCCTGGAGTCCTCAGCCTCGCGTCAAGCGAGTTGATTCCTTGTCCCTTTGGGTAGAAAGAATGGTTGCCAACCGCGCTCAATCCAACCACCCCCAGTCCAGGTAGACCAATAACCTGAAAGTCACCATCAGCATTCGTTACATATCGATTTGAAACATCATTTGGAATCTCGTTCCTGAATGAGGGCAAGTCTGCAAAATGTTGATTCGAGGCATAGCCCAAATAGTGAACGCTGGCATCACGAATGGGATTTCCGGTTTCCAGTTCCGTCACTCGACCTTGAATCATAATTCCGCGGTCAAGTTCAATCGTAATGGGTTGTGCTTCAACATTGGAAGAGTCGGGCAACCTGATTTGTTTCATGAAGTATGGAAGACCATCTTTCGGAATCGCGACAATTACATTTCCAGCACCGCGCCCCATGCCCGACATCAGAAATCGGCCTTGGTCATCGGAAATCGCTTGAACATGAGTATTCCATTGCCGGAATTGCCCTGCCAATTCCCGACTGACCAACAATACTCCGGCTACCGGTTCTTTGGTCTTTCGATCGACAACAACACCCTGGATATCAATATCGGGTTGAAGTTCGATGGTCGATTCAGCCCCAAAAATCATTGAAGTTGCATCGGGGACGCTTGTGGTTTCTTGGTTTTTCGCTGCTGACACCACTACAGTGGCTTGACGGAATCTTTCTGTGGCATATTCGGGATGCCGGATGACCAAATGGACTAAACGGTCGTCACCAATCTCGTTTATACAAAGTTGACCGTTGGCATCCGTTTGGCCAAATTCCTGTGACCAGCCCAATAGGCTTGATTGAAATTTACCTTGGGACTGCTCCCAATTTGTCCAAGTCTTAAACATACCACTGACGTGAACTGGTTTAATTTGATGAATACCTTCGGAAAACAAGGTAGCGTCAACAACCGGCCGGCCGTCAGAATCCTTGACCGTGATCAAAAGTTTGGTTTCGTCCGGAGCAAGCGCTAAATCTACTCCAGCAAAGTGCCCGGGGTTGTCTGCAGAAGCCGATGGAAACTCATCCGCTGATTTCCAGCTAACACCAAATCCCGGTTTTGAAGCAATTACTACGTAGTTCTGTGACTTTTCGATTCCACCCATGCCCGAAGCAACCAACTCCGATTGGGGGAACGACAATTGAAAACTGCCATCCGTTGCCGATGTTGTGGACGCCAAATCCAATTGATTAAGGCCCAAAGTGCTTGGCCACTGAAACGCATAACGGTACCGCAAACGAACGACTACATTTGCACCGCCGGCAGGTTGGCCTGAAGGATCGATTACTCGCCCAGCGATAACAATCATTTGCTCGTCTTCTACGATTGCCGCCTGCGAAGACTCTTTCGCAACCAACTCGCCGCTCTGCGCCGTGTAATTCGATCCCTGCATTGTTGCAGACAACAATCCCACGGGAAGAATGATCAAACCAATTAGCGTCCAACCAAGGGGGCTCAGGCCACGATGCAGAATTCGATTGGCATTCAGGATTCTTTCGATCCGCCCTTTTAACAATGTTCGCTTCACTCCCAAAAAGGCAATACTTGGCCCCCAAGCTTCCGTCACATTGCTCGCTGCCAACTCAAATAATTGAGCAGCATAACTGGCGCGATCGCCGTCGCCTTGAAGTACAAAATCGTCGCAGACATTCTCTGCCGTGGCCTCAAGTCGCTGGATCAATCGCCATAACAATGGCTGAAAGAATAACAACGATAAAGCAACGCGTTGCCCTAGATTCCACCACAAATCGCCCCGTTTGAGATGGCAAATTTCATGCAGCAGAATTCGCCGCATCGCACCCGAATCAGTATTTTCACTAGGCAACAATATCCAAGGTGAACTCAGTCCAACTAAACAGGGCCCAGCCAATGCTGGATGCCGACGAACAATCGGCAAGCGAATTTGAAATTGATCCGAGATTTCCTTTACGATCGACTTATCTTGGACGTTCAGCGGATAAGTGTGTCGGAGCAATGCCTTCTGCGCCACCAGTCCACGCCCCAAACGCAACACCATGACCAGCGCCACCAATACCCAAAAAGCCGAAAGCACTATATACAACCAACCGGCCACGCTAACGCGCCGCGTCGAATTTGTCCCAACGCGGTTAGCGGCAATCGATTCGGCGTCGGTTGGAAGTGCCGCCGCCAGATGGCGGTCTTGATCTGCAGTCGCCCAAGGCGCTGGCTCCGGCAATTGCTGATCGTGATCAGCCGACTGGCGCGAGATGATTACGGGATCCAAAGTTTCGGCGCTGACACTCGTTTCTATTTTCGGCGGATTCAAAACGATCGGCTCTGGCACCTTCAACACCGGCTCATCCGTTTTTTCTAGCACATCAATAGCTGCGTAAGCTGAGGGTAAATCGATAATTTCCAGCCGCCAATCCGAGCCGCGAATTGCCAACGACAGCACCGGACAAACGACTGTCAACACCAAGGTTGCTCGCAAAATCACCGACTCGATTGCACTGCCGCGGTGAGCAAAAACCTTGGCCAACACCAAACCCGTTGGCAAGACAATCGTTGATTGGATCAGAACTAGCCAACCTAGCTGCGAAAGCCAACTCGACCACTGCACGGATGTTTCCAGGACTCGCTCCATAGGTCACCTCGAAATTTTGGCGGACTACATGTGGATTAGGATATTGCTGGTGTAAAACGTCGAATGAAATTATTTCTTCTGCTGGTGTTCGTCGATCAGATTTTTTATCTCGTCGAGTTCTTTTCGCGATACACGTTCATTGGTCAGTAAGTGCGAGATCAACTCTTTGACACTGCCGTCGAAAACATGGCTAATCAGGTCGCGAGTGGCACTGACACGCACTTTTTCTTCGCGAACCAACGGGCGAAAGACAAAGGTTCGTCCTTGCTGTTCATAAGCGACAGCTTGTTTTTCCATTAATCCACGCAAAAGCGTTTGCACGGTACTGTGGGCGATCGGCTCGAGCTGATTCAACTCGTCCGTAATTTCGCGAGCCGTGGCTTGGCCGCGACTCCACAAGACCCCCATGATCTTGAGCTGAACCTTACCCATCTTGGTCGTCGCCATTTGGTTGACTCCTTTTTAAAGCTGCGGAGGCATTGTCGTTTAGTACAGTAAATCTACTCTCGTAAATGATACGGGTCAATAGGTTATTTTTAATTTTTTTGGGTTGGAGTCTGTTTTCGTGAAAAACGGAAGGATCGCGTGGGGGGGGGGGGGGCTAACTATCGGCAGAGGCGCGGGGAAGGTTTTTTTGAAGTGCTTTGATGTAGTTGAAATCAAAAAATTGTGGGGGCAAGCCGCTATGGATTGGTTGGGGCGCGGGATGGTTGTTTTGGGCGCGCGTTGTGGCAAGCCACTGGTGTAGTGAAAAACAGAAGGATCGCGGGGACAAGCCCCTATGTATTCGGAAGTGGGGCGGGGAGGTTTTTTTGGAGCGCGATTTTTGGCAAGCCCCTAGTGTAGTGAAAAG
>JBGSMY010000108.1:0-10661 GCA_041739975.1 Pirellulaceae bacterium
ACGCCGCCGGTGAAACACCGGCGGCCACGACCGCCTTGCCGACAGAAGCGAAAGTTTGACAGCTAGCCGCGATCATTACTGCGCGCTACGACAGCCGCCCCCTAGCCAGCTTGCTGGCAGGAGCGAACGTTTGACAGCTAGCCGCGATCATTCCTGCGCGCTACGACAGCCGCCCCCTAGCCAACTCGCTGGCAGGAGCGAAAGTTTGACAGCTAGCCGCGATTGCTGGCAGGAGCGAAAGTTTGCCGACTAAAAATAAATCTACCAATTTGTTTTGGCAAGAATTTTATAGCTGCTCCTTTCGCGGCATCATACAGTGAAACATACGAGCATCAGGCCGAAGGTTGCTGCGATGCTCACACGGAATGTTTCTTAAGTTTGAGGCACTGGCGAGAAAATAATTATGCGTATGAAAATACTAGGGCTGTTAGTCGTTTGCTTAATGTTTGGCACAACAAGTGTTCCGCGAGTTGTGATGGCACAACAATCAGACCTGTTCGTGAGTGCGGCGAGTCGTAATGCGGTGTATCGGTTTGATGGAGACACAGGCCAATTTTTAGGCGAGTTTGTGACCGCCGGTGCCGGAGGTCTCAGCGATCCACAAGGCATTGCATTTGGCCCGGACGGAAATCTGTATGTGGCGAGCAATGGCTCGAATAATATTTTGAAATACCACGGCCAAACCGGGGACTTCCTCGGTGTGTTCGCGACACCCGGGATGAATTGGCCGGCCGAAATAAATTTTCGCGGTTCACATTTATATGTCAGCGACTTTGCCGGCAATCGAGTGGCGCGATTTGACGCTAATTCCGGGGCTTTTATTGACAATTTTGCCTTGGGCATCATCGGTGCCGACGGGCAGAGTTGGGATACTGCGGGTGATTTTTACGTCAGCAGTTGGGGCGATGGTTCAATTAAAAAATATGATGGTACGTCGGGGGCATTTTTGGGCAACTTTGTGGCTCCCGGCAGTGGAGCCTTGAATGGACCCCTGGACAATCTATTTCTTCCGAACGGCGATTTTTTGGTCAGTGCTTTTAACAGTCAACGCATTAAACGCTACAGTGCCAATGGGACTTTCCTCGGCGATGCAATTACCATCGGAACGCCGCAAGGCCTGCAGCTCGGTTCCGATGGACTGTTGTACGTCGGCAGCTTTGGTCAAGGCATCATCAATCGCTATGACCCCACGACCTTTCAGTTTCTCGGCACGTTTGCTTCGAGTGGAGGATTATCGACAACCAATAATTTTGTCTTCGGGCCAACGGGAATCCCCGAGCCAAATTCGATGGCAGTCCTGGGGCTCATCAGCCTGGGCGCGCTGTTGTGTCGCCGCGTTCGTTCGCATGGTTAACAACATCGAACCAACGCAACTTGATGTGTGTTGCACCGCCTGATTGCACTGCGTTGTGACTAAGTGGCCTGTGTGGCCCACCGCGATTCGGCCACGGCTAACGAAAGCGTCATGCCGTTACCACCCAATCCGGTAACTAAATGACAATTCGGAAAGGGCTGGGCCGACCAAAACAATTGTCCAGTAAGTTTGGCGTAAATTCCGTGCCAACGCTGGCCAATTTTCCAGTTGGGAAAATCAAAAATTTTGTGCAACTCCTGAAGGATTAGTTCATCTATTTCCACTTTGTCAAACGGTTCGATCTGAGCATCATATTCGTGGGAATCGCCGAGGATAATCTCGCCATGTTCATTCTGCGAGGCCATGACATGGATGCCGTACTGATCTAACCGTGGTTCTTGTTCGGCAATTCTTTTTTGCAGTTGTGGCAACGTCGGACAGTTCGCAAAACTTGAGTAGTGCCGCAGAGTCAATCCACTGGCCAAATGCGGCCCGATTCTCCACTGGCTTGGCTGTGATACCGTTCGCATCATGTGTAATTTGCACAATCGCATTGCTGCAGATTGCAACAACTCCGGAAACAAGTTCTGCAGGTCTGCGCCGCTGCAAATATCCACACGTTGGACATGATATTTTTCACCTCGTTGATCAACCAATTCAACCAACCCGTATGACAATGGCGTGACATGCTGTATGGCTGTCGACCAATGAAAATGGATGTTCGACCAAGTCGCCAACCAGCGTGCCAAGCCTTGAATTGCGGCGGGCGGATTCACGCCCATTTCGGTCTCGCTCCAAAGTCCACCGCGCAGATTCTCGCGGCGAACAGCGGGAGAACGTTGGGTGACCTGATCGGCGGTCAATAGTTGACGTGGACAGTTCGACTGCCGACTGGCCGCCGCAAATTCTTCCAAGACAGACATTTCGTCATCGTGGTGAGCAACGTGTAACGAGCCGCACGGATTCAACCAAATCCCACTTTCCTCGGCCACTTCTTGCCATAGTCCTCGGCTCCATAACGCCAAATCGTGTGCCGGCCCGAACGGTTGGCCAATTGGCCAAACCATTCCAAAGTTGCGGATGGAAGCGCCCTGAGGTGAAGCGGTTCGTTCAAAAACGTGGACTTGATGGCCGCGTTTTGCAGCCGCCCAGGCATGAGCAAGCCCGACAATTCCCGCCCCAACCACAGCAACGATTCGTTCCGACATTTTTGCAATTGCTCCCGCTATTCAATCGATTCCCTTGACTCGTTTTCAAGAAAGTAACATTGAAAGCCCATGACTGCCAAGGGTCAATCGCGCGAATCCGATCCAACCGACTTGGTTTTTAACTTGGTCTTCATCAATTCTCAATGCGGTTGACATAACGTTGTGGCCTGATTCGGCCGTAGCTCAACAAGTTGTGCATTCTACTTGTTATAGTAACGCAGAGTTTAAGCCTGACGTCATACACAAAATGGCCGTTCCAATCTGGTCCCAAATCGTGATGCCTATGAGCCAAAGTTCTTCGATCCCGCAGGCGCGATCCGCTTTCGTTCAGCTTTTTAATCGATTTCCTTGGTTGGCGCCGCTATGGGCCATCGTGGCGGCATTTGGTTGCTACTTTTGCATGTACGCGTTTCGCAAACCGTTCACGGCTGCCAGTTTCTCCAATCAATCATTGTTTGAGATCGACTACAAAGTAATTTTGGTTACGGCTCAAGTGATTGGATATACGATCTCCAAATTTTGGGGAATCAAATTCATTGCAGAATTGGCTCCGGAACGACGCGGGAATACGATCCTGTGGTTGATCTGCATGGCATTATTGGCCTTGGTGTTATTTGGTTGGTTGCCAGCCCCTTGGAATATCGTCGCCTTGTTTCTCAACGGCTTACCACTAGGAATGGTTTTTGGGCTGGTCTTGGGTTTTTTAGAAGGCCGTCGCTTAACCGAAGCACTAACGGCCGGATTGTGTGCGAGTTTTATTTTGGCCGACGGCGTCACCAAGTCGGTGGGGAGGTGGTTGTTAGCGCAAGGCGTTCCCGAAACTTGGATGCCCGCCGCAGCCGGAGCAATTTTTCTATTGCCAGCGCTCGTGTTCACCTGGATGCTCACTAAAATTCCGCCACCCAATGAACAAGATATTGCGGCCCGCGCGTTGAGAACGCCCATGACTCGCCAAGATCGCTGGACATTCATGTACAAATACAGCTGGGGAATTCTGTGGTTGGTCGTGGTGTACTTGTTGGTCACGATTTTGCGAAGTATTCGCGCAGATTTTCAGCCTGAAATTTGGCAGGCTTTGGATCGCAACACGCCTGCAGCGACGTTTACACAAACTGAGATGTGGGTTGCCGCAGGTGTGCTATTGATAAATGGCAGTGGTGTTTTAATTACAAACAACCGAATCGCTTTTTTTGTTTCACTGGGAACCTGTGCCGGTGGATTTATATTGTTGTCGGCCGCATTGATTGGGCTGCAATACGAACAACTCTCAGGTTTTTGGTTTATGGTTTTGCTAGGCCTGGGTCTGTATTTGCCTTATGTGGCGTTTCATACGACCGTTCTCGAACGGATGCTGGCGATGACTCGCGAGCGTGGAAATATCGGGTTTTTAATGTATTTGGTCGACGCCACGGGCTATTTGGGTTATGTCGGGGTAATGATTGCTCGCAACTTGTTTTCCGGCAATCAATTGACGTCGGGTTCGAGCAACATGTTAGATTGGCTCGTGCAGTTTAGTTGGCTGACGATTTGTGTCTCAATGGCTTGCTTAGTACTGAGCTGGATTTACTTTCGCAGAATTACAAAGGCGTTTTCTAATTAGTTTTGAAGTTGTCCAGGAATTTTAGTGGCTGGCTGGCGATGATTCGATTGTAATAACCCCAGATAAGTTTTTTTCTCGGTGCGTTATCTTGCAATCGACTTGGATTATACGGGCATCAGGTTACGCGAGTCGATTGGCTACGATTGGTGAAGCTACTGGATCCACTCTGTGTGACCTTCGCGAAAGTGCCTGTCGAGTCGAATTCAATCTTGCGGACGATTCTCTGCAATCAGGCTTACGCGACCCGAATCCGTCATGAGTGTATTTCGTGTAATTCGTGGTTAAATCGTTATTACCACTAAATTCCTGGAAGAGCCCGTTTTGAATTACAAGCGTTAAAACAAGAGCGCCGTCGCCTGCGCGAGTTTTGCTGGCTCCGTCTTGCCCAATGACCAAGTCGTATGCAGCAAAACCCGCTTCGGCTTGCCGTTGACGACTACGTGTCGAGGCGATGACGATGCCGGCAAGGAACGCTTGACTTGCAGTTAAGCGATTGAGGGCATTCGCGCTAATGTGTTATTACCGATTGAGCGCAATCGCTCTAAAATCGAGTATTACTATACCGCAACGCTTTGGTTGATGCGTTCGATCCAGGGATCCATGTCTTCGAAGATTTTTCCGGGTTGACCGTCAAATACTTTGCCAACCAATAGATCAACTAAATTGCCTTTATGTTGCGGATACTCGCGGATGAATTCACCAAAACTAAACGGCTTGTTATAAAAGGCGCGAACCAATTTGCGAATGTACGAAACTCCGTTTTCATAGTCGCGACACCAACTGCCGAGACGTTTGGCCGACAAATCGTTTGCCGCCAAAGCACTGCAAATCGATTCCGCAGCGGCGACACCAGACTTGAGCGCCAGAAATACACCTGAACTATAAATCGGGTCAATGAAACCTGCCGCGTCGCCAACCAAGACCCAGCCGTCTCCGGCCTGTTGTTTGGTGGTGTACGAAAATTCTTTGGCCACATGGTATCGGCTGACACATTTGGCATCGACCAGCCGTCGCTTCAATCCGGGACAATTTCCCATCTCGGTACGGAACCGCTCTTCTGGACTGCCGCCGCGCTTGAGTACAAATTCATTATCGCCCACCAAACCGACACTGACGGTACCATTTGCTAATGGGATATACCAAAACCAAGCATCTTTGGATTTCGTGTGCAAAATGCAGGTGACCTCTGGATTGCTGCCGCCGTTGCGCTTGCCGTTTTCAAAGTACGACCAAATCGCAGCTTTTCGCAGATCAGGATACATTTCGCGTAGTTCTAAACGATTGGCGATGATCGACTGCTGTCCTGTGGCATCGACGATGACACGCGCGGAAATATCTTGGTCTTTCCCTTCGGCGGTTTTAACAATTACGCGATGAGGCGAAGATTTCTTCAGATCAATATCGAGGATACGGGTTTCATCATGCACTGCAGCGCCGCGGTTGTAGGCCGTATCGTAGAGCAGTTGATCGAATTTAGAGCGTTCGACGTGCCATGTAGAAGCGCAATCGCGATCGTCGAATTCCGAAAAGATAAAGGGCATTGTCTCTTTGTCATCAGAGGAAACAAACTGTACACCGTTTTTTCGAGTGAATGCCACCCGGTCCATCTCATGCAAGATCCCCAGTCGCTCAAAAGCCCAATAGGTTTCCGGCATCAGGCTTTCGCCCACATGAAACCGCGGCATCTTCTCACGTTCCAGCAAGATCGTCGAATAGCCTTGTTCGGCCACCAATGCAGCAACCGTGGAACCAGCAGGCCCGGCACCCATTACACAACAGTCATACATTTTTTTGGCGATTGAAATAGCCATAGCTGTACCCGATCACTATCGAAAAGTAAAAACTCAGTTTTGATTTGATTCAAGCTAATTTGTCACAGGACCCGCGGCTTGTAAACCGACAATCTTGCGATGATGTAACGAAACTCGGCAAAACACCAGTTTAAACCGGCCAAATGATGCCTGTCGGACTTTTGAATTTCATTTGAACTTTGTCGCTTCGGCATTGCTTGGGCTGGATTCCATCATCTTTTTTCGGCAAAATGGAGAAGTTATCCATGCGACCGCGGAAAAATGTCCCTTGTTGCGACATCTTTCTTAATAATTATGAAACGTTTGAGCCGCCCCAAGTCTCGCAACTTGTGGCTGAGTAAATTTGACGCATCATCGTTAGTTCATGAAAGAAGTCGAAAATCGCACACCGTGTTTTTTTGCCGTTGCCATGTTATTAAGTCGTTGGTGCGGTTTTTAGACGTTGCCGCTAGAACTAGATAACCGTGTTCAAATTGCTCGTTGCAACTTGAGTTGACTGCGCTCAAGGTCATAGGAAAGGTTCGTAATGTTGATGAATTTCGTTGAATCTCGCTCATCCCAAGTGCAGATTTCTATTGTTTGGCGAAGAAAAAACCCAATTTTGGCCACCTGTATTTTTATGTTGGCATGCAGTTTGGCCATCTCGACTCCTGTTTGGGGACAAGGCATGCTGCCCGATCCTCCAGGTCTCGTCAGCCAAGAGCCCCAGTTTATCGCCAATGTCACACAGCTAACGTTGACGGGCAAACGTGCCGGGGAAGGGTATTACAACCAGGATGGTTCGCTGATGGTTTTCCAAAGCGAACGCGATCCAGAAAATCCGTTTTATCAGATTTATTTGTTAGATATTGAAACGGGCGATGTCGAACGCGTGTCGCCAGGACATGGCAAAACCACCTGTGCTTGGATTCATCCCGACAACAACCGCGTTTTGTTCGCATCGACCCACGAAGATCCTCAGGCGCGTGAGAAACAGCGTGAGGAGTTGGCGCTACGCGAGGCCGGACAACAGCGCCGTTACGCTTGGGACTACGACGAAAGTTTCGACCTATTCGCTTACGACCGGACTTCTAAAACGTATTCGCCGTTGACGCGTGAACGCGGCTATGATGCCGAGGGCAGCTATTCACCTGACGGGACGCTGATCGCTTTTTCGTCCAATCGACACGCGTTCACGGAACCAATGACTGCAGAACAAGCGGCCAAATTCGCCGAAGATGCTTCGTACCAACTGGACATCTATTTGATGAATGCTGACGGCACAAATGTCCGTCGCTTGACAAATGTGTTGGGCTATGACGGTGGGCCGTTCTTTTCGGCGGACGGAAAAAAAATCTGTTGGCGTCGGTTTTCGGGTAAAGGCGACGTTGCCGAAATTATGTCGATGGATGTCGATGGTTCGAATCAACAACAACTAACCAAAATGGACGTGATGTCCTGGGCGCCTTATTTTCATCCATCGGGTAAGTATTTGATCTTTGCTACGAATCGGCATGGATTTGCAAATTTTGAATTGTACTTGATTGACTCTCAAGGCAAATCGCCTCCAGTGCGAGTCACGTACACCGAAGGCTTTGACGGTTTGCCGACATTTACGCCTGACGGAACAGGAATTGCCTGGACTTCGACGCGACATGAACCGAGTTCCCGCAGCAACTCGCAAATCTATCGCGGAACATGGAATCACGCGGCTGCAATGGCTGCTCTAGGATTGTCAGACACCGCACCACCTGCAGCCGAAGATGTCGAGGGGCAGGGGGCGGGGCGAGAAGTGGCCGAGCTAACGCAACCCGATTTCCGCGGGTTGGACTTGATGAAGCATGTCGATTATTTGTGCCATCCGATTTTGGAAGGCCGCGCCTCGGGCAGTGCGGGTGAACGCCGCGCCACCGCATACGTTGCCGCTTATTTGGATTACCTCGGATTAAAACCGGCTGGCGACAACAACACCTGGTTTCAAGCATTTGAATTCCCAGGCGGAGCAAAATTGGGCCCACAAAACAATTTGCAGAGCGGCTCGGACGCTTGGCAAATCGATCAAGATTGGTTGCCGTTGACCTTTTCGCAAACTGGCGAGATCGCTGCTTCATCGGTTGTTTTTGCCGGATATGGCATCTGCGCTCCGGCCGATGGCGATCAACCGGAATACGATTCGTACGTGCACCTGGACGTCAAAGACAAATGGGTTTTGATGTTTCGTTATCAACCGGAACAACTCAACGAAGCTCAACGGATTCATTTCCAATATCATTCTAGTTTGCGAAAAAAAGCCATGGATGCTCGTGAGCGCGGCGCGCGGGGCGTCATTATTGTCAACGGCCCCAATGCCAACGCGCGGCAACCGCTGGTTCCGCTCGAAAAAGATTTTATGTTGGCCGCGGGCAGCACTGCAGCGATCAGCGTTACCAACGAACTGGCACAGCGCTGGCTAAAATCGATCGACAAAGATCTCAAGACACTTCAAGACCAATGGGATGCAGGCCAACCCCAAATGGGATTTGAAATTAAAGGCCTACAATTGTCGGCTACCATCGATGTGCAACAAGTAGTCGGACAAGGTCGCAATATCGTTGGTCGGTTGCAAGCGGGCGACCAACCCAGCGCCGAAGCGATTGTAATCGGTGCACATATTGATCACTTGGGCATCGGACGCAGTGGCAACTCGTTGGCCCGTGACAACGAATCCAGCAATATTCACTATGGAGCGGACGACAACGCTTCGGGTGTGGCCGCAATGTTAGAAATCGCTGAATACTTAACTCAGCAGAAAAAGGTTGGCAAACTTGCCATGAAACGCGACATCTTGTTTGCCGCTTGGTCGGGCGAAGAACTAGGGCTTCACGGCTCCAAACATTTTGTTCAGGCTTGGCAACAACAATTGGCCAACCAAGCAACGAGTCAACGGGCCGGCGGCAGCAACCCACTCAATGTTCAAGCAGGAGCTGTTTCCAATTCAATTTACCCCAGCATTGTGGCCAATCTAAATATGGATATGGTGGGGCGTTATAAAGACAAATTGATTCTCCACGGTATTTCGTCGTCGCCTTATTGGTCCAAAGCGGCGGAAAAAAACGCTGCCGTTGGCCTGGCGCTAAAACTTAGCAACGACACCCAATTACCGACCGACGCGACTTCGTTTCACCAAGCCGGTGTTCCGATCTTGTCAGCGTTTACCGGGTCTCATGAAGATTACCACACACCCCGTGATACTCCCGAAAAACTGAACTATGAAGATATGGCAAGAGTTGCCAAACTAATGGGACTCATTGCCCGAGGTTTGACCCTGGATGCCGAGCGGCCTGAATTTGTTCAGCCAGCGGTCGCCACCGCCGAAGCCAAACCTCGTGCCAATATGCGCGCTTATATCGGGTCGATCCCCGATTACGGCGGTGAGGTCAAAGGTGTTTTGATTTCTGGAGTTACTAAAGGCAGTCCGGCCGACAAAGCTGGCTTGCAAGGCGGCGACGTGATCGTCGAACTTGGCGGCAAAACGCTGGAAAACATTTACGATTACACGTATGCCATTGAAGCCGTTAAGCCGGGCGTGGAAACTTCGATTTCCATTATGCGTGGCGAGAAAAAATTAGATCTGAAAATTATTCCCGGGAGACGCGATTAATTCGCTTGTAAATCATGGTGACCTCGTTCACGAAAACGGAATCGACTGGATTTATATCACGTGTTATGAGTTCATTCGTCGGCGTTTTCATCGGAATCTTGATGATTCCTGGCTCCGTGATTTTGCTCTCTTGGAACGAATATCGCACGATCCATCGAGCCCGCGGTTTGAACGAAGCGGCTCAGGTGGTGGTTACGATCCCACAAATCGAATCGATCGACTCAACGCTGAACGACAAACTGGTGCACCTCACCGGACTTGCCGAATCGCGATCGGAACTAAGTGACCCTTTATTGCCAACTCCGCAAAAACTCATTCATCTGCGCCGAACCGTAGAAATGTACCAATGGGTCGAAGAAGTGGAAACGCGGACGCGAGAAAAGATCGGAGGTGGTCAGGAAACCAGCAAGGTTTATAACTACCGCTTGGAATGGCACCCTGGTCGCGTGGCAAGTGAGCGATTTGAAAAAACTGCCGGTCACGAAAATCCTTCGCTGGCCTTCGAATCGCAAACCACGTCTTCTGACCAAGTATTTGTAGGAGCTTATCCTTTGAACGAGTCGTTAATCGACTCGATTGACAAGTGGCAGAAACTTTCTCTCGAAGCCAGCGCACTGGAACGTTTGCCCAACGCGCGCGGTGGGGAATTTTCGATTCGGGGCGATCATTTGTACTGGACGAAATTGCGGGCAAATGCCGACAAATCAAGCACCTTGCAGCCAACCGAAACCAGCCCACCGGTTGCCGAACAACCGCCCGCACAATCTGCCCGTGCCGATCACAACCAGACCGAGGCCACGGTGGAGACTGCGAATCCGGAAAACGCGGCCGCAACCAATCCCGAACTTGGACCTAAACTCGGCGATTTGCGAATTAGTTTTTCCAGTGTTTCCTCGACGGAGGTTAGTTTTATTTCGGCCTGGAAGAACGACCATTTTGAACCGTTTGTTACATCCAACCAGGAGCGCGTGGAACGGCTATATTTAGGAAAAATGTCGGCGTCTGACGTTTTTGCTGGACTGCAACAAGAAAATACGATGTTTGCTTGGTTACTGCGCGTCGGTGGGTT
>JBGSMY010000120.1:0-24631 GCA_041739975.1 Pirellulaceae bacterium
AGCCACTCTTCGAAACGCAGGTCTCACCGCCATGCGACTGGAAGGGCACAAGGGCATCGCATCCACCATTAGAGACTTCTCAGCCAAGCCCTTGCTCTTATTTCAAATGTTACGCAAACTATAAAACTGATTTGCCCTGCAGAACCGTCCGACGCCTCGAATTGTTGCCCCTTTCAACTGTGTAACGGTTCGCACACCTAAAATTACCGGGGCTAGCTGGGGATGATTACATCGTCAATGGCCCGACTTAAGAATGCCTGAGTAACCGGAATTTGGGACAAGAAAATTGGGGACAAGAAAATTGGGGACAAGAAGATTGGAACTCTTTACGAATTTGAGTGCATAAAAGCGGCATCGCTACTTAAGTCCAGCGATATGTATATCGTTCGAGGGGACAGAAAAAAGAAATGCAGACACAAGATACCAACCACGATAATCAATACTGATTTCCACTTTACATTGGCCATTCAATTCCCGTTGTCCCACATTTTCTTGTCCCACATTTTCTTGTCCAACATTTTCTTGTCCTAGTTTTCCCGCGGGCTGATTGCTGCCATTTAACATCGTAAACGCGCTGCGGTTTTTATACGGATGGCTTTTCGCACTGCCGATATCGCATTTGCGATACCGCAAAAACAAATCGCCCCCCTGCGCAGTTCGCGCAATATTACGCAAGGGTAAGCCTTGTCGTGTCTATTGCCTTTAATGGTCCGCACGACAACGCAACAGCGCCATCAGCGAATAAGCCGTGCCGTACTGTTTGTGGTAGTTGTACATCGGATAGTCCCACCAAGCTCCATCGGGTTGTTGATGATCCACCAAGATCCTGGCTAACATCGCTTGGTAGGGGCCGCGTTCGTCTGGTTTCAATTCATCTAAAACCAGTCCCGCGTAATAATGACCATAGTAGTAAAAATAACCGGAGACTTGCATATGCGACTCGTGGGGCACCGGCAATTTTCGGCCGATGTCCAACCAACCGTTGCGGACATACAATCGCGTCAACCAGGTCTTCAAAACATTGTCGGTAATCTTAGTCTCACCCCATAGTCTCAACGCCAAATTGCACGACTGACTTCGCGCCAAACTTCCTCCGGGTAAATTAATGCCCATCATCGGCGCATCTTTTAAATATTCGCCATAAAGATAGGTAAAATCCGGCCGTTGTTGCCGCAAGGTTCCTTTGATGGCTCGCTTTACAATTTTTTCGTCTAATTCGAATCCAGCTTGTTTCGCATCAAACATGGCAATCAACACCGTTGCGTTGACAAACGACGTTGAACTTGCCACGGGTTGTTTTGCCCGATATTCAAAATCGTAATACCCCCAGCCACCATCGACCGATTCGTATTTGTAAAGCATCTGCAGTTGTTGATTGATGGCTTCGTCCAACGCAGTTTTTGTTGCTGCAATTACGCCCGAGCGTTCCCGCAGCCTGAGCATTGCCCGGACCGCGTATGCGTGCGCCCAAACATTGTAAATCGCGGTGCCATCGGCCCGGCGGACGCGAGGCAGTTGTTTTAACATCCATTCCTGTGCGCGTTCGATGGCGATCGCTACCCGCGGATCCTCACCGTAATACTCACACAACGCCGAGGTACAAAGCGCCGTCACTGCTGCTCGAAAAGCATGATGGGCGCCGGGGACTGGCGCGTAAATCTCAAAGTCACGTTCGGTGACATGAGAACCCCACGACCCATCCGGATTTTGATCGCGAAGCAAAAACTCAACACCATTGACAATTGAACGGTCAATGATGCTCGGGCTGGCATGTTCAAATTCTGGAATTGCGGGCAGGACGCTAAAGTCGTATGGGTTTTCAACAAAACGTTTCGGTTGTTGCTCCCCAGAGGATGGGATTTGCGGCGGCGTCGGTTTTTGATCCTGAGCAACGACGCTGATCGCGGCCATCCAAGCAATGACTGCTGCCCCTATTCTGATTCGCGACATTTCACACCACTTTTCGTTTGGGGTCATCCATTGAGTTCAGCGAAAGAATAACGAGCAATACTAGCCAGAGAATCATTTATCTGACGGTTCTGGTCTTTTAAGTAAAACCTCATCGCCCGCAGACAAGCCGCTCAAAAGCTCGGTAAATTTATCGTCGGACCAGCCCGGCTTTACCACCACACGTTTGTGGCTATCACCTGATTTGACGAACAAGTAATGTTCCATGTGATCGTCGGTAAACACGGCTTCTTTTGGAACACACAATGCGTCTTGCCGCGTATACCCCAAAGTATGGACCGTCGCTTTTTGGCCTGGCAAGATTCCCGGCTGAGATTGATCAATGGAAACCACAATTTCATATTTACCATCGTCGGCGGGAAATTCGGAAAGGGTTGTGATTTTTCCATTCATGGGCTGGTTTGGAAATCGATCGGCGATCACGGCGCACGCTTGTCCCTCGGTCAACAACGGCAACATGGCTTCTTCCGCTACAGCATGCAAACGTAGTTTACCGTCGCCAACCAGAGTCATCACGACCGTTCGGTTGGCAACCGCGTCACCGATTTGATATTTGCGAGTCCCCGTCCACATGCCTCGTTCGACTTTGCCATAGTAAATTCGACCGGGGTGCATCGCCTGGATCGCGAGTTGCTTTCCGTCTTCTTGAAGTTCTTGCCAATCGGTTTGGACGCGTCCAAAATCACCGCGTGCTTTTTCAAATTCAGCGGCAATTTTCTGGCGTTGTGTTTCCACCCCTTGAATCGCGGAACGAATCGCCAAATTGTCTCGTTCGTTTTGGGCTTTTGCGGCAGTCAATTCGCGGGGAATGATTACTTGCAACTCTCGTTCCGTGTTTTTCTCATTAATCGAAAAAAAATATTCACTTTGCTCTACCGATCGCCGGGTTCGCTGCAAAACGAGTTCTTCCGATTCTTCTGTCAAATCGTCCTCTTGGTACATTCGCTCAAGTTGTCGCAATTCCGCGCGTTGATCTTCCAAGTACTCGCGGGCCGATTTCAAACTCCGTTTTGTCGATTCAATCCGTTGAGGATAAAGCACTTCCATGTAGTGTTGAAAGTCTTGCTCGGTTTGCAACAACCGGCGTTCGTGATTTTGACGGTCCAGATCCAGATTGGCGGTGGCAAGTTTGTGTTGCAACTCGGCTTCGTCAAAGGTCGCTTTGGCAACGAGGTACTCTTGACCTTTTTGAGCG
This sequence comes from Pirellulaceae bacterium, assembly GCA_041739975.1. Taxonomy (GTDB): domain Bacteria; phylum Planctomycetota; class Planctomycetia; order Pirellulales; family Pirellulaceae; genus BJ22. The sequence goes on from JBGSMY010000120.1 coordinate 3,164, forward strand.
AGTACTTGTTCATACTCTTCCGACTGCAATTGCAGGATTAAATCACCTTTTTTAACCGTCGAACCCGAGGCCGCGATTTCTTTGACCTTGAGGTCCGTGAATTGTTTGACGTCTAATTTAATCTCGTGAGTTACGTTGCTACTCCAATAGCCAACCAGCTCCACGGATTTTTTAAATGGTTGTGGCTGGACACGATGGGTGGCTGGATCGTCAGCCGCCACTCCAGAAACCGGAATCAATAAGATCGCTACCAAAAAGGACATTTTGATTTGTTGAACCATATGGAATTTCATGGTGTTTGACTTTCGACAAAAGTATAGAAATATTGCTCGCGAAGATAGCTCTACACGACCTAGAATTGGCTCGACCTAGAATTGGCTCGAGGTATCTGATGCCGCATCATCGATTGATGTGAGGTACTCGGTTGCGGGCATCAAGAGCGATCGCCCCAATGCGCGAAACCGATTTCAGTTCCGTGGAAATTCACCCAACGTTTGATCGGGTGGCGTTTAAACCGAATTCAATTGAGAAATGCTATTGGTCGCCATAGAAGAATATTGTCTAAGTTATTTCACCGGACGACAAGCGGACCGACTTCGGGCCAACAAGCATTGATTGGGACCTTACAAAAACAAGCCAAATGGCTCACAATTTCCTAAATTTTGTTTATAATGGAATGGTTCAGCACTCGTCAATTATTCTCATGAGATATCTGGATGATAAATGGATCCCATGAATGGACGCTACACGATACTCGTTCGTCCATTCCCCTAACACGCAATCGTTTACTCAAAACGAGCTACCATTGGGATCAAGAGGTCGCTTGGACAATAGCGATGGGACGGCATACATCGTATGCGTCGCAAGCGGATTTGGAAATCTTTGATCAACCGCAAACCAAATTGTCCGACGATGGTCTGCCAGTATTCCAGAGTCGATGGAACGAGCCGAGTCCGTCATATGTGGCTCCCGGACCGATGTCAAATGGACTGCAGTTACCCAATTCAGGACGCGAAGCCGCCAAAACGCAATTGGCGATGACAACCATACTACCAACACTCGTCACCGTTGGTATCGTCGACCCGACTGACGGTAAGGGTCAAAACTCTAGTTGGCCAAGATTGCCAAGTAGGAATCGCGATCCCTGGATCGGTCGATTATTAGGTCCATTTCGACTGGAACGATTAATTGGTCAGGGAGGCAGTAGTCGTGTTTATGAAGCGCGGCACCTTGGGATTGTGCCCCGTTCATTTGCAATCAAATTGTTTACGAAATGGAGCGATGCCAACTATGCGCGATTCGAGAACGAAGCAAGGGCATTAGAACAATTGGACCATCCGGGATTAGTATCGGTAATTTCTGCTGGACAGACCTATGAAGGTGTGCCTTTCCTGGTGATGAAGCTAGTTAACGGTCAACGATTGGATGACTGGGTTCACGAGACCCAAAGTTGTCCGCGTTCAATCGTTCAAGTTATCGTCAAGGTTGCCCAGGCAATGGCTGTTGTCCATCGGCAAAAGCTATTGCACCGCGATTTAAAGCCGAGCAACATTGTCATGTCAACCAATGGTTGGCCGGTTGTGACCGATTTTGGACTTGCCAAGAAACTTGCCAACGAGGATTCTCGTCCGCTGACGGAGTCCGGACAAACAATGGGCTCAATTGGTTTCCTGGCTCCGGAGTTATCACAAACCGAAAAACCTTCGTTGTCACCGACCATTGATGTTTATGGCCTGGGAGCCACTCTGTATTATTTACTTACCGGCAAAACCCCTGCCTGCAGCACTGATTGGTGGAAATGTTTGGACGACTTGCGATTACGCGATGCGGTGCCAGTGCGACGACTCAATCCCCAGATTCCTGAAGATCTCGAATCCATATGTATGCGCTGTTTGGAAAAGAATCCGACCAATCGCTATGAAGACATGGATAGTTTGGCGGACGACCTGCAACGATGGCTCGACCACGAGCCCGTCATTGCTCGCCCCATTGGTCCTTTAAGTCGTTTCTCCCGATGGTGCCGCCGAGAGCCTAAACTTGCTTGTTTGACACTCACAATTTGCTTGCTGCTTCTCATATCAACTACCATTTTCGCGACTTTATGGCGGCAATCCGCCAAAAGCAATCGCCTTGCCCAACAAACCAGCCGACTAATCATGGAAGAATTCTTCGACAGCTTCGAATTTAAGCTGCTGGAATCCTTTCAAGTCGAAGGCAGTAAAGACGCCTATTTCAAAACATTGATGAAACGTAAAAAACTGGCCGAACAGTTAATCATTTTCTGGCCGCAAGATTACAATGTCTTGCATGCATTGGCCGAAACGAAATATCTTGTCGGACGAAATGCTCGATGCAAGACTCAAGGCCTCGATCCGATCGAAGAACTGACGGATGCCAATCGCATCTTTACCGATTTGGCATTGCGATTCCCCGAAACGGCCCAATATCGTTTCGACCAATTTCACTGTTACTTAGCTTTGTCAATCAATTCACAACCTACTTGTGAAGACCGATGCAAGTACCAACTCAAAGCGTTTGAAGTTATCGATTCATTGGTCGAAGAATACCCGATGCAACCGGACTATCGTGACGCCCTTGCGCTCCAGTGTATTTTGATGGCTGAAAACTATCTCAGTTTTCAAGACGTATGTCACAAATGGAATGCGATCACTTTAATCGAACGCGGCTTGCGAATCGCACAATGGAACGTTCAGCAATTTCCCGACAAACCTTTGTATCGCAAACACATCGTCGGCGCTTATCGGGCGGCAGCTGAATTGCACAGCATGCGAAATAACTACCAACAAGCTCGACTTAGTTGCGAATGCGCTTTGAATGAAGCACGAGAGCTCTATCGATTGGCGCCCGAGATATCCGACCTCTTTTTAGATATCGCGTTAATCCATCAAGAAATGGCGAATATCGCTATGGACAGTTGGGACTTTGACGAATCCGATACGCAATTCGGTCAATTCACTGAGATTATGGCCGCTGGCGGTCAAGCCTTTCCAGGCCAAGATTTATTTCACTCGATGCTCATGGACATTAGTGAAAAACACAAAGAGGCACGAGCACAAAAGTTGCGGGAATATTTCAGTCAAAAATGAGCAGTTGCCATTCCACGTCGTTGCCATGATAAGTCTTTGCCTTTCTCCCAAAATGTAGGCTGAAGAAACGATATTTACGAAGTCGAAATTTCATTGAAGTCTGTTTTTCCCGTTAACTGTCGGCAGCCACGCAAACGCCGCCCGCATTTTTGTCCCCGAGGGACCGAAGTCGGTAGCCAAGCAAAGGCCTTCGCGAACGGGCTTTTGCCAGCCATCAAGAACTGCAAGATAACATCGAACAACCTGCACGATTGCGAGCCCATTCCGGGCGCTTCTCAGCCAAATTCTCTTGTCCCGGATGTTCGTCATACGGACGCTGCAGCACTCGCTGCAATGTTGCGATTTGCGAATAGTCGCCTTGTTCGGCCGCATCAATCGCTTGTTGAGCCAAATAATTGCGCAAAACAAATTTTGGATTGCATGCGTTCATCCGGCTTTTGCGTTCTTGGGCACTTCCTGAATCTATTTCCAATCGCGCACGATAATTGGTCAACCATTCTTGAATCGGTTTCACCGCGGCACTCGTCAACTCCGCAGGTTGGTAAAACGCCGGCAGCAACTGTTCCGGCAATTGCTGATTAGCATCGCCGACAACATCCACTTTATTACCCAATGTTGTAGGGTGTGGCGCAACGATTTCCGTGGCCCGGTGCGGTTCAAACCAACTTAACTGCACGTCGGCCAATTGCCTAAAAAACCAGAGGAAATCAGTCTCTACCAGCTGTAGAATTTCCACAAGTTGCGAGATCAATGATTCGTCGAGATCCGCCCGATATTCGGCCAATCCAAGTTTCTGCGACATCATCTGTTGATATCCGTCACGATAGGTTCGCGAGTAGACCGCCAACGCCGATTCCAACATGGGTTTGTCCTCGACCAAGGGCCAAATCGTATTGGCCAGTTGCACCAAATTCCAAAGTGCTATCTGCGGTTGCTGTCCAAAACAATATCGACGGCCTACAGCATCAGTAGTATTTGGTGTCCACTGCGGATCATAAGATTCCAACCAACCATAAGGCCCATAGTCGATTGTGAGGCCCAAGATCGACATATTGTCCGTATTCATGACGCCATGGACAAACCCCACGCGCATCCACTGGACGATCATCAGAGCGGTGCGACGGCAAACCTCAGCAAACCAATTGCCATAGACTTCGCGGCAGGGTTCGCCTAATTCGGGGAACTCCGTTTGGATTGTGAAATCGACTAGTCGCCTTAAATTTTCGACATCCCCGCGAGAGGCAAAAATTTCGTAATTCCCAAAACGCAGAAATGTCGGCGCTACGCGACAAACGACCGCTCCAGGTTCGGCTCGCGGATTGCCGTCATAAAACATATCTCGAACCACTTGCTCGCCCGTCAAAACCAAACTCAACGCGCGGGTGGTGGGGACACCTAAGGCAAACATAGCTTCGCTACACAAGAATTCTCGCACGGAGGACCGCAACACGGCCAACCCGTCGGCAGTTCGCGAATAAGGAGTCGGCCCGGCACCTTTGAGTTGTAACATCCAATGCTGGCCTGAACGACCAATGACTTCTCCTAGGTTAATCGCGCGCCCGTCTCCTAATTGACCGGCCCAATGACCAAACTGGTGGCCGCCATAACACATGGCAAACGGATCCATCCCTTCGAGCAAACGGTTGCCGCCGACGACCTCTGCCAACCACGGTGCTTGGGCATCCAAGTCCAAAAAACCCAATTCCGTTGCTAACGAGTGGGTCCAAGCGATCAGTTGGGGCCGCGCGACCTCGGTCGGCAAGACTCTTGAAAAACATGCACCTAGTACTTGCCTCCGCGTATTTTTTGTTTCAGTGTCTGCCGGCAATTCGTCCGTAAACCGATTATTGAATAAGAGTTTCGGATGTTTCATATCATGATTACTTTTTTAATGTGCAGCGATCGACATTTACTTTTCGCTCGCAGGAATATTCCATTCGGCCACCGCAATACCTGAAGGATCGCCGCGTTCGCGAATCGATTTGGCGATCACTGCAATCTTGGGTGAAACCAATCCCTGGAATACGGCTTTGTCATTGACGACAATTTCTACCGGTCGACTGAGATCAACAAGTTTCCCGGAAAATCGAATGCCGATGGGCGTCTCTTCGGATGCCACGACGACGATTTTTTGTCCGATGCACTCGGCGCGAATCGTCAAACCTGCTTTGGCTATCCCCGGTGGCATTGTCAACCAATAAAACCGATCGTGAGTCACATCGTCTTGATGCCATACGATTTTTGTAGGCCAAACGTTTCGCGTTTTGGCTGCCAACCAAGCAACGGCCTCGCCATCTTGGCGATCCATCCAATGCCCTTTTCCTTCGTGGAGTTTCGTAAAACTCTCATAGCCCTCAGCGTCTTCCTGCCTTAACTCGGTGAGCCGTTTTCCCCAGCTGGCCGCTACTTCGTTGCGCTTAAACGCCGAATCATTGGCGCCCATATGAATCGCGAACGGTAAATTGCGAAGACTCAGTGGTTGAGCTTCATTGGGATGGCCGGCCATCATCGCCGCCGCGGCAAATCGATCTGCCATCCGCGGTGCAACTTGATAAACTCCGTCGCCACCCGCCGAATAGCCGAGCAAGTAGACACAGTCGGGATTCACATTTTCAAATACAATTAAATTGGTGATCAACCGATCGTAGAGCGGATCGATGTGTCCCTGGTGCCACATGTTCCAACTGTTTGTGGGAGCCCGAGGCGCCAGATAAATACCTTCTTCGGGAGAATATAATTTCTTTTGGTTTTCCCATTGCCGATCGTTAACTCGGGCGGGGGCCTCGCCTCCGCCATGCATCGAAATAAATAGACGCCGGCCCGTCACAGGTGATTCGCCGTGCACCGAGTAAGCAAAGGGCATCTTCCATTCTTGCCATTCGATTTGTTTTTTTTCCATTTCGGACGTTCGAGTCTCGCGCACCTCGGCCACAAAATCTTGCCATAACAATTGACTAGCCTGATCGGCTTCTTTAGGCGTCAACGATTTCTCGGCAAACGATTGTTGGGCCAGCTCGGGACGTTCAGCCCGGGGCAATCGCAAATAGGCCTTCAATTCTGTCAGGGCTGAGCCATCCGTCGCCGGAGAAAGTTTCTCGTTCGCAAAAGTCGCCGAAACCAGAGAAGGAGTATCACCCAACGTTACCTCTTGCATTTGCACTTCTGCTTGCCAAGTCCATTTGACTTGCACAGTTTTCCCTTTGGCCACCGCTAAAGAAAAATGATCGTTCCGATCAAATCGTTCGTCTTTGGTTTGCCCATCACCCAAAATTTGGCCTTGAGAATCGCTGACGACAACTGAAACGGCAAGCCGTTCACGTGTCGACGAATCGACGGCTCGGATCCGCAACCACTGCTGATTGTCGGCTATGGACTTAAGGTCTGAGGTGTATCGATCCGTAACATTAACCGCGAAAATTGCGGAGTCATTGCGGCGACTGAACATTGGAAACTTGACCGGTGTCTCCCGAAAACTGGCAGCATAAATAGCATACATTGCTTCATCGCGTTTTTGTTGCGCGGCGCGGCCATTAAACCAAGTCGCATTCAGTTGATCTCCGTTTGGCTCGGCCGCACCTGTGAATTTCCAATCGCCATCCCAAATCTCTACCCAAGAGTGGTTGCCGCTATTGTCGGTCCAACGTGGAACACCGACGAACCTGGCGGGCACACCGACTGCTCGACAGGCATCCACCAGCATGATCGACAATCCACTACACGACGCTAAGCCAGTTTCCATCGATTCCGCCGGACTCTGGATCGCTTTACGCCGCTGGGTTGAATACTTTACTTGGTATTTCGAGAAAATTTGCTGATTCAATTTGACGGCGGCTTGGCCGGGTGTTTGACAATCTTCGATTAGCGGTCGCAACTCCTCATAAAACTTTTGGCGCCACGAATCGCGGACCTCGTTGACGCAGGCATAGGGCAAGATCTCGTTAAAAAACATCGGTTCATCGATCTGCGACCGCCAGGGAGCCGCTTGCCAAGCCATATAAGCCAAACGGCAATTATCCAATAAGAATTCTGCCGATAATTGGCGAAGGTCTTTCTCGGGCATATGCAACAATAAAAATTCTAGGCCCGGTCGCTGTTCGACGGCAATTGTGTTCCAGGCCTGCTCTATTTGCGCTCGGTTCTCTCCGGCGAGTTCCAGTCTACCGCGCCACGCATCATCGGCCTCAATTCGCGATACCGCGGTAAATAAACTAAGACAAACAATCAGGCGGAGCAATTTTGAAAACTGCAAATTCATCGATCTTGTTCCATTGAAAAGTTAATTCTGCACCAAATCGCCACGCCGCACTTTTTCACCTCGCGTCACAAATCAATACTGTATTTTGCGGTTCGCAGACGGGCGATCAACCGACAAAACAAAAAACAACACGGTTCCGGACATATTTCTTTTTAATTAGCCTGAGGGCACTTAAGCGTCTGCCAGCCACTGAGATTGTACCTGTCCGTGAACATTTGTCAGGCGGCGGTGAATGCCATTGTGGTAAAAAGTCAATTGCTCGTGATCGATGCCGAACAAATACAACAGCGTCGCATGAAAGTCATGCCAAGTCGCAGGCTGTTCCACCGCTTTCCAACCAACTTCGTCAGTAGCTCCGTGGCACGTCCCCGGTTTTAATCCGGCTCCCGCCATCCAGATCGAAAAGCCATATCGATTGTGATCGCGACCGGGACCGACTGTCCCTGCGGCCGATTGCGTAAAAGGCGTTCGACCAAATTCGGTCGTAAACAGCACAACCGTGTCCTCTAACAGACCGCGCTGTGCCAAGTCAGTCAGCAGTCCCGCTACGGGCCGATCGATCCGAGTGGCTTCTACCGTATGATTGTCGCGAACATCTTCATGCGCATCCCAACTGCAACGCGGAGTTCCAGCAATCGGCCCGCCAGAAAACAATTGTACAAACCGAACGCCCTTTTCCAACAATCGTCGAGCCAACAAACATCGCTCCCCCATCTCGCGAGTGCCCTCGTGATCGAGTCCATAGAGACGACGAGTGTTCTCAGTTTCCGCCGATAGGTCGCTCACCTCAGGCACGGACAATTGCATCTGCGCGGCCAATGCATAACTTTTCATTCGTGCTTGCAATAGTTCGTCATCCGGCCAATGTTTGGCTTGTCGACTATCCAATTGATGGACAAAACGTTTTGTTGCAGCGTCAGCTTGAGAATTAATAGGACGTGCGGGAAATAAATCTCGCACCGGTTGCGGACCACCGCGCATCACCACACCTTGATGCTGAGCGGGTAAAAACGCGCTGCTCCAATTCAACGGGCCGCCGTTGGGCCCACCGCGACGATCGGGTAGTACCACATAATCCGGCAACGTCTCATTCAGCGAACCCAGTCCATACGACAACCAACTTCCCAGTGACGGAAATCCATTGAACTGAAATCCACTATTCTCGAAAAACAATGCCGGAGTATGATTCGCGGATTCCGTAGTCATCGATCGAACCACCGTCAATCGATCGGCGTGCTTGGCAATCTCCGGAAACAAATCCGAAATCCACAAACCACTTTGCCCATGCTGATGAAAGTTCCAATCGGATTTTCTCAGCAGGCCGATCTGTCCAAAAAATACGTCGGGCTGCTCGTCAGTTTGCAGCGATTTTCCATGCCAATCGACAAGGGTCGGTTTATAGTCAAATGAATCTAGGTGACTGAGTCCGCCGACCAAACATATTTGTATCGCTCGTTTCGCACGCGGCGTCACGCTCTTGGCTTGATTGGCAAACTGTGGAGATCGTTCCGCCCGAGCCTCACGCTGAAATCGCGAAATGAGAGCTGTCGCCGCGAGACCTTGAATGCCCCAGTTCATCCATTGCCGACGATTTATCGATTCGTTTTGCATCAGCGTTCTCCGATTATCGCGCGATCACAAACTCAGCGCTATTAAATAAAGCTCGGGCCAAAGCTACCGCGCCGTGTTCGGCCATGAGTTCGAGGGCGGCCTCCTCTTCGGTCGCTTCGGGCAAACGCCCCACTGCGGACAGGAACATATATTTCACAACCTGCCGTTGATCTTGGGAGTGACGTTCCCCGCGGCGGGCAAAATGTTCCGACATTCTCAAGACAAACTCGTTGTTCAGGAGACTTAATGCCTGCAGCGGAGTGGTTGTTACAGTACGCAGTGGGGTAGCAGCGGCCGGATCGGGACAATCAAAAACATCCAGCAATGCAGACCGACCACCGCGCGGAGTAAATCGATAGATAGTTCGCCGATTAAAAGAGGGCTCGTCGCGGTCGATCGGTTCATAGTAAGTCGTTCCATTGCCTTCATCAACAATCGATACATCCAAATAGCCGGGCCCTCCACGTTCGGAGTTCAATTGCCCAGAAATCGATAACATCGCATCGCGAATTGTTTCCGCATCCAAACGTATCGGCGTACGTCGCCACAGCCAACGATTATCCGCGTCACGCTGTTTCGCAAGTGGGTTCAACTGGGATGACTGCCTGTAAGCCGTCGACATCACCATTAATTTGTGAATTGGTTTGAGGCGATATTGATTCGTTTTTAACTCGTTCGCCAGCCAATCCAATAACTCAGGATGACTGGGGCGCCCGCCATTAAAACCAAAATCGCTGGCGGTGTTCACCAAACCGGTGCCAAAATGTTGTTGCCAAAGTCGATTTACAATGACTCGATGAAACAAGGCTTGATTGGGATGCGTTATCCACTGAGCCAAACGCAATCTGCGATCTCCGTCACTTGAATCGCCAGCGAGCTCGGTCCAAGGGACTTGTGTTTGAATTGCGTCGAGAACCTCGGGAACTAACACGTCGCCTGGCCGAGTGACGTCGCCACGTGCCAAGAACGGCACGGGATGCGGTGGTTGAGAAACTTGGGAATAGATTTTGACAGGTGCCTGACGATTCAAGTTGGCGATCTCCAGGCTCAAGGACTTCAATTGTTTTTTTAAGTCTTGCCGCAACTGCCACTGATCGGCGGTTAACATCGCTTGCCACTGGCCATCGCTGATTGCCAACCCACTGTGATCCGCACGGCGTTTGATTTCATCAGCGGTTAACGCCCGGCGGTGTATTTGAAATTGGCCGATGGTCCCACGCCAGAATTTATTGCCTCCGGCCGGCGAGTGCCTCAGTCCGACCAGCACACGAGCCTGACCCGTTGTCAACTTCAATGGCGCCGCCGTACGAAAAGGGTCTCCATAACGCTCGCCATTGCGAAACGCGGAAATCGTTCCATCGGCAGCGTACGTAACTGCCAAATACAGCCATTCATTGGGACCAATATCTTCGCTCGCGCCTTGCCAGGACTTAGTACGCGCGTAGAACTCACTGCCAGCCATCCAACGCCGCGGTTCTTGCTCGGCAAACACTAAAGCATCGAATCGCTCGCCATCGAGTGACTCGACGCTGATCACCCCGCCGCCGGCTTGGTCGAGGTCGGCAATTTTTATCCAGACTTCCAGGGTTTTTTCACCCAGATCCCAAAGCAGGGCAGGGGACCGCCCAAAAGAATTCGTTCCATTTAATTGCAATCCGTCGCCATTGAGCTGAACATCACCCATCCACTCCCAATCCATCAGCGAAGTCAGACCGCCGGTGATTTTTTGAAAGTCGATGGCCAACTCTCCGTCAACAATAGCTTGGTGACCCGCTGAGTCAACCGATTTTTGCTCCAACCAAAGCTGTCGAACGGGAACTTCCAATTCCTGCAACGCTTGTTTTTGCTCAAGCAACTTCTGTTCTAAGTCAATCAATTGTCGGCTCTGTTCTGGTAGTCTGGCCGTCGTTACGCCGTGATTCACGCCGGCAAGGCAGGCCGCCAATTCGTAGTATTCGCGCTGAGTAATTGGGTCAAATTTGTGATCGTGACAACGGGCGCAGTGGAGAGTCAATCCTAAAAAGGTTTGGCCCACACTGCCGATCAAGTCCTCTAACTCGTCTTGCCGCGCAATCAATTGCATTGTGGGACTTACACCAACGACGGTGTTGTGTACACCGGCGACTAAATACCCTGTGGCGGCACGAGCTTGGACTTCATCGGAGAGCAACTGGTCGCCGGCAATTTGTAGTTGAACAAATTGATCGAAGGGCAAATCCCGATTCAGGGCATCAATGACCCAATCGCGGTAGGGCCAAGCGTCGGGTCGCGGCGCGTTGCGTTCAAAACCATCGCTTTCTCCAAATCGAACCAAATCGAGCCAGTGACGCGCCCAGCGCTCGCCGTACTCCGGTTGTGCCAACAAATGGTCAACCCATTGTTCGTAGTGTTGTTCCGATGGATCAGCAACAAATGCGTCAACAATTTCTGGTGCGGGCGGCAGTCCAATCAAATCAAAGAAGACTCGCCGAATCAAATCGCGGGGCGCCGAATCAGGCGCAATTTCTAACCCTTGTTTGCGCAAACCTTCGATCACAAATGCGTCGATTGGGGTGCGTTGTCGCAAGTTGTCGATTTTTGGCGGCGTGGGTTTGGAAAGCGGTTGTAAGGACCACCAGTCGCGCCCCGCTCGCGTGTCGGTTGAATTGGCAAAAGGATCCAATGATCGGCCGTCCCATGGCGCACCTGCTTGGATCCAGATTCGAATGGCAGCTTGATCCTCCTTGGATAAGGATTCTTCGGGAGGCATTCGTTCTTCGCGAACGACTTCCCACAGTAAGCTGTCGTGAGGAGTGGTTTGACCATCGTCACCTCGAACGACTGAATCGGGCCGCAATAAATTGACTTCACCGGCAGGCTCTGCGCCGCTGTGACAATTCAAACATTGGCTCGTAAAAACCCGGCTAACGGCATCGATGATTAATGTTGGATTTTCGTCGACCTGATTGAAATCCTGTATTTGCGCTGCCAAAACTGACCCAGTTGCTCCGCAACCAGGTGCTTGGCACAGAAATCCGAACCAAGGCAAACACAAGCCCAAAAAAAGATATGGTCGCCAATTAAATTTTGTAACCATCTTCTGCATAACTCCAATCGTCATGCATGGCATTATAACTTATTGTAGAACGATTGTCTTCAATCGTTCTATATTGACTACCAAGTCCAGAAGTGACTAGCGACTCCGGCGCTATGCTGCAGTTCATCAAGCCGATTGGGTGGCCCGAACAGTGAGTTTTTTAATGCCGCGTTTTGTTCGTTGGTTCCCAGCTTGATACTCGTTTTGGGATTAGCCAGCAGCTTGACGACTTCAGAATCGGTTGGCTTTCCTAATTTTGGTGTATCCGCCGTAAAGCCGACACTCAGAGTGCCTGCCGCTTTTGACACCCCGATCATACTGCCTCCCTTCCATTGAAATTCGTAATCCCAATTGGCAACCCATTTGAAATGAGCCAAGTGTTGGTAATTACCTTGAGGATCCAGTGAGCTAAAGATCGTATGGAAGGTACGTTGGTCGACCATGCGGCGCAAGAAGTTTGATCGGTTGGTCTTCTTGTTGGTGATTTCGTTCGTCACGCCGCACATGGGGTGATCGCCCATTACAACGCTAACCAAGCCGGTTTTGGCATCGTAGACTTGGTCGCCTTTTGTGTTAACGCGGAGCCAAGGGGGGTTTGGATCGTTGACATGATCTCGGCCGTGACTATTGGCCATCGCCGGAGGTATATTGCCCTGAATAATCACTTCCCCATCGCTACTCGAACTGCCGGAATAATATAGCGTTAAGCTGCCAATTTTCTGGAACTGGATAAAGCCAAAATTCCATTGCGGCAACTGGCCCACATCGGCCGCCGGCACACTAATCGGCACAGTTGCCGTGGCTGAAAATGCATCGCTCGAACCACTGGCGATATCGTTCATTGTGAAACCGGGTGTAAATCCATTGGTGAGATGGGTACAAACCAATTTTGACGCTGAATTTTTAGGAAAATGTGCGGCAGTTTTAGCCTTGGCCGCGTCTTTTAATACGATTTTTGCTTTGCCACTATCTACTTGTATTGCCATACGAAACCTCTGAATGCTGCATCACACAAACACAGTTCCGCCGCACGGTGGTGCGGCCTGCGAAGACCCTGCTTGAGACAAACCAATTTGAAACGACTCAACCATCACGTCCAATGGCAAAACGTTCGCCACATCAATTGGTCTTTGGCCTGATTGGTCGTTGGTGAAAACACCGGTGGCCCCACTACCGGCGTTGGCTCAGCCGGTTGCAATTGATCCAGCCGATGTAAGGTGTCATGCCCGGCGATGCCATCGGCCGATAGCCCCTCGCGCTGTTGGAATTTCCCAACCACGGTTCGAGTTTCTTCTCCGAAAATCCCGTCCGGTTCTCGCGAATTTTGACAAGTCGTAATCGGCATGGAAAATCCAATTCGAATTAGGCACGCTTGCATAATCTTAACTCCGGAACCTTTCATCCCCAGACGCAACGGAGGTTGGTTATTGGCAGCCGCTTGCAATTGCGGGTCATTTCGCATGGCTGTTGCTTGTAAGGCCATAAAAACTTAATCCTTTACCGTGAATTGCGGAAAATAATCGCAGTCGAACTCAAATAGGTTCACCCCACAAATGCCTGTGGAATTAAAACCAAGTAAACTCCGGACACCCTATCATGCAAAGGTGTTTTTGCGAGAACGATTGCCGGCAATCATGCTCAACAAAGCCAGACTTCCCAACATGAACCAATGCGGTTCTGGAATGGCCGTGAGCACAAAGTCATTGCCGTCGCCGCCAAAATAATTCACCAGAAAACGCCGCTCGCCACTCCACCACAATTGACCTTGATCAACCATTGCAAACTGCCCCATTATCGCATCGCCGCCACGATTGTTGATTAACAGGAAATCCGTGCCCAAGATCGGTCGAAAGCCATCAGCCAAATCGACAGTCAGTTCGCCGTTAAGAGCAACCAGGCCGTCGATTGTCAATTGATCGTATTGACTGCCCGCTAGATAACCGTCCAGCTCGAACAACACACTGGCCGTTTGGCCCAGGGTGACGTTACCTTCGAACCAGACATTTGCGGGACTGTTGCCCGGTTTCAAGTCGCCTTCGAAATAAACATCACCGGTTCCGGTAAATGGACCGGCGCCGCTGACGCTGCCGTAGAACACCGTACTGCTGCCTTGAGCCGTACGAATTTCAAAACCATTGTGCTCGACATCATCCCAGAATGTGGTTTTTGCCAATCCGCTGGTCACCCATTTCGCACCGCCGACATGACGCACATCACCATAGACATCGAGGCCAGCACCGCTGACGGCTACCGTTCCGTGATTGGATAAGCCCGTCCCGAACCCGCCTGAGGAATTGGTGTCCAAGACTCCATGGCCCGTGATCAACCCATGGTCAAGATTGACCAATGATCCGGCGACCTCAAGCCGTCCACTGGCAAGTTGAATTTGACCGTGATTATCAAATGACTGTTGCAAATTGACAACCTTTAGATGTTGGGCTGAGTCGACTTGCACCAGTCCCTGATTGGTTACTTGATGATTGAGACGACCAGTGCCCGACAGAACACCTTGGTTAATCAGTGCTCCACCACTGCTTTGGGCACTCCATCCGGCCATCGTCATCTGACCATTGTTGAGCAGAGATCCATCGACTTGGAGTTGCCCCGTCCCCGCCACGACCAATGTGCCTTGAACATCATTGAGCAACAAGCTGGATACTTGCATGGAACCGCGTTCCAACGTGGTGACGCCGATATTGCTGAATTGTTGAGCTTGGATTTTTCCTCCATCGATTGTCAAATGACCTGGAGCCACGACAAGACCGCCCACGTTGGTAGTTGCCAGAACTTGATTGTTCACCAGGGTATGATTTGTCCCGAGCAAGGTATCGAGCCAAGCGTCGGAGAGTACCGTGTTTGTTTTGAATTCGACCGTTCCCGATTGCCAGTTAAACAGCCCTTGTTGCGGATCTAACTGGTTGAGGCTTATTTTTCCGCCTTTGAGATCGAGCGATCCTTGAGAATACAAACGCAATGTGGAACCAATATCGACCAAGGTACCGGCGCCGATACTCAAGTGACCTTCGCCGCCTTCTCCCGTCAAATCGCCGCCCAGGACAAGATTTTGATTGGCAACTAAGCTGGCTTGGGCACCTGAAAGTTTCACGGTTCCTTGCCCACCGATTTGGCTACCGACAAACCAATTGTCCGCCGAAGCTGAACCACCGCTTTGGACCAACAAATCACCTACACCCAAACGGCCAATTTCTGCCTTGCCTACCGTCGACCAACTCGATCCGGCGTGCCGCACGGTCACCGCCCCCGAACTACCTGCAACCGAGCCTACAAATGCCAAACCACTCTCAACCGTGCCGCCTTGTTCGATTTTCATCGACCCCGTACCTCGCAATCCAACCGTAAGCATGTTGTCGCTGCCCATTTGGACAAGGCTGTTTGCGCCTGACACCAATACTTTACCAATGCTACTGGATTCTTGGGCAATGCTCAGACCTAGTAAATTGTTAAACTGCAGTGTTCCTCCATCGGTGACATGTACCGAGCCCTGGCCCAAATCGCCCACAATCATCGCTTTATTAATGGTCCATTGTGATCCAACATCTTGAATCGTGGCGTTGCCAGTACCTTGGGCGAGCGATCCCAACGTGACTAAATCACTGACAATCGACCCACTATTGGTGATCGCTACATTTCCAGAACCCGATTGACCAACAGACAAAACACTAGACCCTTCCGTGTTCCATTGACTATTAGGGCCATTTACCGCAGCATTCCCGGTACTGCCTGATAATACTCCCAGGCGACCACCGTTACCCTGAACTAATCCGCCATTAGTGATGTTCAAATCCGCTTGCCCTTCCCAGCCTACATCGACACCCTCCGTACTGGTCCAAATCGATCCGGCTCCGGACACATTGACCAACGATCCCGATTGACCTTGGCCGATGGAACCGTTCGTCGAATGGACTTCGCCTCCGCTGGAAACAAACATTTGGCCTACGCCGACATTCCCAACGATCAACATCCCATTTGCATCCAATCTGGCTTGCTGGCTGACCGACAGTGTGCCTTGTCCGAAATCACCGACGATTGAAGTTCCCGCGCCGAACAAGTCGACTGCAGAGTCAGTTCCGACAATTTCAACCGTACCGATACCCTCGGTCTGCTTGCCCAAGGTTAATGTGCTGGCCGACAGCAGCCCGCCGTTAGCAACGGTAATTAACCCTGTGCCCTTGTGCCCCACGGTCAGCACGCTGTTGTTACCGGGAGCTGTCACGTATTGCGAGCCAGCTCCATCGATCTCCAACTCTCCGACACTTCCGAGTGCATTGCCAATATCCGTAGTCGATGTGCCCGCATTCACTTCAGCTCCTTGCAACACGCGCAAACGACCTTTCCCAGAAAAGCCGATTTGAGTCGTATCGTTGCCGAGTTGAAGTTTCGACCCCGAGCCGATTACGCTGAGTTTGTTGTCGAGATTGCTGCCCGCGCCAATGAAGACCGAGTCGGTTACGTTCACTTGCCCTTGATTGGAGATGGTGAGATTGCCGAGCGAATTGGTGCCTGAACCTAACGACAAGACATTGGCCACGTTCATGGAGGCGTTGACGCCCGAGATTGTAGCGTTTCCAGTCCCACCGCTTTCTCCGATCGTAAAATTTGTACCGCTGATCGAAGAGACTTGGAGAATACCGGACGTGGTGACGTTCAAGTTGCCGGTTCCTTGACTGCCGATGGTGACGTCCGCATTGGCAAAGCCTTGCCAACGACCATTGGTATTGATATTGAGAGTACCCGTTTTTCCAGCGGCATGCCCAATAATCAAGTCGCCGCCGCGCATTGGATTATTGAACATGTTGATGAGATTTAGAGTGGCAGAGGTCGCTGCGTCACCGGCATTGGGCCCGATCAAAGAGGCCGCACCGCCGTTCCAATTGTGGATGGCGGTCGTATTTAAATAACTGAAGGTAACGTTGCCCTGTCGCACGTGAAAGTCAAGCGTCTGGGTACCAACGTTGCCAAAAGTAACACCATAGGTGCCGCTTAAATTAAATGACGCGTGGTCGTCAAATATCGGGGGACCGCCTCCGGGTGACCAATTGCCAGCCGAATGATAACTTCCGCCCGAACCGTTGGTCCATGAAAATGTCGTTTGCCCCTGGCTGACACTGGCAAACCACGCCGCTGCAATCCCAATTCCAATTGTCCACTTGCTAATTCTCATGATGCGATCTCGACCTACCGAAAGCCTTGAAAGAAACAAAATTTAACCCGAATACGTCGCAAGAGTGTTCTGGAATCGATAAGCGGACGCCACACAAATAAAATTTCGTAAAACCGCGACGCATGGATTCATAATCGACTACCCGCTAAACTATTTCAGTCACCCCTTGGCGCAACGCGATTTGGGAAGTCCGATTCGCCGCAAAAAATACTGTCCGCTTTTGGGTGGCAATGGCTTCTCGTTATTAAGGACAACTGTGTGTCACAACAACCGGCACCCGATCCCATTAATCCTGAACCCTATCCACCCAATCAGTCGGCAACGGCTGGCGATTCAAGCGTTCCGTTTATGCAACTCGTACTCGCGGCACAAAATGGCGACCCAACGGCACTCGGCCAGCTGATCGAGCAATGTCGGGACTATTTACTTCTGATTGCCAACGAAGACATAAGTCCCGAGTTACACGGCAAATTTGGCGCTTCGGATTTTGTTCAAGAAACGATGATGATTGCACATCAAAAATTCCCTCAATTTCGCGGACAAACTCCAGCAGAATTAAAGGGCTGGTTGCGGCAAATCTTGCGCAACGATTTGCTGAGAGCGCGTCGGCGTTTTGTGACAGCCCAAAGTCGCGATGTCTGGCGCGAACAACGCCTCGACGATTCCCAGCGGCCAAATTTGTCAATCAAAGATGCCAACGACACTCCCAGCACAGCAGCTCTCGCAGCGGAAGAGGCGAGAATCCTAAAAGAGGCCATGGCTCGTCTACCGGAAAATTATCGCCGCGCCATTTGGCTCCGTGAATGGGAGGATCGCAGTTATCCAGAAATCGGAGCACAACTTGGGATCAGCGAAGAGGCGGCTCGGAAATTGTGTCGTCGGGCCCTCGATAAATTAGAGGACTTCCTCAAGCCATTTTGGTCGACTTCGGAGCCCGACGGCATTTTGGAGGACATCGATGACGAATCATCCACCTCCTGATGACAATCCGTCGCCCAATGAACGCAATTCTCCGTCAACTGGCCCATCATCCGATCGATCCGATTCAATCGACCGGCCGCATCGGGTGCGCAATCTCATACGACGAGTTCGCCGTTCGCACGAACCAAACTCCGAACCGATTTTGTCGAATCACGCCGAGATTGAAACTCCTAATGAACTCAACCAAGATACTCCTGGGCTAACGAATCAACTCGAATCGCTCCCCAAATCGTTGGGAAGATTTGAAATCAAGCGACAACTTGGTCGCGGTGGGTTTGGCCTAGTCGTTTTGGCGCGAGATCCCCAACTCGATCGTTGGGTTGCTCTGAAAGTTCCTAAGCTAGACGCCTTGTTCTCCGCCCAAGGTCGCCAGCGATTTCTGCGAGAGGCACGGGCCGCCGCTTTATTAGGTCATCCCCATATTGTTTCGGTTTATGAGGCCGGACAATCGGGCCCAATGCTATATATCGCCTTTGAATGGATCGACGGTCAATCTCTCAGTGAGTATTTATCCACTCAACCACATCCCTTGCCGACGGAAATCGCAATTGAATTGATGTTGCAACTGGCCGCCGCGGTGCAGCACGCTCATCAACGAGGTATTTTGCATCGCGATCTAAAACCAGCAAATATCTTATTGCAGCGACCTGCCGCAGACCTATCTCAGGAACCCTGGGCTTGGCTGCAACATGCCAAGATTGCTGATTTTGGTTTGGCACGGATTCAACCTTGCGCATCGCCAACGGCTTTGGCGAACGAACTGCCAAGTGATCCAGATTCACCAACCAATGAAACGGCCACTGGCGACATGCTGGGAACACCTCGCTATGCGGCGCCGGAGTCATTGCGGGTTCGGTCGAACGAAATGGGGCCAGCGGTCGACGTTTATGGTCTGGGCGCAATACTTTACGAATTGCTCACCGGCCAACCACCGTTTACGGGCGACTCCTTAGCTAACATCGTTTATGCCGTTGAACACAATCGTCCGGTTCAACCCCATCGCATTCGGCCAGCCGTCTCGCGCGATCTGGAAGCAATTTGTCTTAAGTGTTTAGAAAAAGAAGCAGGTCGACGCTACGCCACGGCCGCCGAACTTGAGGACGATTTGCAGCGATTAAAATCGGGTCGTCCGATCCTGGCTCGCCATTGGACTCGGTGGGAGCAATCATTGTATTGGCTGCAACGCAATCGAATCGTCGCCACTTGGGCCGCCATCGCCTTTTTATCTCTGACCATCGGATTAGTCATTGCAATTTTTCAAGCAAAACGTATGGAGTCTCTGTTTCGGGATAGCGAGAAACACCGCATCGCTGCCCAAAACAATTTGACGGAGGCTCAAAATCAGCGAAAACGTGCCGAGCGATTGCTCGGGCATTCGCAACAAACGATTGAAGAAATGTTGGCTAACGTGGCCGACCAGTTGGAATCGATACCGCAAATGGAAGCGTTGCGGCACCGCTTGTTGGAATCGGCGCTGGAACAAGAGATTCAAATTGCAGCAGAAGCCCCACAGGACGAATCTAGCCAATTGCGAGTTGCTATTGCTCGGTCTCGCATCATTGATATCAATTACGATCTTGGAAATATCGAACAAGCGCAACAGGCGATTGATCAATTTAATGAAGCCTGGCCGCAACTTTGTGAGATGGCCCAGTCAACGCTGCCAGAGCTTCGCGCACTTTGGGCAAAAATCCAATTGCGTCAGGCCAGCTATTCTGCGCAGAAGAAAAGCTTGGCCGATCAACACCAGTGGCACCAGGAGGTACTTCAAAAATTGGCGATTTGGTCTGGCGAACACCCACATCCAGATCTGACCCGAATGCAAGCCGTGGCCTCAACCAAACAGGCATTAGTCTTGCGCAATCAAGGAAAAAATGACGAAGCGCTGCAATTTTATGATCAAGCAGTTGCGTTTCTGGATTTGATACCACCTGAGAGTCTCCGACCTGCGGACCATTTGGACAGAATTACCACCCTAAGTCAAACTGGAAACGTTTATTCAAATTTGGGACAAACCCAAAAAGCAATCGATACGTGGTTGGCCGTCGCTGCTCTGGAAGAAAAAATTCCAGCTGACTTTCCACACATGTTGTCGTGGTCCAGCAACCGCGCGATCACGCATTTTAATTTAGGCACTGCCTATCGCGACCTGCGCGATTACCCTCATGCGGAAATTTATATGTCCAAAGCAATTGAGCAATTCCTAGTTCTGTCTCAACAATTTCCATGGCATCCAACCCATCAACAACATCTGGTAACATTGCAACTTGGTTTGGGCGCCCTCTATCAAACGCAAGGAAAATATGAACTTGCCATGGAATGTTTAGAAACAGGCATTGAAGCCGGCGAACAATACAATCAACGGTTTAGCCCAACCAATAATGTCCTTGCCAATTTGTCGACATTGTATGGCAATCAAGCAAACTTACTGTTCTATCAAAAACAGCAACCGGAAGCCGCAGAGGTTGCTTGGCAAAAATCAGTTGCTGCCATCGAGGCGCTGTTGGAACGGCAACCGCAAAACGATACTTACCAACCAAAATTGGCGGCGGCATTAGGAAATATCGCCATGTACAAATTGGCCACCAATCAAATTGAAGATGCGCAAGCTCTGATCGCCAGAGGTTTGGCCGCAATTGAGCCGATCTACGCCAAGCAGCCTCAAGTCCCCAGCGTTCGATCGGCCTATCGTGCACAGTTAACCAACAGTGCGATATGCCATTGCCTATTGAATCGCGTTGATGACGCGATTCAACAAGCGGAAAAGATGGCGCAAATTGACTCACAGAACTCACAAAGTTGGGTACAAGCCGCAACGGTGCTGGGTCGATGTTATCAAGCGGTTTCCAACAATGCCCATGATCGGTTTCCAATGGATCAATCCGACCGCCAACGATTGCTGGAAAAGTATGCGGCGCAATGCCGAGAATGGCTGACAAGAGCAGAAGAATTGGGCGCCGAAAATCTGGATGCACTTTTACGCCAACCCGAATTCGTCGGAATAACGCTAGATTAGCCGATTTAATTCGAAGTGGTTTTAGGACGTTAGCGGGGCGAACAGCTTGTCCGGAACAGAAAAAATTGATTTGAAAAATCTCGGACATCCTCCCCGGAATCAGCAGGGCAAATCAGTTTTATAGTTTGCGTAACATTTGAAATAAGAGCAAGGGCTTGGCTGAGAAGTCTCTAATGGTGGATGCGATGCCCTTGTGCCCTTCCAGTCGCATGGCGGTGAGACCTGCGTTTCGAAGAGTGG
>JBGSMY010000121.1:0-27039 GCA_041739975.1 Pirellulaceae bacterium
GCGAAATCCAAATGTGACCGACGATTAATCCGATCGACGCTTCGTGTTTCCATTTGTTCAGAGACTTGAACGCGTGGAATTGGTGTGGTGAAGGCGATAACCTGTGAGAGGTTATTCGATTTGATATTGGCAAACGGTCACTGCACCTTGCTTTTCCAATGACATCGATTTTAAATAAACGATTCGGCTCGACGTTTGGAAACGTCTAATAAAACACCAGAATTAAAAAAAGGGTTATCTCAGAATTTTAGTGACTGGCTGGGGACGACTCGATTGCAATAAACCAGTATAAATATTTTTCACGGATTGTTCTCTTGCAAACGACTTTGATTATGCGGGCTTCACGTTGCACTCGTCGATTGGCCACGGTGGCGGCTCTCGTCGATTGGCCACGGTGGGGGAGGCTTCGCAACAAATCTGGGTTGCCTTCGCGAATTTGCGTGTCGAGTCGAATTCAAACTTGTAGGCAATTCCCCGCAACCAGTCTGACGCACCCCTCAATCCATCGTTAGTGTTTTTCGTGCTTTTCGTGCTTTTCGTGCTTTTCGTGCTTTTCGTGCTTTTCGTGCTTTTCGTGGTTAAATCTACTTTACCACTAGATTCCTCGAAGCGCCTAAAAAAATGTCACCGATCGCTGTCGTCGGACCACTGGGTATGAGAGCGTGGTTTTTTGGCAGCGTGGCCTTGTGTAATTTTTTTCGGTAACAGGATAGCACGCAATCGATCCGACCACGGCTTGATATACTCAAGACACTAGGAAAACAACTATGGAACAATCGTGGATTAACTCGGATGCGGAATTATGGGCGGCCGTTCGACGCGGCGATATCCGAGCCTTCGAAGCCGTTGTTTCCAAGCACCAATCGGCAGTAGCCGCCGTGGCTTACAGCATTACCGGTGATTTTAATACCAGCGAAGATGTGGCCCAAGAGTGTTTTTGGCAAGCTTACCGCGGCCGCGATCAATTGCGCGAAACCCAACGACTCGGCGCTTGGTTGTGTGGAATCGCTCGGAATGTGGCCCATTCCGTTCTGCGCAAGAAAAATCGATTGGAACAACCTTACGACGCAGCAATACCCGCGATCGACGAGCAGTCGCCGGATCCCATATCTCGATCGATTTCGGCCGAAGAGAGTCAGCTGATTTGGAACGCGCTGCAGGATATCCCCGATACCTATCGCGAAGTATTGATTCTGTATTATCGCCAAGGAGAATCGGTGGCCGACGTGGCCGAACATCTCGATATCAGTGCGGACGCGGTTAAACAACGATTGAGCCGAGGCCGCGAGTATTTGCGGTCTCAATTGTCGATGACGATCGAAGGGATTCTGCAGCGCACGCGGCCTTCGGGTGCCTTTACCACTCGCGTGATGACTGGCATTGCAGCGTTGACGGTCTCGTTAAAGGCGAGTGGAACGGCCACGGCTGCCGCTGCGACAACGACGGCCGTGGCAACATCGACTGCGGCCGTTTCGACCCTGACCAAAGGCGGCACGGCAACTTCAGCTTGGGCCACACTTTTTGGCGGCGGGATGGCAGGCGGGATTGCGGGCGGGATTGTTGGTTTTTTTGGCGGATTAGGGGGAGCCTTTCTCGGGACTTGGGTACCCGCACAAATGGCCACTGCACAGGATGAACATGAAGTCCTCAGAAAGTCCGGCCGCAAAACGTTTATCGGCGCTCTGGCATTTAGCGCGGCAATCATGCTGTGCACTCCGTTAGTATTTGTCGCCGCTTGGCGGATTTGGTATTTTGTCTTAGTCGCGGCTATGTCAATCGCTTTTACTCTTTGGACAATTCGACAGAGTTTGGCCGCGCGTCAACAAATCCATCAATTGCAACGAGATCCCAATCGCAAGGTCGTGGCACATCACACGCGTTTAAATTCTTTATTGGTTGACAGTGCCATGCGGCCTAAGTGGCGGGGCCTGCGATACCGTTCGAACTGGAAAGTCTTCGGAGTTCCCCTTTTAGATATTCAATTTGGCGATCCGGGGCCGATGACGATTCCGCCGGAACAACCAAACGAATCGGCATGGGGATGGATCGCATTTGGCGATCGCGCCGTTGGGATTTTGTTGGCAATCGGCGGAACAGCTCGCGGCTTGTTTGCCTTTGGTGGAATGGCTTTTGGAGCGATCGCGGGTGGCGGTTTAGCGGTAGGGTTTTTGGCAATGGGTGGCCTGGGGATTGGTTTATGGGCAATCGGTGGACTGGCAATTGGCTATGAGGCTGTCGGAGGCGGAGCCCTAGGATGGCACTCGGCGGCAGGCGGTGCTGCGGCGGCTTATCACGTGGCAATTGGCGGCGGAGCAGTTGCCCATGATTTTGCCGTGGGCGGCAGCGCTTGGGCGGTCGAGGCCAACACTCAGCAGGCTCGTGAAGTGGCGGCGAACGAATCGGGCCAATGGCTATTGGAGACTTATATTCGGCACGCGTGGTTGGCCAATACTTTGCTTATCGCAATCAGCCTGTTGCCTGTACTATTAATGCCGTTTGTATATCGGCGAAAAGCTCACAATGATTCTGCTGTGAAAGATGAAACGCTGGATGGTCGACGTAAGTCGTTTTGAGAATTGCATCAACGCCGAAGAGGGGAGAAATTCGTCGATGGGCTGGTTCCGGCTGATTTTTAAAAAGCAACTCCCATGCGCAGCATAAGCGAGTCCGGAATCGTCAATCGTAAATTTGGATTACTGCGATATAACATTTCTCGTTCAAATACGTAACCGCCTTCCAAAAATCCAGTGACATTTCGTGGGCCTAGCCATTCGATTCCAATCATCGCCCGGACATCGTTAATGTCGACTTGATCGTCTGCCCCAAAAATACGTTCGATAGCCCATGAACCGCCACCATACTCACCGGCGACATAACCCCAGACATCAAACTGGTTTGCTTTTGGTAAGCGATGGGCAAACTTGGGTCGGGGAAAATACAAGTCGATTTTTAAATCGCTGTTCGGTTCCAAAAAGAAACCAATCGCGGGCAGCATTTTGACATCTATACGATCGAAATACTCGACGCCCGCCTTAAATTTTGTGTAAGGATTTACACGTACCCAGCCAAGTCCAACCCCGGTGAATCGCAACGCGTCGGTTGAAGTGTTAGCAAAATCAGTATAAAAGCCAATCGTAAAATTCGTTTCAATCCCGGCGGGTCGGCGACGGTCCGACGTAAAGTCAAACGCTAAGTAGGGACTATATGCTTGGGCAGGTAAATCAAATCCCGTTATGGCCGTATTGGGGCCATCCCAAAAATGAAAAATAAAACCTGGCGAAATCTGGAGCGGTTGCGTGCCGCCCAAAAAGTTTGGGTAGTTAAGTGTCGTCGCCAATTCGGTATCTAGGATCGAAACTTCATCCGGGTCGCGGCCGTGAATATAAGTCTGACGAAACCGCGGACGCTCCAGCAATCGCGGCAAAAACTCGTTCCGCAACTGCGACCACGCTTGCGACGGCCAAGCACCTTGCGAATTGGGCCAGCTTCCTGAATTTGGATTGCCCCACGTTGGACCCCAGCTGTCTTGGGGTGGAAACGTCTGTAAAACCGGTGGTTGCTGCAACGAATCCGTAAAACTCAAAGACGGTGGTGGTTGTTGCCACCCGACTGGCGGCTGATTCCAAGGCTGAGTTTGGTTCCAAAATGGAGGTGGAGTGCCCGTCGCGCTGCCCGGGGCAATTGGGAACGGGTTGTTGTTCATCTGAAAAGGATCAAAGCTTGGTGTTTGGATTACGGCTGGGCCGGAAACGTTGGGCAACGGATTGGAAAATCCCAATGGTGGTTGTCCTAGTACCACGCCACCACCATTTTGCGGTGCGATCGAACCAACCGGCGGTTGAAGACTGTTATACGGTGGAATGCCACCGGACTGTGTTTGTACTTGAAAAAAATCGTCAAATCGAGCCCTTTGAGCAGCGCATGTCGAAATCGCTAGACACCAAACAACAAGGCCTGCTAGCAAGATCGGTAATTTTTTTTCAATTTCACTCAACTGTGACATGATCTCGGGCCGATAAACGTCGATTGATCTGTTTTGATCTGCTTAAATATCAATCCGCCCTGATATCGTCAACAGGATTCTCCAGACTTCCCCGTTTTTTTAATAGGTTTCGCCGCTGTTCGAACCAGCCGAATGCTATCAAGATTGCCAGTCCGACCGTGATTCCAAATGCCCACCACGGCCAAACATGATTTAGTCGATGCTGTGCATGAGCGACCATTGCGGTCATGGCAAACAATAAAAAGACAATGCCCAAATAGATCCATTGACGAATTGCAAATAACATTCCGGCCAACATCCCGACAAGAGCAAGTCCAATCAAGATCATTGGCGGCCAAAGCTTGTCGCCTAAGCCCTGAATGAAAATTTCACTTGTCGAACTGAGATAAATGATCAGCCAAGCGACGTATTGAATGGAACGACGCGCTGGAGCATCGATCCTTGCCAATCGATGTACGTCACCTGAGTCGCGCGTTAACCACAAGACGCTAATGGCTGGTGGAATGAGCCACAATTGAGGGTGATTCCACAACGACCATTCGCTTTGACGATTTAAGTAGATCCACAGCGCGCAATTCGCGAATACAAATGCCAACACGTTTTTCATCACTGAAGGGCGTTGGACTCCGGCGACGGCGTACACCAAACCGGCAAGAAACGTAACCAGCGCCTGATCGGTTTGGGATGGCCAGACCGCAGCGCCCATAACTACAGCGATGGGCAACAGGCTAATTGTTTGCCCCAGAGGCACAGACAATACTTGCAACGACCTTCGCTCAAGCAATTGCAAAACACCAACTCCAAAAAAACCAATGAACATGGCAATGTAAGGCCAGTATTCGCGTAGTCCAAACTGGAACAACCAAGGCATGCTAATAATTGCGTGGGCCAGCGCCAGTCCCAAAGTGAATTGGGCTAAATAGACATAAACTCTTCGCCCGAATTCTGACAATGCAAACGGATCGCGGCGTGCCACCACGGCGATTGCGATAAAGCTGGCGACCAAACAAATCGCCAAAAGGGCTACAGCCAATGCTGACGAAGTATTAGTCGCGGAATCGGGAGTAATCGAAACGGTGTAGCCCTCGGCCAATACCAAGCCGACTAGCGCCACGACGGCAAACGATTGCAGAATGACACCATCCCGCTGCAAAGTTGACCACCAATGGTTACGTTCGCCCAGCAGCCAGCGTCCGCCCCAGCGCATCAGAAGCGCAACCAACGTCAGCGCGATAAAAAGTCTCAAAACTAGCGGCAACACTTCCAAATTTTCAATTTGGAGAGTTCGCTCCGCCCACATCACAAGAATCGCCGTGCTGCTCAATATAAAAACCGCGGCATGTCGATGCCAATTCCTTCGTGTCACGTTGGCATAACCGACATACGCCAGCCCGGACAAAAACAAACCGCCCGTACTGGCTAATCGAGCCGATCGCGGATCGCCAGTTAGCGAAATTACAAACGCGACAGCCAAGATCACCATCGTAACCAGGCCATTTAACCGTGGGATCCAGTGTTTCAATTCACGCTGTCGGCCAACCCACCGCTTAATCCCCAAACGGTCAGCAAAATGTTTTTGTTGAGACGGTAGCGAAAAGCAAAAACTCCAAATTAGAACACTAATGCCCAAAACGCTAGACCAAGCCACATGGGTGAACGGCATTAACTGCCAGTTCTGGTTTTGGGCTTGAGGCCATTGGAGATAACACAATTGGACGAACAGCGACGCAATCACTAGGCCCCACAGGAACCGTTTGAGCGATCGAAACATTTCGCGCAGATTCCAGTAACTTATCACTACTAGAGCGCTTGCTAACAAAATTAAAGTAAGGATCTCCCAGTGAATATGATTTCTAAATCTTCCGGCGGTAAAATTGTCTAAAAAAGTCAACCCTTGCAAGTAGAGCCAAAGCCACACGAGCGTTGCGATGGCAATCCCGTCAATGAAGGTCAGTGAGCGCCGTGGCAAAGGGAATAAGCTGCGAGAATAGTTGATGGCGTTCACGAGCCAAACCAACGTAATTAGAGTCCAAACATTCCACTGGATCGTCAATATTCGCAGCCCATTTCCCTGAAAATGCTGTTGCGGGTCCAATATCCCCCAATTCCAAACAGGGGCAATCGACAGCACCAAGGCGGCAATAAAATACCTTGTTTGGCGACGACAGCACGCCGTAAACAAAACGCAGCCGATTGCAATCCAATGCGTTGTCCAGAGAATCCAGAATTCATTGGTGAGAGTCAAAAGTCCGCGCAGATTGAACAAGATTGCAATGGACGCAGGAACGAGAACTCCAATCGTGCCAGCGAGTCTCAACCAAGGTCTGGTTTGCATCTCAAGCTGCAATGGCGTCGACCGCAATGTCCAACCCTGAATCGCAGTGCCGATTACCGTTGTCGCGATCCAACCCCAGATCAAAACTTGATACGACACCCAACCACTCTGCTGGCGAATTCGATCGACTAGCAATGCGACGATCGCAATCAAGCAACTGGCCATGACGATACTCGCGGTTGGCCAATCTGCAGGGTTGCGTCGCCAAATTGTCAAATAACCTAAGACGAATGAGAGTATTGTCGCCACGATGCCCATTGGATTGGCAACCGACAACAGCCAGTCCGCTGAGTTGTGGGGCATTAAAAAATACCGACCGTGAATGATGACGGCCAAGCCAACCGTAAGCACTAAATTGAAATAGGTATGATACGATAGACCGGACGACACATCGCGAACGTGTTTTGATGCAATTTGCTCTGGAGGCGAAGTACCATACATTCGCATACGCTGCCAAAACCACACCAAGCCATAAAAGGTCATTCCCATTGATACGGAATGTACGATTTGTATAAACCAACTGGTGGCTAACCGTGGATGGGGGCTGGCCAGCAGCAAAAACAACTGAAAGACAACGGAAAACCGTAAAACATAAGACCCGACATTTGCAAATCGCTCGCGACGTTCCGAGATGCCCAAGCTCAAAAGTGCGCTCAGGATGAAAGCCAACGGAACACCAAAAGTGATTTCTTTTGGCAATAACGCAAACCAACTATTCGGCAGTGGGCCTCCCCACATTTCGCGACCCACCAACCAAAAACTACCAATCGCGGTAAAGCCTAGCCCAAGTGAAATGGCAATGCATAAAGTCAGTGCCGTTAACAGGGCATGACTGCGCGTAATATCGCGATCAGCACCCTCAGCGCCATCGATAGATTCATCAGCCGATGATGGCCGTGAACGGTAAACCCAAGCAATTCCCGCAACGAATAATGTGGCAATGGCCATAATCCAGCGCAGTGCCGAAGCGGTTGCGATTTGGGTGACCCAGGGAACGGCAAGCAGCGAAACCAAAGCGATGACCAACGCCGCTGCCAACGTGGGCAATATTGTCAAGTTATCGAGTTCTGTTTGCCAGTCGACTTGAGGTTTGGTCGACACGTGATGCGACGAAATGCCAGTGTCCGGATTTTCTGCCGAGATTTGCTCGGAATTCTGAACGAGATTATTTGAGGTTATGGATGCGGGCAGTTTATTTCGGGCGACAGTCGGTGTTGCATGCGGTTCTGGTGACAATCGTGTAAGCCATGCGAATCCCAAAGCAGACAACCAACTACACAAAACAACGGCAACCATCGCTGCATGAATTGCCGTGAAGCTCCAGTTCACCTGTGGCCCTTGACTTAACGCCAAAATTTCTGCGGAAATCGGACCAATCCAACCGGTAGCGGTTGTTAACAAAGACAAACTGGCGGCAATTATCAACACGATAAGAGTGTACCGACGACTTGCGATCCAGAGGCCTATCGTTTTTCGACCGTCGATTACATTCCTGACGTTTTTGAATTGCCAATATTCCGCGATCATCCAAGCGAAACACCAAGCCGCCAATGCTAACTGGAGATTTAAATAGTGGCCAAATCCTTCAGGGATCTCAAACAAATTAGGTTTAGAATTCAACGGCCAAGTCGCCAGCCACAAACATCCGAAGGCCGACGCCCAACGCGCCAAGGTCATCAAGCGCGGCCAATCGCAGGCAACGTTCAGTGCAATTGAGGTGAGCAATACGATCACCAAGACGAATTGAACATGGGTATTCTCTTGATAGAAAGAACCCCAAATAAAGAGCCAGCCAACCATGCCAAATGCGGCGCCCACATCGGCGGACCAAATTCTGGAAATGTTGTAGTTATTTTCATGAGTTGTTTTCAGCCAACCGGGCCAAGAATATTGCCGCGGCGCAGATTGCGCAACCTTTCCCGAATGATATGGGCCGCGACAAATCCAGTAGCAAGCGACCAGTGAATGAGTTGCTGAAATCAAAACGCAAGTTCCCAGCCCGAAATCTTGCCACTGCCATTGTTGCCCTGACAGCCAATCGTGAGCAAATTGATTGAAATAAATTGGTTCAATTACCGCTAACACGGTTAGCAAACTTGCCACCGACAAACTGTAAGAATTCACAGAGTGTTGTTGCTGCGCAGGCCACCAACGTAACCAAGTAACAGCGGCAATCGCCGCCAAAGCAACGCTGCCGAGTGCCGCTTCTTCAAATTGATAGAAAAAAATTCGTGCTGCAATTAAAGCTATTGCCGCACCCAACACGGCAAACGAACTGGCAATTGACCACTGTCGTTGCAGCCAGTGGTCGTCTTTCTGTGAATCTTCGTCTTTCTGTGAAACTTCGTTTATCATTGAAACGATGTTTAGGCTTTGACGGGTTTGAATTTGGTCCGATTGATTTCGAAGCCAAAATGTTTGCGTTAAGTACATTAATAATGCGTAGCCGGATCCTGCCGCTAGCCAAATTAGTGCCGAACCACTACTAAGAAAGGTCGATATTAGGTTAGAGATTGGTTCTGGGGGAGATTCGAATAATTTGCCCGAAACACAACCCCAGTGCACGGTAATACCAATTGCGGCGGTACCCATAGCCCAAGACACGGCCCGATCATTTCGTAACACGATGGCTACGACTCCGAGCAAGGTCGTCCACAACAAGCAAAGACCACGAAATTCATTCGGGTAGGGCAGGGTGGTTACAATGATCGCTAAAATAACTGTTAAGACAAAGCCCCACATGCCTGTGAGGCCGATTCGATAACCGGGCAAGGCGTGACGTTGACTGAGCTTCAACACCACGGTCACGGCGCCCAATAACGCTGCCGCAAATCCTCCCCAGGGAAGTGAGATAGCAGGAAAGATTGATTGCGCCGTCGTTACGTGAAGCGAACAAAATAACGTGACAATGATCAGTGCAAATGTAATCAAGCCAGTTCCAAAAACAAACCGAAATAGACTTTCGGCTTTAATGTGGCGCCGATGCTGTGCCTGCCAAGCCAACCAAACCGTAACCAAACCTCCCAGTCCAAATGCGGGAGCTAATAATTTGCGAATCAAGAGCGGCAATTGCTCGGCAGGCCAGCGATTTGCAACAACAATCGTGCCGCAAGCGACGACCATCGCAGCAAATATCGGTAAAAAACCACGGCGTAAAATATGTTTCATCGCCGACCACAGAATCCAACCGAAACCGATCGTGCCAACTGTCAGCGCTAACCATACGATCGGGTCCGATAAGTTTCGACGACTCACTTCACCTGCCGTCAAAAGCGCTGATGCAAGGATGTTTAGTGGTACCATCAATAGCGAAATGATCAGAAGTCCGCGGCTAGTATTTCGTAGTCGCCACCGCCGCAATGTGTACGCGCCCGCACCGTATAATGCCAAGCTAATCAATAGAAACAACAGTGCTGGAAAATAGGGAATCGTGTTTTCCAGTTCGCGGCGCAAACTTGTTACCAAGCCGACAGCGCTGCCCACGATTAAAATACCGCTGGCTAATTCGCCCCAACGAATGTTGCGTTCCTCCATAAACCCTTTGAGCGCCTGTTGCCAAGTTCGGCGAGGCACAATCTCAGGCGGTAAGTCAGGCCGCCATGGTTGAGCGGGCTCTCGCAATGGGCCACTTGAAGCGTCGGGAATCGCCAACGGCCTATTAGGTTCTGCAGGAACGTGCAACGGACTGGATGCGGCAACGCCTTGTTTTTCAACCACTTCGGCTATTGGAATCGATGCGTCGGCCACCAACTCAATTGCATCGGCAGTCGATAGAGTCGGAACCGCTTGATCTGAAGAGGACGATGCCGCTGCCGACATGACGCCGGATTCGGGATGCACCTCGGTCCACGCCGGTGACGGTGTATCAGCGGGTGCACGAATTCCTGTCAGCGGATTGACTTCGTTTTCGCCCAGGCGGTTGGGTAATATAAACCGATTTGCAAATCGATTTTCGATTTGATTTCGTAGCGTTAAATATTGTTGGCGGTCGAGCGTTCCGTCGCGATATAATTGATCAATGAATTGGCACAATGCGATGGGGGAAGGGGAATTGGCAGTGCGTTGAGGCAAAGTTGGTAAGGTAGCGTGAAAACTGCGCGCGAGCCAGGCAATGATTTGAATCGCCCCGACGATCGTACAAATAGCAACGATCAACAAAACGGCAATACCCGAAATTTCGCACATGACCGACTCGCTGGTTGGGGGACGGTTGATGGGGAAAGTTTACCTGAAAATCTTCGACAGGAGGAGAATGTTTGCTGAGCATTCTCGAGCAAAACATTTAGAAACACCTCGATCGGCTCAATATTTCATCCATACGACAAACAATAACGGTTCGATTTTAGGGTCGCGGGGATCGGGCAGGTCGTTGCGTTCACAGGATTTTTTCATGGCTGTAAGCTTGCAAGTTTATTAACGAAAGGACTATCACATGAGCTGCTGATGGCAATAGCCAATTATTACTCGACACATTTTTGTTGGTCAATTACATTGTGGTTAATGCGTCAGACGATACACTCCACTTGCTGATCGATTTGACCGCTTTTGCATAAAAAAACCTGTGCAATCTTGGCCAGATCGCACAGGCTTGGTTCGCCATCGACTTTTGTATGTCGAAACGCTTTATTTCCAATCTGGTAGTTTTCGCCCGGGTGTCCAGGGAGCGCCCATGGCATCAAATTTTTCGAACAAAGAAGGTAGTTCGGTTTCCAGAAGACTCTTGGAATCATCCCGCAACTTCGAAAATTGTTCAGCGGCGATCTCGAGCTGACGGCGGTGCGTGCCTGTTGGGCCCAATGTGCTTCGCATGGCACCAAACATGGCGTTTTGCAAACGGCTCTGAATGCCGGGCATCGCATCTTCGTTACGCCGCGTACGAGTTGGATCGCCGTTGATGACTTCAAGCAGATCGATAACTTGCAGTTGAAGTTTGCGAACGTCGTTCCAAATCGCTGGATCAATCTCGCGTGCAGTACCCGTGAGTTGCTCAAGTGCGGCAAGCTGCGTCTGAGCTTCGGTGAGTACTTGGCTCAAGGCATTCAGGGCATTCGCCAACTTGCTGGCATCCAGGCAGTACTTGACGATTTCCGCGCGTTGGGATTCGGCAAACTCTGGAAAACTGATCGGTTCAATGGCAAACTCGGTGGCTGGAATCAAAGTGGTTAATTCACCGTTTACCATTTGCACGAGTTCTACGGTATATCGTCCCGGTGCCGCTACCGGGCCAGGAGCGCCACCGCCACGTCGACCACCACCACTGCCGCTATAACGGAAATCCCACTGGGTTCGCGTCATCCCCTTGCCGGTTCCCACTGTTATTTTGCGGACTACCTGTGAGGAACTGTCCCGAATCACCAGCCATCGTTGTGGCGCGGCCTCGCGATCTTCTGCTTTAAGTGCTTCCCAAGACGGATAGGGAACGTCTTTGCCCCCGGCGTGAGCGGCACGATCCTTTTCCTGACGCTTTTGTTTGTCAGTTTTCAATTCGTCTTTAACATGATAAGTAAACGTGACACCGTATTCAGGGTTTGGCGCCGTGAAGAAATTAGATCCTTGAAAGGCTCGCCCGGATAGAGCAAGCGGAGAAATGACTTGATACAACTGTCCGGTTTTAACTGGGAACAAATGGTTGGTTTCTAACAAAGACTGACATAGTTCGCGCAGCGGCGAGTAGTCATCCAAGATCATGATGCCTCGTCCAAACGAACCGAGTACCAGATCATCTTCGTCTCGCTGGATCTCAATGTCGCGGATAGCGATCGTTGGAATTCCGCTGCGAAGCTGAATCCATTTGGTGCCACCATCGAGACTGGTGAAACATCCAAACTCGGTTCCACAGAACAACAGATTGGCGTTGACGTGATCTTGTTTGAAAGAGTAAACGCTGCCGCGTTCGGGCAAGTTACTCGTGATGTTGATCCAGGTTGCTCCACGATCGGTTGATTTGAGCAAATACGGTTTGAAATCGCCACGCTTATGATTGTTGACGGCAACATAGACCGTATCGGGATCGTGCAGGTCGGCTTCGATATCGTGAATGTAGCCAAACTCGGGGATATCTAAATTTCCGAAACCGGAGATTTTCGTCCAGTTGGCGCCGCCATCGCTGGTCACTTGAACCAATCCGTCGTCGGTTCCTGCGTACAACAATCCATCAACCAGTGGAGATTCCGAGAGTGAAACAATATTGCCGTAAAGTGACGTGGATGCGTTCTTGGCGATTGTGTCGACACCCCAAACCTTGCCCATCACTTTGAGTGTATTGCGATCAATTTGTCGGGTCAAATCGCTACTGATCGCCGTCCAATTATCACCGCGATCGTCACTGCGAAAGATCATTTGAGACGCATAATAGATGCGTTTACTGTCGTGAGGCGAGATGAGAAGAGCTGAATCCCAGTTCCAACGCAATGGCGGACCGTCTGCAGATTCTTGAGGTTTGATATCAACCGTTTCGCCCGATTTGCGATCAAAACGAACCAGTCCACCGTATTGCCACTGCGAATAAATGGTATCTGGATCTTCGGGGTCAACAGCAGGATCGAAGCCGTCGCCAAAGACCGTGATAAACCAGTCGCTGTTGCGAATGCCATGAGAGTTGTTGGTTTGCGATGGTCCGCCCTGAGTGGCGTTATCTTGGGTGCCACCGTACACGAAATAGAAAGGTTTTTCGTTAGAAACCGCAATTTTATAGAACTGTGTGATTGGCAGGTTTGCTTTGAAATCATAAGTCTGACCGCGGTCCCATGTTTCATAGATGCCGCCATCACAACCTACCAGCAAATGGTTGGCATTGTTTGGATCGATCACCAAGGCGTGGTTGTCGATATGTTTATCTGCCTCACCCGCGTTGACGAAAGTACGTCCACCGTCTTCCGTGACTTTGACCATGGTATCGAGGGCATAGACGCGATCAAACACATGCGGGCAGGCGACGAGTTCCTGATAGTATTGCGGGCCATCAGTAGAGTAATCACTCATGCGTTGCCACGATTCACCACGGTCCGCCGATCGATAAAAGCCACTGGTACCTGCGGTCGCTTCGACGACGGCATAAACAACTTCGGAATTAATCGGCGACACCGCCATTCCAATGCGACCAAGATCGCCACCAGGCAGTCCGCGGTTGATTTTTCGCCAAGTCTCGCCGCCATCCGTTGATTTATAAACCGTTGATTCGGGGCCGCCATTGATCAATACCCAAGTGTGACGACGTCGTTGATACGACGACGCATACATGATGCTGGGGTTTTGTGGATCAAAGTGAACTTCGTTGACGCCCGTGCGCGGGCTGATGTCCAAAACTTTTGACCAAGTCTTGCCCCCATCGGTTGTTTTATAAAGTCCACGGTCTCCGCCGTCACTCCACAATGGACCTTGCGCGGCAACGAATACCGTGTTGCTGTCTTGCGGGTGGATAATGATCTTGCCGATGTGCTCGCTGTTTTCAAGACCAATCTTGGCAAAGCTCTTTCCGCCATCTGTCGATTTGTACAGTCCGTCACCGTAACCCACACTGCGCTGAGAATTGTTTTCACCGGACCCAACCCAAATGGTAAAACGATCCTGCGGATCGATGGCTAAGCAGCCGATCGAGTATGAACCGTAATTGTCAAAAATGGATTGCCAAGTGACCCCATTGTTTTCAGTTTTCCAGACACCGCCAGAGGCTGCGGCGGCATACCATGTAGAAGCGTCAACCGGGTCGACGACGATATCGACGATCCTCCCAGACATCAGGGCGGGACCAATATTGCGAAATCGGAGCGACGAAACGAGTCCAGAGTTAATACCGGGAGTTTCGTCGGCTGGCTGGTCAGTGTCTTGAGCGCAGATAGTGGAGCAGCCTAGCCACCCGGCCAAAGCGACTGCCCATATCCGTCGAAAATTGTGTTGAATCATTTCGATTTCCTGAAAACGTTTGAAAACTGCATATCTTGTGGCTGCCTAGATTGCGTACTCTGCTCAGTTTAGCACATAAATAGGCGTTTCGCGGAAGTGGGCGCGGGTTTATCAAGCGGGTTTCCGGTTTAGGAGGGAGCTTTTTTCGCTGGTTGGGATTGGAAAGCTCGGTTTTTGTAGGTCTGAATAGATATCTGGTTAGGCGTCCAATGGGCCGATGAATGGAAAAACCGTAGCCCGAAATTCAACCGAAAAAACCTTGCCAACGGTCGTTTCGCAGGAATATTCTGTGATGTGCCCTATCTATGTTTAAGGGATTATCAAATCCGCCAGTTTTTAGTTCGCAAGTTTACAAGTTCTTTCATTTGAAAAAACGTGGACTCGGATCGTCGAATAGCGACGAAAGTTGGGAAGGGGGATACAGTGAAACGCTTCAAATTACGTGACCTCTTTGGTTGGACCACGTTGCTTGCCGGTCTATTGGGATTGTGTGTTTATTTTGGATTTGACAATACAGCATGGTGGTTATGTTTCGTATACATTGGCATTTCCACCAGCGCATTTGCATTTTCAAGACCTGGACGAATTGGAGTCCTATGGGTCATTTTGGCCGGCTTGGCGTTTCTCGGACTGTTTCCGATAGTATTGGGGGTTTTCATTGGCCTGCGGCCGATGGTCTTTACGGCATGGTATATTGCTATTTTAGTCGTCTTGTCGATTGGTAATCTACTTTATTATTCCATACTGATCGAAACTAAAAGAATGCCTGAGCAAGGTACTCCGAACGAGTGGTTGGCTTTTAGATACCAAATTGTCGGGGCGATGTCGCTGGCAATGGTTGCCTGGTGGTTTACTCCCAATCCGGCGCTTCATTCATTGCGACTCCATCGAGCGGAAAATCCTATTGTTACCCTGCCTGATCCAATCCCCGATCGGCGCATTGGATCAAACGCGAGTCAAGTTAACGAGGTCTCAAACAACAACCAACTTCCAAATACCGAAGACTTGTTCGCAATCCAGCGAAAATCGGATCGTGAATTCATGGACCTCGTGAAGGATCCTCAGTCAGGACTTGGTTATGACGATGTGACACGCCAATATCTATCTTGGAAACAGCGTCGTGTGGCGGCCCTTCGTGAGTATCACGATCGCGAGTATGAGTCGTTTATCATTCGTTTTGGTGAAGGTATTTCGCGCGGTTCGCGAGATTTGCCTCGCCAGAAGACACTTGATTTGCCTTTTCGCAAAATTGATTTGGAGGCGGAAGGTGAACTGCGCGGGCAAAAAGAAAAGTGGCAATCGGTGATGGCCGATTCGGTAAACTTAGACCTCGATACGATTGAAGCATTGCACAAACAAGCGCAAGTCTCGCCCGACAATTTTCATCGAATCAGCTTTCTGGAATTTGTGAATCCCGTTGGCTGGGGTTGGGGGGAACAGTTCCGCCGGGTCGCCGGTTTTTCATCTCACGGTTTTCGTCATCCGCCCCTGCAAACGGAATACAATTCTGAAAATCTAATCGTCAAATCCATTCAATTGGTGAGCCTAGAGCGGTTTGACGAACCGCGGGTGTATGAGGTTGACAACGTCCCGCAAATGGTTGAATTGTCGTCCGCGACCGTGCCGACGCGAGCTTTAACGACGTTTGAATCCGAGGCGCTGCAAAAATTGTTAGCGTCGCGAGCGAACAGTCCGCTGCATGTCGTAATCGATGAACAACCGGATCACATACTGATGTTGGGTGCAATACCGTCAACCAACGCTTGTATGCAATGCCATAGTCGGAATGAAAACGGGTTGATCGGCGCGTTCAGTTATTATTTTTCTAAAATGGAGTAACGTAGCGCTGTGTAGAGTGACTATCCTCCGCCGCTGCTGACTTACCGTAGCCGTCCGCTGTACAGTAGCCGTCCGCGTTACAGTAGCCGTCCGCTGTCCTCAGCGGCGGAATAGAAAGCTCACTTTTTTTGTTGCCAGTAATTAGTCGTCGATTGTCAGCCTGAGGACAGGCTGACCTACGTTACCGCTGTCCTCAGCGGCGGAATAGAAAGCTCTCTTTTTTTTGTTGCCGGTAATTAGTCGTCGATTGTCAGCTTGAGGACAAGCTGACCTACGTTACCGCTGCCCTCAGCGGCGGAATAGAAAGCTCTCTGTGTTTATGTTGCCGGTAAAGAGTCGTCGATTGTCAGCTTGAGGACAAGCTGACCTACGTTACCGCTGTCCTCAGCGGCGGTGCCAGTAACCACCACCGTATTCCTTGTTGTTTTGGTCAATCTGCCAAATAAAATTGCGATAATTTTTCGTTCGCTGCGCCAATTTACTTTGGGCTTCCCTTACATCAACCATGACATTTTGCGGAGGGTGGCAATTTACTGGGCTACGACTAAAATGATGAGCTCTAGCGTTGCCAGGAGGATGGGCCCCTTGCGGGAGTTCGCCATACTTTCAACCGTTTTTGATTTCATAACGTCAGCACAGGAGTCACCAGGTGCCCCGAATCATTGCAAACCTTGCCTTGGCCGTCACATTGGCTATCTGCCCAACCATCGCCTTTGCACAACCGGCAAAGAGCTCCTCGGCGACGGGAATCTCGACTACCGAGGGTCCGATGGATACGCCAGAGGGATTCGAGTCACTGTTTAATGGCAAGGATCTGTTGATGTGGACAACCATGGAAACAGCCGATCCCCGAAAAACGGCCGCCCTGCCAGAGGCCGAACGCGTCAAACTCCTGGAGCAGGGCAACGAGGCGATGAACAAATATTGGCGAGTTGAAAATGGCGAGATCGTCAACGATGGCGAAGGTCCATATTTAACGACGCTTAAAGAGTTCAATGATTTCGAATTGTTGATCGATTACAAAACTGTGGCCCAGGCCGACAGTGGAATTTATCTCAAAGCCACGCCTCAAGTTCAAATTTGGGACTATACCGAAGCCGGTGGCAAATGGAATATCGGCGCCGGCAAAGGGTCTGGCGGCTTGTGGAATAATTCGGAAGGGGCTGCCGGAAAAAATCCCGCAAAACTTGCCGACAAACCGTTTGGGCAGTGGAATCGGTTTCGAATCGTTCAAGTCGGTTCGCGGACTTCGATCTGGCTCAATGGCGAACAAGTCGTCGATCATGCGATTATGGAAAATTATTGGGACCGCACGCTACCATTGGCGGCGCGAGGCCCAATCCAATTGCAAACTCATGGCGGCGAAATCCGCTGGAAAAATGTCTTCATTCGCGAGTTAACCCCGGCCGAATCAAACACGTTTTTGGCTAACCAACACAATGATGGATTTGAATCCGTGTTCAATGGAAAAGACTTCAGCGGTTGGAAAGGCCCAGTTGACGGCTATGAAATTGAGAACGGTGTCATACGTTGCCGCGCCGGCAGTGGCGGAACGATTTATACCGAGGGCGTTTACGATAACTACCAAGTGAGATTTGAATTTAAACTGCCGCCCGGCGGCAACAATGGTTTGGCAATTCATTATCCCGGCTCCGGCGATACGGCCTATGTCGGATTATGTGAACTACAAGTGCTAGATAACGAACACGAAAAGTATGCCAAACTGGATCCACGACAATATCATGGGTCGGCTTACGGGTTGGTCGCTGCGCACAGAGGCTATTTGCGCTCGGCAGGCGAATGGAACTTTCAACAAGTCACTATTCGTGGGCGACATCTGACCGTGGAACTCAATGGAACGGTTATTCTGCAGGCGGATGTTTCCGAAGTGACAGAATTTATGTCGGGAAAACAACACGAAGGATTTACTCGCACATCGGGCCACTTTGGTTTTGCGGGCCATAATGATCCCGTGGAGTTTCGTAATGTCTCGATCAAAAAACTTGC
Organism: Pirellulaceae bacterium; assembly: GCA_041739975.1. GTDB lineage: Bacteria > Planctomycetota > Planctomycetia > Pirellulales > Pirellulaceae > BJ22. The sequence continues at coordinate 18,087 of JBGSMY010000121.1, forward strand.
TGGCGAATAATTGGAGCCGTACTGATTTTTTGGGGGCATTTTAGAACGGACTAAATTATGTTTAGCGCACTGAAGCGAGTTGTCGCCGCGTTCCTGGGATTGATCGCTGTGGTACTGATCGTGGGCTATTTCTTGCCGCGGGAGTTTCGCATCGATCAAACGGTAGAAATCGCAGCCCCGCCGGAACGAATTTTTCCTTTAGTCAATCGGTTGCCCAATTGGCAGTTATGGTCCCCATCGTGGGATCCGGCCAAAAACGAACATCTAAAAATCGTGCATTCGGGTCAAATTGAAGGTGTCGGGGCATTGCGGCAATGGGAGGAATTGCGTGGCGTTGGCAAGTTGTGGATCACCGTCAGTGAAGAAAATCGCAAGCTGGAATACAGCTCTGAGTTTTCCACATTTCCGGCAATGACCAGTATCATGACGCTTAATCCGATCACGGATGAGCAAGGCAATACCAAAACCAAGTTTACTTGGACCAGCGTCGGTTCATTGCCAAATGGCCCATTCTATGGCTGGTTTGGCTTTCTCGTTAAAAGTGGATTGGGACAACAGTACGCGCGTGATTTGGATTTGCTGCGCGAGGTGGCCGAAAAAGAACACGCACTGTTGGACGAGGGAAATCAATGAGTATGACCGGGCAACCATTCAATCGCGTAAGCCAAAGCTACACCGGCGATTAACATCACTGATAACCAACCGCGGTCGTGAGAATGGAAATGGACTTCGGGCAAAAGATCGCCCAAGGAAATACATAGAAATACGCCAGCTGAAAAGGCTAGGGCGGAACCCAAGATCACGCTGCGCATATCGGCAAACTGATCAACCGTAACCGCAAACAACAAGGCTCCCAGCGGGCACATTGCGGCAAAGACAATGTTAACCAACATTTGACGGTTGATTCCCCAACCGCGGGCGGCCATCAACGAAGTGATTGAAAACGCATCTAATGGTTTGTGCAAAACGATCGCCAAAAAAGTACCTAAACCTGCCAACCAAACCGCTGAACCTTCAATCTGGACGGCTGCCGCCAATGCGATACCGTCGAGCAGTGTATGCAGCGCCAACCCCAAACTCAACCCGACCCAACTAAGATCGGCCGGCCGCTTACCAACGCTGAACTCTAAACTCGACGTTGCCAATGGTTCCGCGGGATCAAGTGTATCCGCTTTGCCAATATTGTGACTATGATTTGAAAGCTGGACGACGGCCTGTGGCGTTAACTCAGCAGATTGCGGCGGCTCGTGTTGACACTGATGACCGTGCTGGTGGTCGTGATCATGATGACGAACATGTGCATGGGAGTGAGCACTGCCATCCGTTTCAAAATCATGGTGATGAAAATCAAACATCCGAATCAAAAAAAACATTACCAATAAACCGGTCAAGCACGCGAGCGAAGCGTTGGAAAAATCGTTGAGGACGGTTGCGGCGTGAGGTAGTAAATGTAACAAGGCCACGCCCAACATGACGCCCGAAACGAAACTTAGCGTTAACTGCACCCGTCGATGAGTGAACCGAATGAACAACGACAATGCGCCGCCAAAGGCGGAACTAAGCGCCACCAAGATGCAATAAACGATGAGCAACAGGTACATATCGAGAATTTAACAGTTTAGGAGATCGTAATTAACCCCCTAATCTAACGCGAAACCGGTTGTACTGTGAGGGGTTGAGCAAGGTTTTATCGCGATCCGTCGAGGTTCCAAATGGCTAAGGATTAATCGTCCTCGGGCTCATCGTCCTCGTCATCGCCCACATCTTCGTATTCCAGCTCATCGTCGCCGGTGAATTCATGCAAGTCGACAAGATCGGCGTCATCGCTGTCGTATTCCTGATCTCCATCAAGTGAATCGCTGTCCGAGGAATTCATCTCGTCTTCGTCCTCATCAACTTCAAAAGGAACTGACGCGGCTTTGGAAGCGGATTTTGGTTTACTGACCGTCGCCGAATCAGGTTTTGAAACGGCTGGTTTGGCTACGGCAGAGCTAGGGGCAGAGGCACTCAATTTTGTTACGCGGCCCGTGCTGATTGATGGGGCCTTGATAGGGGTCGGTCGAATTGCAGGCGTAATAATCGATTGGGCGATTTCATCGGCCGATTCTCCCGCACCGGATTGCAGGCGGTGCCACTGATCCATGGTCATGACGACATCGCGCGACTTGGACCCATTATAGGTGCCGACGATGCCATCTTCTTCCATAAAGTCAATCAAACGGGCCGCGCGACCATAACCAATGCCCAATGCGCGTTGTAGGAGCGAGACCGAGCCACGACCTTCGCGGATAACCACTTCAACCGCACTGGCATAGACTTCATCGCGATTGGGCAAGCGGCCACCGGTTTCCTCAGTATCTTCTTTTGGCTGAACTTTAATATGTAATAGTTCATGGACGAAGTTTTGTTCAACGGTGCTGACCGCTTCGGTGACCGCTTCAATCTCATCGTCGCTCAAATATGTTCCTTGACCCCGCAGCAATGTGCTGGTACCGGGCCACAAGAACAACATATCGCCATTGCCAAGAAGCTTGTCGGCGCCCATCGCATCCAGAACGACGCGGCTATCCATTTTACTGGCCACTTGGAAGGCAATGCGTGCAGGCAAATTTGATTTGATCAAGCCTGTAATAACGTCGACCGTTGGTTTTTGCGTGGCGAGAATCAAGTGGATGCCCACAGCGCGGCTCTTTTGCGCGAGTCGAATAATATGTTGCTCAACTTCTTTGCCCGAAGTCATCATCAAGTCCGCCATTTCATCGGCGACAATTACGATAAACGGCAAGTTCATAGGAATCGCTTGTTTTTCTTCATCGGATTCCGGTTGCAAGCGATCGTAAAGTTCTTCTTGTCCTAATTGATTGTAGGTTGTAACGTGACGCACTCCGGCCCTCGCCAGCAATGCATAACGCTCTTCCATTTTGTCGACTGCCCAAGCCAGAATTGCTTCTGCTTTTCGCATGTCCGTCACGACTGGATGCATCAGATGCGGCAATCGGGCGTAGCCACTGAGTTCGACCATCTTGGGATCGATCATCAACATTCGCACTTCGTCTGGCCGTCGCGTCATCATAATGGAAGTGATAATTGCATTGAGACAAACGCTTTTACCCGTACCAGTTCGACCGGCAATCAACAGGTGAGGTAACGTCGCTAAGTCTACCACCAGCGGAGCGCCAACAGCGTCTTTGCCTAAAAACAAAGGAATTTTCATCTTTCGCGTTTTGGCTTCACTTTGCTCGATTACTTCTCGCAAACGAACCAGTTGCCGCGATTCGTTGGGAACTTCCACACCCACGGTGTTTTTCCCAGGAATTGGGGCGACGATTCGCACGCTGGGAACCCGCAGGGCGATGGCCAAATCGTCCGCCAAAGCCGAAATTTTCTGCAACCGCAGTCCGGCCTCCAGTTGAATTTCATATTGCGAAATAACTGGACCCGTTTCGATTTCAACCACGCGAACGTTGTAGCCAAACTCTTTGCAAGTTCGTTCTAAAACTTCTGCTTTTTGCAGAGCCTCACGTTTTTGATCTTCAAACGAAACTGAATCGCCCGTTAGAAGTAAATCGATGGGCGGTAATTCGTAAACGGTTGGCGCATCGAGCGCTGAAGCCTGATTGAGCTGCTGGATAACTTGATCGCGCTCGGTGTTGGTTTTCGCTTTGGCATTGCCCTTGATCGTAAAATGAGGCTTGGCATGTACGGAAACGGGGTCAGTTGGTTCGTCAACTTCGCTATTTGTTTCATCGTCAATGTCCTCATCGAGCGACTCTTCGTCCGACTCATCGTCGATGTTTTCATCACTTTCAACGCGAACTTTTTTCGCAGCAGCCAGTGGCAGGATGGTGGGTTCCTCGGACTCGATTGTCTCCGAATCTGTCGCTGAGGTTGCGTCGGTTGTAGTTGCTCCGGCAACGGAAGGTTTTAGTCGAATCGTTTCTGCCGATAGTTCGGATGACTCGCCACCCGCCTTAATTTTGATCGTGCGAGGTAGATCCGTATTATCAATACTTGAACGTTCCTCATCGCTCTCCGAAGTGCTTTGGCTGTTTGCCGTTCGCAGTTCACGGAAGGAGCGAACGATTTGTGTCGCACGCTCGCCATTAAACCAACGAAGGAATCCATGCAATAAACCAAAAGGTAAAATTCGAGTGGCCGCAACCAATGCGGGTGCGAACATTAGTCTGCCGGCTGTAAATGCCAAGTACTCGGTCCACATCATCATGCCTACCGCCAACACGCCAAACGACAAAATAATGCCACCGGCTTGTGCGACATGTTGCTCAAGAGCTGTGTGGCAGAGTGCACCCAGGTACCCGCCAGGACCAATCACCGCCTGAGACCAATCGCGAGGAACCAAATAACTGGCCAGTGTGGTTGTGGCAAGCAAAGTCATTGACCAACCCAACGTTCGCATCCACGGAGCGATTACCGTTTGGTTTTTCACCAGTGCAAACTCCAACGCCACCAACCCGACGATGTTTAACCAGGCAGACCAACCCAAGACGCTATAAAGTAGGTCTGCTGTCCATGCGCCAAACAATCCACAAGCGTTTTGGATCTGCTGATTTTGGGGGTAAAATTGAATATCAGGTTGATGGATGTACGTGAGTGCAGACGGTAGCGCGCTCAGGTTATCTCGGCCATCATAGGTTGCTAACGATGCCGACAGAAACAATATTACCGCCACGACGATGACGACAAAAATGTCGTAACGAATATTGCGCGACGATTGCATGGCTTTGGCTACTCAATTGAGATACTTCTTGAGGAACCCGATTTCCTCAGTGCGCAGCCTCCATGCCGCAAACGCTAGATCAGCCCTTAACTGGTCTATCGTCCAATCTCTTGAATAAAATATCGTTCAGTACCCGAAGTTGCCAAAACCGTCATAGGATGAAAGAAACACACAACAATTAAACTCGCCGTCGACCGATATAATCCGCTTAGCCCCTGTCGCCGTTGAATGAAGCGTGGCATACGCCGTCGAATAAGCCGCCGAATAAAAATTCAATTGATAGGGTTAGGGTTATCCAGGAATTTTAGTGGCTGGCTGGGGACGATTCGATTGCCATCAACCAAGATAACTATTTTTCTCGAAGCGTTATCTTGCAAACGACTTGGATTATACGGGCTTCACGTTGCTCTAGTCGATTTGCCATGATTGGCGAAACTCCCTGATCCACTCGGTGTGACACTCGCGAAAGTGCGCGTCCAGTCGAATTCAAACTTGTCGGCAATTCCCCGCAACCAGTCTGACTCACCGCCCCCATCCATTCTTTCGTGTTTTTAGTGTCTTTCGTGGTTAAATCCTTTTTACCACTAAATTCCTCGAAGAGCCATTAATACAATAAGTGGAATACAGGCCGGGAGTCTCTCTAAAACAAATCTTTGAGTGGTCCATCGCGATCCGTCGATTTTGAAATTAATTGCGTTTCGCAAATAAATTAATCGACCAGTTCAAATATGGCCTCGATTTCAACCATCATCCCCACGGGCAAAGAATTCATGCCGACGGCGCTCCGCGCCCCAACTCCGTCCTCTTGGCCAAAGACTTGAGCAAACAGTTCGCTACAACCATTGATCACTGCGGGGTGTTGGTCGAAATCGCTGGTGCATTGAACCATGCCTAATACTTTAACTACCCGTTTAATGCGATCCAAGCTTCCCAAATGTGCCTTTAAGGACGCCAGCAAAGCCAACCCTGTTTGCCGCGCCGCTGCGTGGCCATCCTCTTTCGTGGCAGATTGTCCGATGACTCCCGTTATTAACTTGCCGTCGGTTTTCAGCGGACCATGACCGGATGTAAAAACTAAATTGCCGCATGTGACCACGGGACGATAAACACCAATTGCCTTGGGGGCTGGCGGTAGTTCGCATCCCAAGGCTTGCAATCTCGCTTCATGACTCATATTTCAACTCTCTATACTTGGGTTCTGACAGAATTTCGCTAAAATCATCGGCGAAACCAAAGCGTCAAATCGGGCTTGAGTGATTTTGGCCAGCCAGTATTTCGCCGAGCGAATTATGGAGCAAGCGAGTGTCGATTTCCAGGTGGCAGGCTAGTCGATTTCTCAGTGGTGAAAGTGTCCTTGGTGGGTGGAGAGCCTGTCGATTTCCATGCGATCGACAACTTTCATGCGATCGACAACGAGCGGCATACGGATTTTTATTGCTGCTCGGCGGATCACTGAAAACTAAGACCTTGATGCCTGGCTTGATGCATTTCAATTCACATTTTGTGGGTCTCATGATCCTATCGAGAGGAGTTAAAAACCGTGGCTATTCGTGTTGCAATCAATGGTTTTGGACGCATCGGCCGCTTGACTTTCCGCAATTTGATGGAACGCCGAGACGAATTTGATGTGGTGGCTGTTAACGATTTGACCGACAACAAAATGTTGGCGACGTTGCTCAAATATGACAGTGTCCACGGCCGGTTTCCGGGTACGGTCGGATATGATGCCGAGAATTTAATTGTTAACGGCGAGAAAGTCCGTGTCTTCGAAGAACGCGATCCCGCGAAATTGCCTTGGAAAAGCCTAAACGTTGACGTTGTCGTCGAAAGCACGGGCGTGTTTGTGGCCCGCGCTGCAGGTGGTAAACCAGGATATGATTCACATTTGGAAGCTGGCGCCAAACGAGTCGTACTGAGCGCTCCAGCGAAAGATGGCGCTGACTTGACTTGCGTGTTAGGGGTCAACGACGATCAACTTAAGCCCGAAATGAAGTGCATTTCGAATGCAAGTTGCACGACAAACTGCCTGGCCCCAATTGCCAAAGTCCTGCATGAGACATTTGGAATTGAAAGTGGATTGATGACAACGGTTCATGCTTATACCAATGATCAACAGATTTTGGACTTGCCGCACAAAGATCCGTATCGAGCCCGTGCAGCGGCGATGAATATTATTCCAACCACTACCGGCGCCGCCCAAGCGGTTGGTTTAGTAATTCCCGCCCTCAAGGGAAAATTGACTGGTATCTCGTTGCGAGTTCCGGTACCTGCCGGTAGCGTCGTCGATCTCACAGTGAACTTAGCCCGCGATACCAACAAAGAAGAAATCAATGCCGCGATGAAAGCGGCTGCCGAGGGCCCATTGAAGGGTATCTTGTGTTACACCGAAGATCCGCTTGTTTCTTCGGACATCATCGACGATCCGCATAGCAGCATCTTCGCGGCCGACTATACCCAAGTCTTGGGCAACCAAGGCAAATTGGCCAAGGTTGTAAGTTGGTATGACAATGAATGGGGCTACAGCTGCCGAACGGCAGATCTGATCGCACGCATTGGCAAACTTTAATCCTTGAGAAAGCCAAAATCATGAAGGTGTTGGTGCTGGGCAACGGCGGGCGCGAGCATGCCTTGGCGTGGAAGATAAAACAAAGTCCTCTGGTGGAAAGGGTGTTTGTTGCACCCGGAAACGCCGGTACGGCATTGGACGCTGAGAACGTCCCAATTCCCGCAAACGATATTCCAGCGTTGGTCGCATTCGCCCAGCAAAACCAAATTGGTCTGACTGTCGTTGGACCGGAAGTCCCTTTGTGTCTTGGTGTTGGTGACGCCTTTCAAGCTGCCGGCCTGCGAATCTTTGGACCCAGCAAAGCCGCCGCCCAATTAGAGGGCAGTAAAATATTTTGCAAACAAATATTGCGTTCGGCTGACGTGCCAACGGCCGATTATTGGGTATTCCAAGCCGCTCGGCCCGCTCATGAATTTGTCGACGAACGTTATGGCGAGGCGCCTGGAAATGTACCACTGGTTGTCAAAGCCGACGGTTTGGCAGCCGGCAAAGGAGCAATTGTCTGTGGTGCGATCGATGAAGTCCACCAAGCGATCGATCGTATCGCAATCGATCGTGAGTTCGGTTCGGCGGGTGACCGTTTTATTATCGAACAACGGTTGCGAGGACCCGAATGCAGCATCCTGGCGATCACGGATGGACGCTCAATTTTGACTCTGCCGCCAGCCCAAGACCACAAACGTGCAAAAGACGGAGACCGGGGACCCAATACCGGTGGAATGGGCGCGTTCTGTCCAAGTTTGGCGATCAATGAGGCAACGATGGCTTGGGTCGAAGAGCATGTGCTTGTTCCCACGATCCACACGCTGAAACGAAACCGCACGCCATTTCACGGAATCCTTTTCGCCGGACTAATGCTGACGCCCGTTGGAGTTCGCGTCTTGGAGTACAACGTTCGCTTTGGCGATCCGGAGTGCCAACCGCTGATGATGCGGTTGCGTTCGGACTTGGTTGAAATCATGTTATTGGCTCTCGACGAACGACTGGATCGCTTGAGTTCCCTAGAATGGGACCCTCGCCCGGCGGTATCGGTTGTTATGGCCGCCGAAGGTTATCCCGATCAACCTCGCACGGGCCATGTTATCCGTGGCTTAGAATCGGCTGCCGCCCTGCCTGATGTAAAAGTATTTCACGGCGGAACGAAATTAGTTGACGGCCAAGTTCTAACCAACGGTGGTCGAGTGCTGACCGTAACGGCTCTCGGCGATACTCTATCGCAAGCCAAACTCAACGCGTACAGCGCCGTTAAGGAAATTCGGTGGGAGGGTGCTTGGTGTCGCAAGGATATTGGTGACATCCAAGTGTAAATTCAGATCTTTGCGTCCGTTGATTCAGTCAAGCGCAACGTTTAACGGCAAGCCAGAGCGAAATTTGCGTCCGTTGATTCAGCCACTTCAAAAGACCTCATTCGCAAATTTCGCGGCGGCGACGGTGTGATATCTGGTACACGCATCAATACTTTTAACACTCGGCCTCGACAGAAATGCAAATAGACCAGCACTGATAATCGCAACGTTTCAAGCGCAACGTTTCAAGCGCAACGTTTAACGGCAAGCCAGAGCGAAATTTGCGTCCGTTGATTCAGCCACTTCAAAAGACCTCATTCGCAAATTTCGCGGCGGCGACGGTGTGATATCTGGTACACGCAT
>JBGSMY010000130.1:0-2523 GCA_041739975.1 Pirellulaceae bacterium
CCGAAATAGTCCAATTTTTTTAATCAAGAAGTTTCCAACAAATTCAACTCGAATTGATCGACATGGCCAACGAAACAACACTGACTCCGCGACAAATCGTCGAATCTCTAGATCGCTACATCGTTGGGCAACAAGAGGCCAAACGCGCCGTAGCAATTGCGATCCGCAACCGCTGGCGACGTCAGCAATTGCCGGAAGACTTGAGAAATGAAGTTTCCCCTAAAAATATTTTGATGATCGGACCGACCGGTGTCGGCAAAACCGAAATTGCCCGCCGCCTGGCAAAATTGACCGGTGCACCTTTTGTCAAAGTGGAAGCGACCAAATATACCGAGGTCGGTTATTATGGCCGCGATGTCGAAAGTATGGTTCGCGATTTAGTCGAAAACGCAATCTCTTTAGTCCGTACCGAACAACGAGAGAAAGTGCGAACCCAGGCCGCTGAAAATACTCGCGAACGTTTGCTCGATATGTTATGCCCCCGACCACCTCGATACGAATTGCGAAATCGAAGCGATGATGATGCGGAATCTCCAGTTACCTCCGACAACCAATCCAGCTACGAACGGACGCGAGAGAAAATGGCAGCCATGTTGGATGCCGGCGATTTGGAGGAACGCCGAGTGGAAATCACGGTAGAACAAAAGTCGACTCCCGTGATGATGGGCGGCATGGGCATCGAACACATGGATGTCGATTTCCAAGGCATGCTGGAAAAAATTATGCCGAAAAACAAATCGAAACGAGATATGTCCGTAACGGCAGCCCGCGCGATTCTGTTTGAACAAGAATGTGATGCTCTATTGGATGAAGAAAAAATCAACCAAACGGCAATCCAACTTGCCGAAAATCTGGGGATCATTTTCCTTGACGAAATCGACAAAGTCATTGCCAGCGAATCGAAAGGGGCAGACGTTTCCCGACAAGGCGTTCAACGCGATTTGTTGCCGATCGTCGAAGGCTCAACCGTTCAAACCAAATATGGCCATATCAAGACCGACTTTGTCTTGTTTATCGCGGCAGGAGCGTTTCATCAGCATCAACCGAATGATCTGATGCCAGAATTACAGGGCCGCTTTCCCATCCGAGTAGAGCTGTCCGACTTAAAAGTGGAGGACTTTGTTAGAATCCTTAGCGAACCGCAGAACTCATTGATCAAACAATATGAAGCGTTGCTGAAAACCGAAGGCATTGATGTAACGTTTACGCTGGATGCGATCGAACATCTGGCGCAATATGCCCACCAAGTAAATCAAGCCACCCAAAATATCGGTGCTCGCCGACTCTATACCATTCTGGAACGCTTGCTGGAAGAACTGAGTTTTGAGGCACCCGATATGAAAATGGGTCAAGTCGAAATTAATGCAGCCTATGTCGTCTCGCGGTTAAAGGATATCGCGGAAAACGAAGACCTCAGCCGTTACATATTGTAGCGTGGTGATGAATTCGTCGATACGTTTTATTCCGCCGCTGAGGACAGCGGTAACGTAGGTCAGCTACAGTAGGTCAACTACAGTAGGTCAGCCTGTCCTCAGGCTGACAATCGACGACTAATTACTGGCAACTAAAACAAAGAAAGCTTTCTATTCCGCCGCTGAGGACAGCGGACGGCTACCGTACAGCGGACGGCTACAGTAGTCAGCCTGTCCTCAGGCTGACAATCGACGATTAAAATAATTGCAACTAAAGTCAGCGGCAATTTTTTTCCGACGCTGGGGATAACACTGGGGACAAACTTCCTACTCCATCGCGACGACTAGGTAAGCTCTGCCGCTTGGCGAAACATTACGACTTAAGCAGCATGATCCAACTAGGGAAACCCTACCTCTTGAAAATTATTTTTTCGTTTGCATTGATCTCGAAAGTCGATAGCATATCGGAAGCCTGTCAACATGGTTTTTCGTTGGCGACGTCGATTTTATCAATCGTTAACGTCAAGGCTTCAACGCCGCATGGATGAACTTTGTTTTCAGGGATGAGATCTTTTAATTTCATTTCCTGAAAGGAAAGATCTATGTCGATCGATATCACTAACTCTTTGATCCTGCTCACCTTCATGACCGTTTGGGTTCTCATCGGACAGTTTACTTTTGTCAAGAACTGAAGAGATCTGCCATCTCCGCCGGAACGTCATTTACATCGGCGTTATTAGATACCAATAGGCCATTTCATTGGCTTGTGGTATTTTGGGTGAATGGAAAAAGTCGAATATCAGTCAAACCGAATTCCTGCGAATCCAGGAGACAAACTGCAGTCTCATGCGGCGGACCCTGCATCTTCGCGTGAAATTGGGCGGTCAGGTGAATTGGCGAACGATCCCGAATCGGCGGACTATTTTCCTCGTCCGCGGAAAAAACTGGTACCGTTCATTCTCTTTTTTTTGACCTGTTTATCGACCTTTTGGGTTGGTATTTCCGATTGGCAACCCATTCAATCACTTAATATTGCGTGGAACCAAGGAGACACTACTTATTTACGTCAGTTGGTATTGACGCATTGGCAGCAAGGATTGCTGTATATGGG
>JBGSMY010000149.1:0-2117 GCA_041739975.1 Pirellulaceae bacterium
GGTGTTCCACCGGCAGCCACGGGCCGGTTTCCGCACGAGCCCCGCTTCGATTTAACAAGTTGAAGCGATGCACCAAAAAACTAAACAAAAGCGTTTCTCGAAAGCTGCGCGACCTCCTTGCTGGCAGGAGCGAAAAGTTTGACTGCCAGAAAACTTGCGCCGCGACACGAACTTTCTTTCGTCCCATTGCGTTTTCGGTTAGCGGAAACTCGCGGGCATCTTGGGGTTAGAATTAGCCACTAACAGGTTTTAGTGACGAGTGTGAGTTCATTGTCGGGAAACTGTCGTTGGAAAGTTAGTTGGGCGATGTATAATGACTGAGCTTGAATTGAAACTGCAAACACTGTTTTCAGGAGAGACCAACCGATGAATTCTTATGGGAACGAAATGGCTTATCAGCCGTATGGGGCGACGATTGCGGCCCAAGCTGCTCAGAGCGAGCGGGTGGCTTTTTTGCAGCGAACGTACGTGCATTTAGCTGGTGCGATCATTGCTTTTGGGTTGATCGAATTGTCGATATTTGGTTTGGTGGGAAGCGCGCGGTTAGAACCTTTGATCGCGCCGCTTTTTCAGGGTTGGACATGGTTGATAGTCGTTGGTGCGTTTATGGGCGTCAGTTGGCTAGCAGAATACTGGGCCACCAGCGGCGCTTCGCGAACCTTGCAATATGCGGGATTATCGTTGTTTGTGGTGGCAGAATCGTTGATTTTTGTGCCGTTATTGTGGATTGCGGGCAAGTATTTCCCGGGAGCCATTGAGTCGGCTGGAATTTCGACGATGGTTATTTTCTTGGGTTTAACTGCGATTGTTTTGGGCACAAAAGCCGACTTTTCGTTTTTGCGCTATGCCCTTTATTTGGGTGGATTAGCGGCATTTGCCGCAATTATTGCTTCCTTAGTGATGGGCTTTTCGTTAGGCATTTGGTTTTCGATCGCGATGGTTGTGTTGATTTCCGGCATGATTTTGTATCAGACATCTAATATGTTGCACCATTATCGTACGGATCAGCATGTTGCCGCCGCTTTGGGCTTGTTTTCGTCGGTCGCCACGATGTTTTGGTATTTGATTCAGATTTTCATGCGATCAGACGATTAAATAGCCCGTGGTGAAGGTCGAGTAGGCTCCGCGATGAAGGTCAAAAGGGTTTGGTGCGAGCCAAGTTTCTTCTGACAAGTCAGTAGTTGAAGAAATTTTTTAGCCGTCAGAAAACGCCAAAAAGGCCGGTTTTTGCTGGGTTTTTGGGTGAGTTCTGAGAGGGGACAAAATTTTTTTTTCAAAATGGGGCTTCAGCCGTTGACAGCGGCAACCGATTCCTTAGAATTCACCCCACACGCGGACGACATCGCTAAGAGGTGTTGTCCGTTTCTGTTCTTTGACAATTTAGTAGTGATCTCTTGTTTTTCAATTTCCTTAATTGGGAATGAAAGCCAAATATAAGAACATGCGAACCAGGCAATAGTTGGACTATTCCATCCAACATATTGTCGCGGTCAAACTATTTTCTTTTGATTTGAAATGGCTAGTCATCCAAGCTTGTCGCGCAAGTGGCGAGTTTGGTAAGCATACAAATTGAAGGGTTTGATCCTGGCTCAGAATGAACGTTGGCGGCGTGGATTAGGCATGCAAGTCGAGCGCGATTTGTTTGATTGAAACTTCGGTCGATGTCAAATGATGAAAGCGGCGAAAGGGATAGTAACACGTAGATTACGTACCCAAGGGTTTGGGATAGCGTCGGGAAACTGACGGTAATACCAAATAAAGTCTCCGGACCAAAGATTTATTGCCCTTGGATCGGTCTGCGTCCTATTAGCTAGTTGGTGAGGTAATGGCTCACCAAGGCAAAGATGGGTAGCGGGTGTGAGAGCACGACCCGCATCACTGGGACTGAGATACTGCCCAGACACCTACGGGTGGCTGCAGTCGAGAATCTTCCGCAATGGGCGAAAGCCTGACGGAGCGACGCCGCGTGCGGGACGAAGGCCTTCGGGTTGTAAACCGCTGTCGTAGGGGAGCAAATTTTGAGCGATCCTAGGAGGAAGCACCGGCTAAACTCGTGCCAGCAGCCGCGGTAATACGAGTGGTGCGAACGTTATTCGGAATCACTGGGCTTAAAGGGT
>JBGSMY010000166.1:0-4893 GCA_041739975.1 Pirellulaceae bacterium
TCGCTCACCATAGTGGGGATTAGCGAGCAGTTGATCGACGAGTTTCTCGTAAGCGTCGGCGCTGGAGTCTTGCAAAAAAGTGTCGATTTGTTCCGGTGTCGGCGGCAAGCCCACCAAGTCAGCAAATAGACGTTTGACGAGGGTGTGGCGTGGTGCCTCGGCGGCCGGCCCCAAACCAACCGTTTGCATCTTGTGTCTCAAAAAGGCATCGATGGGGTTTATTTTGGTTGTGGACTTATCGGTGTCAGGGGCTGAGGCGCCGCTGGCATCATCGCCGATTACTGGAACCGTTGGTCGCTGGGGCGCGACGAACGCCCAGTGTTCTTGATAGCGCGCGCCCTGTGTTATCCAATCATTGAGCAATTTTTGTTGTTCGGCTGTTAGCCGTCGTTGACTGGACGTTGGGGGCATTACCAGATCGGGGTCTGTGGAAGTAATTCGTTCGATCAGTGCACTTGAGCCTGGATCCTTGGGCACAATCACTTCGGCAGCCAGTAAACTCTTGCGGTCATCCAACCGCCAATCCGATTGTCTTTGTTCACTATCGGGCCCATGACAAAAGAAACAATTCTCCGAAAGTATTGGCAGGATGTCCTTATTGAAATCTATTTCGTCCGTTTGCGCCCTACTGGGAACGACTGCTAACAGACAGCCTGTGAATACAAAAAATGCTAGGCAAAATCGATTGCAATGTCGTGGCCAGTAGTTGCGTATGATTGCGCGGTGCAGTCGCTGAGCAAGTATTAAAATTCGATTCTGGCGATTTACCACGGCATTTCCCTATCTGGGGCAATTATCAGTATGGGGTGCGTTGCCCCACGAATTCATTATAATGGAGTCAACTGCAACCGGAACTGGTAACTTGGCGATACGAACAATTGGTAGGGTCGGCAAAATTAACTTGGGAAAGCCCAACGTTGGCTACGCTTGGCCAAAAGTTTCTATAGTCAATCGCAGATCCGGGACTAGAATACTAGTGTGCAACAAATACAAGTGTGCTAATTCGGCAACGAGATGCGTGTAAATTTTCCGGCGATCGGCAGTCGGCTTGCGGCATGTAATTGCAGCAGATAATTTTGGCAAATCATTTCGGCAAATATCAGTGAGCTTCCAGACGGGTAAGTCAAATGTCAATTAAGATCGTGTGCCCCAAATGCAATTCCAGCTATAACGTCGCCGAAGCTGCCTTGGGGAAAATGGTGAAATGTCAGAAATGCCAAGCGAGTTTTGCGGCTAAAGCTCTCGCCGGATCAGTAGCTGGAAAAACCGGGACAGGCAAAACAGGTGGCACTGGCGCAGCCGTCAAGCCGCTGGCATCGCCTGGTGTTGGCAAAATACCAATGGCAATGAAAACGCCAGTTGCAGGTGGGAAATTGCCTGCGGTGGCCCAACAAGAATTGGCGCGGTACGGCGTCGATGGCCCCATTTCGGCTTCACCTAGCCTGTTTGCATCGGATCGATCAACCGTTGCTGGTCCCGATCCGCTGGGTAATCATGTGGTGCAAGGCTTGAACTTTGTCCCAGTCGACCCTAAAAAACTTGCAGCCACTCAAGCGGCTGAATTGGCCAGCGCCAACCCATTTGAACGAATCAAAAAAGTAGCAAAAGCTAATGCCGGGCATTCCGCCGTATCAACAAAATTACCTGATGTAAACACAGTTTCCAACGATGGTGTTTTAATCGCAAAGTGGTATACAAATTTGTTGCGAGCAATCTTGCTTTCGACCGTGGGAATGGTGATTTTTCTAGTATCGATGCTCGTTCTTTTTTTCGTGCTGACGATGTTTTTGGCTGGAACAATGGCTGAGCAATTGCAATCCGGATCGAATGCACTCTTAATTGTCTACGGATTTTTTATTGCTTATATGCTTTTGTCGACAGTGTATTCGTTCTTAGGACTTATCGCTGCATGGTACCTGACCGACAAGTTTCGGCCCGATTCGTTCAGTCTATATCTTGCGCTGAGTCTTTTAGTGCCAATGGCTTTTCATGTCATCTCGTTCATTTTGCTGTCCGAAGCCCGACAGCACCTCAAAGATTCCGGGGCGAAATTGGGATGGACGGGCGCGAAGTTTCGCTAACGCCGACATTTTTCAAGTAAGTCGCAAATAGGCTCATCAAATCCAGGCCTGAAGCCACGGTGACGAACTTACAAGGCCGGGTGAATTTCGCCACTAATTAGACCATCAATCGTACGGATGCCTCGCTCAATGTGACCTACGACTCTTCGTCAAACATCGCCATTACGTAAGAGTTGACGTCAAAGGCCGCGAGGGCATCAGGGCTTTCTCCTAGCCCCACAAATTTAACTGGCAAGTTGAATTCTTGGCGGATAGGAATTACGACGCCGCCCTTGGCCGAACCATCGAGTTTGGCCAGAACAATTCCAGTACATCCGGCCGTTTGTGAAAAGCCTTTGGCCTGACTGATCGCATTTTGGCCAGCCGTGGCATCGAGTACCAACAGTACTTCGTGTGGCGCTTCTGGAATCACTTTACTGATCACACGGCGAATACGGCCGAGCTCTTCCATTAAATTGACTTGAGTTTGCAGTCGCCCGGCCGTATCGACGATACAGACATCGGCGTTGGATTTCAGAGCCGTTTCCGCAGCGCGATAAGCGACACTGGCCGGGTCACTGCCTGGTTTACCGGTAACAATTTGTGCTTGTGCACGTTCGGCCCAGATCGAAAGTTGTTCGACGGCTGCCGCACGGAAAGTATCGCCCGCTCCCAACACCACTGATTTTCCTTGACTGCGAAATCGATGCGCCAATTTCGCAATGGAAGTGGTTTTCCCAGAACCATTCACTCCAACAACCATAATTACGGTCGGTCCAGAGGCAGCCATCTGAATTTCGGCGTTATCTTGTTGCATAATTTCGCGAATCGTCTCGCGTGCCGAACGCACTAGGTCCGCCATCATGACTTTGCGTCCGCGAAAATCCCGATGGATTTGATCGCGAATTTTTCCAGCTGGACCTACACCCATGTCGGTCTTCACCAACTGAGTAAACAGCTCATCGAGAAAAGCATCGTCGACCAAACGGCCCTCTTTGCCGATCAAGTCGCGAATATCGGTATTGAGCACATCGACGGTCTTTCTTAGACCACGTTTCAGCCAACCGAAAATCCCAACCTTTTCCGGTTTTTCCGGTTGTTTTTCTGTTTTCTTGGCACTCGTTGCCGGAGACGCGGACGGCGTCGGTAGCGGACTGGTCGAAGCAGGCTTCGGTTTGCGACCTTGTGAATCAGAAACCGGCGACGCCGCGGACGGCGAATTTGCGGCCGGCAGAATTTGGTTCTGGGTGCCTGGGTTCTGGGTGCCTGGGTTCTGCGCTACTGGCGGTGGTACGACGGGGGCTGTTGACGCGTTGTTCGTCTGCCCTGACTTATCTTGATCAACTGTCGGCGTCACCAACGGTTCATTGCTGGGGGCCGGTTTCTTTTTGGCAAACGGATTCCAAAGAGCCATGGTTTCAGTTCCTAATTCTCTTGCTCACGAGACCGCGCATCACCGCCCAACCGATTTGCCGGCGGCCGCCGCCGATTCCAGCGAGCTAGTGCCGAATCCGCTTGTCGCGTCGGTCGCATCGGTAACGAGTCAGTTGTTGATTTGACAGAGGAGTCGTCGGTTAAGATTGCCTCTGGGTCAGATTCGGTTGCCGCGACTTGTGCTTGGTCATGTATTGATTTGTCTGAGTGATTTCGAAAGACCCGATCGAGAGCGCCGTTAACAAATCCTGGCGAATTCTGTCCACCAAATTGTTTTGCCAATTCGATAGCCTCGTTAATCGCAATCTTGTGGGGCACCTGCTGGTGCAACATTTCATAGGTGGCCAAGCGTATTAAGTTGCGATCGACGAGTCCCAGACGTTCTAGATTCCATCGCGTCAAAGCTTTTTGGATCGTCTGGTCAATGGACGTTTGATTTTGTCGAACACCCAAGAATAAAGTTTGCGCTAACAATGTCAGGTCTTCGTCCTGATGTAGTCGTCGATTACAAAACGCTCGCCAGTCCCAGGTCGAGTGGGGGTTTAGCTCTGTTTGATATAACAGCTGCAAAACGACTTGTCGCGCTCGGCGGCGTCGGATCATGGGTTTTTATCGATTGGTAAAGAACTAACGAAAGTCCATTTGCGCTTTGATTTGCAACATGCGAAGAACAGCCTGAGCAGCTTCTTCGCCTTTATTGCCAACGCGACCACCACTGCGGTCGATCGCCTGCTGTTTATCGTTGCATGTCAGGACGCCAAAGGCAATGGGTTGATCCGACTTCAAGGCCATCCGACCCAACGCCAAGCTTACAAAACGGTTAATATGTTGGTCATGGGTCGTCTCGCCGCGAATTACGACACCCAAAGCGACGGCGGCTACCACTTTTCGCGATAATAACGCCCATTTCGTAACCAAGGGGATTTCCCAAGTTCCCGGAGCAGAAATGATTTGCAGTTGATCGTCACTGATCCCGGCGGCATTCAGTACGCGTACCGCTCCCTCACAAAGACTGCTCGTTATGTCGTCGTGATAAGCGGAAACGACAATTACAATTTTTTGATCTTTGCGCAATTGAATGGGCGGCGCGACAGGTGTTGGCGTTTGATTTTTTGTCATGGAGTATTAGTAGCGACTAAACCGTCGCATTTTTTCAGCGCCGGGAAACACGTCATTTGAAATCGATAAATCTTGTGGAAACCGTGAATACAATGTCGGCAGGGCACCGCCGCTGAGTGGGTGCAAAGCTCCAGCTTTGCACCTACGGGAATAGAAAGCTCCAGCTTTGCACGTACTTGTGTAAAAAGCTCTCGCTTTGCACGTCCGTGGGTGCAAAGCTCTCGCTTTGCACGTCCGTGGATAAAAAGCTCTCGCTTTGCACGTCCGTGGGTGCAAAGCT
>JBGSMY010000185.1:0-7234 GCA_041739975.1 Pirellulaceae bacterium
GAAAATACATTCCCAATAACCAGTGGATGATCGTTCAAATTGACGGAAACGTCGGCGCCCAAACTGACCTGTGAATCCCAGGAAATAATCCCCGCTCGACCGGTGACTGTCAAACGTCCAGATCGAATTGCGTGCAATAAATTTTGGCCACGCAATACTACATATTGCGAGACGGCCCCCAAAGCAGCGTCGACCATGGCGGCATGCTGCACGTTGACTTGCACGAGATCTGCGACCAATCCAGCCACTTCATGAAAATCGCTGTCGGGTTCACTGCGCGCTTTTTGGATCAAACCGCGCGCTCCAGAGTTGATTCCCTCCCAGCGGCGCTCCATTTCGTCAATTACTTTGGCCCGTTGCGCGACTCCCGACAGTCGACTTTTCAATTCACTTAACAATCCGCGTTGTTCGGTCAGGTGTTGCTGCAAAGAATCGGTCGCTTGTTGCGCCAGCCTTAAGGCCGAATCGTTTTCTTCGGCCGCTTGTTGTTGGCTAAGTCGTTGCTTGGCGATTTCCTGCAACGCAGCAGTGGTTTGCAGCAGTTCAGTTTCTAAGTCATTTAACACAACCGCTTGCTTGTCGCGGGCAATGTGCGTTAATTCGACTTGAGAGCGCAAACTGCTTGCGTGTTGCGCCAGTTCGATCACTCGCTGATTTTTTTCCGAAAGCTGATGCGAGAGGCGTTGAGATTCTTGGTCGGCATCTCGCAATTTGGCAATTTGTTGGTCGAGGTCCTGTTGGGCGGCCTGTTGTTGAACTGCCAAGTCGGCAGCAGTTTGCCGCCAATTATCCAATTCCAACTGGAGCGTTTGGCGTTGAGCGGACAATTTGGTCTGGTTCTGCTGATCGCGTTGGGATTGCAGATTCCACTGAGCGATTCGCTGAGTGAGATCGTCGCGGCGCTGTTGATTGAGCTGCAGTTGTGATTCCGCTTGAGCCTGTTCAGCGCGAATGGCGTTAATGCTTTCTTGAAGTTCCGCCGCTTGAGTATTGGCCGCATCCCATTTCTGTTCACAATCGTGAGCGCTGACTTGTAGAAATTCAATCGACTTTTGCAATTCGGCGGAACGCGTAGCAAGTGGTTCGTGTTGTGACGTCAATTCGTCAAGCCGTTGAGTCAATTGTCGGTAATCTTTGCGACCGGCGTAAGTCCGCAGTTCTTTGAGCCGGTCGCTAAACTCTTTGTATTTGGCCGCTTTAGATGCTTGGGATTTTATGGATCGGTAGCGATTCCCCACTTCTTCCACAATATCGGCCAATCGCAACAAATTGGCATCCACACGTTCGAGTCGGCGTTCGGCTTCAATTTTTTTGGCTTTGAACCGACTGATTCCTGCCGCTTCTTCGAAAATTGCGCGACGGTCTTTAGCACTCGCCTGCAATAACCGATCGACTTTTCCTTGTTCGATCAAACTGTATGCGTCTGTTCCTACTCCTGTTCCCCGAAACAGGCTACGAACGTCTTTCAGACGACAGGGCGTATTGTTGATCAAGTATTCACTTTCGCCGCTTCGATAGACGCGGCGGGTCACGTGGACTTCAGGCGAGTCGGCCATCAGACGGCCGTCGGCGTTTTCGAGGACCAAAGTAGCTGAAGCGCTATTGGCAGGCTTGCGGGCGTTGACGCCGCTGGAGCCTTTGAAAATCACATCGGACATGTCTTTGCCGCGAAGACTTTTGGCAGACTGCTCGCCCAGCACCCATTTTATGGCGTCGACGATATTCGATTTGCCTGAACCATTAGGTCCAACCACCACCGTAATTCCAGGCGGAAACTCAAACCGTGTTTTGTCGGCAAAGCTCTTGAAGCCGCTGATTTCTAGTGCTTTGAGCATTACCTTGTCATCGCCTCAAAACGTAAATCCAGCAGACCTGTCTGAGCTGGAGTAGCATTATTGACGTTTGCTTGAAAACCAAGTTCCCATTCTAGCAAATAACGACTTTTTAGGGCTGTCCCCTGATTTTGATTGCTCTATCGACTCTAAAGCAGCCGAATCATCGCGTGGCAACTGTTCATCGCTGGACTTTGACGTGCGAAATAATTCCGGCAAAGGTGCACTCACAAAGCGATTTGATTTGGTGTCTGTAGTGCCCTCGACCAAATCTTCGGATTCTCGTTTCAGGCCCGTCCGCGGAACGGCGTTAATTGCTAACCGAGAGTTGAGAGTACCCTTTTGTTTGCATTCGCGGCAAACGCGGACGACAACGGAATAGGGCAGTCCCAAATCGGCCATGGTGCGAATCACGTCGCCCACTGCGGTTGAGCATTGTCGCGTCCGCTCGCCTTGATCGACCGAAAAATGTGATATTTGGAGAGATTCGGTATTTGCACCAGCGTTTTTAATCGTAAGTCCGGTCTCAATGTACAATGTATCAGGACTGAAGTGTTGGTCTTCGCCGAACAATACCACCTCAGGCCGTTTGCTGCTGGTTAGATGCAACATGGGTGTGCTAGTTGATGGGATAACGTGTAGGTAATAATCGTTGGCGACCCAATCGCCTCGCACCAAGGGATCATCTGGATTTCGAGCGCGCATAGCGCGGAACGCGCCGTATCTAGCTTCGGCACTGTCCACATGGAGCAAGTTGGCAAGTGCCGCGCCGCCGCGAACATCTGGCAACGACGACAGAGCAGTCAATGCATGCCATCTTAATGCGGGCTCGGATTTCGCGACAGCTTCCAAAATACCAACACCATCGGCTTCACCTTGGTACGCCAAGGCCTCAGCTGCATAAAACTGAACTTCCAAATCCGGGTGCGTCAACGCTTTTTGCAAGGCGGGGACGCCGTCTTTTCCCAAGGCCTCGAGTCGCAATGCTGCTAGTCGAGCTGATATTGGTTCGAGAATTTCTTGAGCTAGTTGGTCCATCCGCCCGATGCGATCTTTGGCGCTCTCCTCGTAGACGATTTGCCCAATCACTTGGGAATACCTACCCAAATTATGACGGTAGGGGTTAGGAATCATCAACTCGATAATTTTGTCCGACTTAGGCTGCGCCACGCCGGTCGGCCCGTCGCGGGTGATGGTAACGAAGCGGTCGTTGATCGCGCGGCCAACCATACTGGCAGTTCGCACGCTCTGACTGTCACCGCGCAATGATAAGCCTATATTGCGATCTTCAAACGTCTTGCCGCCTCCGAGAATCCAACCGCGTGTTTGATTTGATTGATCCTGTCGGCTTTCAAATAACGCATCGACCAGCACAGCGCCGCGAGCATCGCCCATCACATGGCCTTCGCGCGTCTTTCGTCCCAGAAACACCATGGGGCGCAGCCGAGTCTTGGCCAAATAACCCCAGTCCAAATTGGTAGTTTCAGATTTCGGTTGTAAGATCACCTCGAGATCAAACGTATCATTAGCTCGCGCACCGGGAGGAATCATTCCCTGGATTAAAACCAGCGACGTATCGGTGCTTGCCAAAAGTTCTTTGGTGTTTCCGACGCCTTCGCGCGATTTGAGCTCGGTGATCAAGTGTTCGCGTTGCCAGGACGGTGCAGGATCGCTGCCCGTGCCTTTAAGGCCAGTAACGAGTCCAATACCTTCGACTTTGGCATAATTCAGCCCCCACATGCCGGCGATATCGCCCACATAAAGTGCCGTCGTTTTTTTCTTATCCGCACCGACAATGGGCACCTCGTCTAGGTTTTGGCCTCGTTTTACGACGGATTGACACCCCGCCGTCGCGGCCAATAGGCCGACTAAAAACGTGCGTCGGTACCAAATAAAACGATGGTTTAAGGACTCAGTATGTTCTGACATAACTGCCTGCGATCATTCGGATGGAAAACTGACAATAGAGCAAACGCTAAGCCAATTCGCGGGGGACCATAGCAATGTCCGGGCGATTCGACAAGGTCATTTGAGCGAAAGTGAATGGTTGGAAATGCAATTGTTTCACAGCAAGCCAAAGCGGAATTTGCTGCAGAAAGTGTGGCTACTTCGAAAATCGATGGCAGCAAAATCCGAGGCGGCGACGGCGTAACGGGCAACTGCAATTACTGCACAGATCGATTGAGGACAATCGACCTAATATCGGGAGCGCAATCGTTTCACGACAAGCCAAAGCGGGATTTGCTGCAGAAAGCGTGGCTACTTCGCAAATCGACGACAGCAAATTCCGCGGCGACGACGGCGTAATGGGGGACTGCAATTACTGCACCGATCGATTGAGGTCAATCGACCTAATATCGGGAGCACAAATTTCGCGATCTGATCATTGGTCGAGGACAATCGAACTACTTTTTTTGCAAATTCCGCAAAGCTTTGGGCAGCGGGAAATAGACGTTTTCCTCTCGGGTCGTGCGAACTTCGACAGTTGCCAAAAATTTTTCTTTCAACAAATCGATGACCTGTTCGACTACCGTTTCCGGAGCACTTGCTCCAGCCGTAACCAATACGGTATCGTCAGATTTGAACCAACCGATATCGATATGCTGCGCACCGTCTACTAGGTAACTGGATATCCCTGTCTCAGCCGCTAGTTCTCGCAAGCGTTGGCTGTTCGAGCTATTCTGGCTCCCCAGCACTAAACAAACATCGGCTTCAGGCGCTAACAATCGTACGGCTTCCTGACGATTTTGCGTTGCGTAACAAATATCATCCTTGGGCGGGTTAACAAGTTGTGGAAATCGCGCTCGCAATTTAGCAATGATCCGATTGGCGTCGTCAACGGATAAAGTGGTTTGCGTCAAATAGGCGACCTTTGCGTCGATCGCAACTGGCAAGCGTTTGACATCGGCTTCGCTTTCGACTAAAACTATGCAATGGGGCGCTTCACCCATTGTCCCGATGACTTCATCGTGCCCTTCGTGACCAATCAAGAAAATCGTGTAACCTTCTTTCGCATATTTGATGGCTTCCAAATGGACTTTTGTTACCAAGGGGCAAGTCGCATCAATCGCGTTGAGTCGGCGTTCCTGAGCAAATTTCCTAATTTCAGGAGAAACCCCATGTGCTGAAAATAACAATTGTGAACCCTCGGGGACTTCCTGCAAATCATTGACAAACACGGCCCCGCGGGCCTTGAACGAATCAACCACATATTTATTGTGGACGATCTCGTGGTATACATAAACCGGAGGGCCAAACATCTGCAGGGTCAACTCCAAGCTGTCGATGGCCATATGGACACCTGCACAAAACCCCCGAGGAGTGGCTAGAATGATATGCATTGTTTAATCGTTGTTGATAGTTATTCAGGATTTTATCACGGCGACTGTTTTTTGGATGGCGCTATATCCATCTTTAAGAACCGAACTTAAGGTAAGTTTATCACATTCTGGCCGAATTTTGGCGAACCGACTTTTGGTGCGATGAACCTCCATGAATCACGAAACTAACGGTATTGGTACGCGCGAAAACGTGGCCCGACTATCCGATTTCCCGAATCGAACCGCTGCCATCAATGCGGGGATCCGTATTTGCCGACAACAAGCCAAAAGTTCAATGGGAGAATGGCTTTGGATGGTCGGCAATTTGCCCCGCGAATCTTATGATGCCGTATGTTGCTGGGTGACGCACTGGCATACCGGCTGGGACCGTTTGCTGCATCCGCCGAAAGTGATTCGACCGACACAGGATTGTTGTACCGATTTGCGCGATACACTGGATGATGCATTTTTAGGTCGGTCCGTGCCGATTGATTATCTTGCACGTGCATCGATGATTGAGCAATTTTCAATTCCGAAGCAATATTGTTTTGATCTCTATGATGGCATCGACCGTTTACTGCGGTTTCCAGGCGTTGCTGATTGGGATGATTTGTTAGTGGTAGGCTCCAAGATTGGCGGGTCAGCGGTCGGAGGGCTCGTACATATCCTGGGACTTGCTCACGGGGAATGCGAGCGGGCGACGATGCGGATAGGTCAGGCTTTGTGGATTACGATTGTTCTATCATCCTTACCACAATTTCACTCCACGTCATCACCTATGCTGGCTCAAGGAGACTTTGAGCAGTTTGGTTTAGAATCTTCCGGAGCAAGCTTGCCTCATTCGGAAATCCTATGGATGCAATGGGTTCGTTGGCATTGCCAACAAATGGAAGGGTTGCTTCGCGAAGGTTCAGAATTGCTGGTTCATCTCGAATTTGATGGTGTGCGAGTCTTGCGGAACTTGCTCGGCGTACTGTGGCAAATTAACCTGCAATGGCGACTGCGGCCCGAGAGCGTTTGGCAAATAAAACATGGACTAAGCGAGAGTGATCGGTTTCGCTTGCGCACTCGATTTTTTCTGGGACTCGATCCTGAATTGACATTTGCACCAACATCCTCTGGCAATCATCATTAACCGTCGATCCGTAACCATAGTGAAAGCTGAATCGTATGTCCGTGGCGACCACCAACCCGCAAACCAGCGCAGATCAACGTGACCGCATCCGGAAATTCAATAGCGAACAACTTGCGGCTTGGCAATTGAATCGTCTCAATAATATGTTGGCCCAGGTATTGCCGCAAAACCAATTTCTCGCCCGCAAACTTGGGCGTCGCCAACTGCAATTGGATTCGTTAGATCAATTGGCCGAATTGCCGTTCACGTTTAAAGACGAATTGATGGGGGTCGAAAACAACGGCCAGTGCCCCGCCCATTTAACCTATCCGGCATCCAACTACGTCCGATTCCATCGCACATCAGGTACTCGCGGACGTCCATTAGTCGTTTTGGATACTCAATCCGATTGGCAATGGTGGATCGAAACGTGGCAATACGTACTTGACGCCGCACAAATCACAAATTCTGACCAAGCTGTATTGGCATTTAGTTTTGGTCCATTCATCGGTTTTTGGAGTGCTTTTGACGCTTTGGTCCAACGCGGTGTATTAACCATCCCCGCTGGTGGAATGAAGACTTTAGCTCGATTGGAATTGATTCGTTCGACACAGGCCTCCGTATTAATGTGCACGCCAAGTTACGCATTGCACTTAGCAGAAGTTGCCAATGCAAATCAGTTCGACATCAGTCAGATGGCTGTCCGCAAAATTGTGGTGGCGGGCGAGCCGGGGGGATCGGTTCCGGCAATCCGCGCTCAAATTGAAGCTTTTTGGAAAGCGGATGTTATCGATCACGCGGGTGCAAGTGAAATTGGGCCTTGGGGCTATTCCGATCCTAAGCGACGGGGACTGTATGTGATCGAATCCGAATTCATCGCCGAATTTCTGTCAATTGAATCGGGACTGCCCGCCAATGAAGGCGAACTTTCGGACCTTGTACTGACCACGTTAGGCCGCTCCGGCAGC
>JBGSMY010000224.1:0-5319 GCA_041739975.1 Pirellulaceae bacterium
ACGCGAACAAAGCCCTGATCTTCACTGTCTAGAATGGCGCGATCAACCCCAGCAAGCGGCTGGTCATAGGTACTCAATTCGATGCCTTGTTCCGCCGCTTCCGCAACATCGATGCCAATGTGAGCTACTTCTGGCGAGGTGTACGTGCACCAAGGAATTAAGAGATTGCTGGCGCGAGCACGGCCCATGAATAAAGCGTTCTTAATGACAATCCTTGCCAAAGCATCCGCAGCGTGTGTGAATTTGTATTTTGAACAAACATCTCCCGCAGAAAAAATGTTCGAATTGGTCGTCTGCAATCGATCGTTTACCTCCACCCCTTGCCGAGGATCTGCCTTGACGCCCACCACCTCCAGCCCCAAGCCATCGAGGTTTGGCGTACGTCCGATACTAATTAAGATTTCATCACCCAGGATTTGATGTTGTTGGCCCATTTTTCCTATTACAATCAACTTATCGATTCCCCTGGACTCCACGCGGCTGACTTTAGCATTGAGCACGAGTTGTACACCGTCGCGTTGCAAGGCTGCTTGAACTACAGCGGCCGCATCATTTTCCTCGCGTGGCAAGACATGAGCCGCTTGTTCAATCAATGTGACTGCGGCACCCAATCGCGCGAGGCTCTGAGCCATCTCACACCCAATCGGACCGCCACCGATGACTAACATTCGACGCGGCAATTCAGTGAGCGAAAACAACGTTTCGTTGGTCAGGTACCCCGTCTCCTTTAAACCCGGAATTGGTAACTCAGCCGCTCGCGCACCGGTCGCAATGACCGCTTTCTTAAAGGTCAATGTCTGACCTGCGACCTCCACGGTGTTGCTACTTTTAAAAGTACCTTGGCCAAAATAAACGTCGACACCCAACTGACGAAAACGAGTCGCCGAGTCATGAGGGCTGATCGATGCCCGCAGCCGCCGCATTCGTTGCATAACACTAGCAAAGTCAACCGCACTTGACTCAACGGTGACGCCCATGATCCCAGCATCTCGAACGGCCGCAGCTCTGCGAGCGGCGCTGATTAGCGCTTTGGATGGAACACAGCCGACGTTCAAGCAATCACCGCCCATCAACCCGCGCTCAATCAATGCCACTTTCGCGCCGAGACCGGCGGCCCCCGCGGCAGTAACCAAACCGGCCGTCCCAGCGCCGATCACCACCAAGTGATACCGACCGCTAGGTGTTGGATTAGTCCAGTCACTCGGATGCACATTGGCTTGGAGTTCTCGATTAAACTCATTTAATGGCTCCAGTTGTTCACGATAGTTCATGGTTGGCTTTCATTGATCGATGCCGGATCAATCCGGTCGGAACTTATCTGTTGATTTTCTGGTTGACTGCGAGAAAAGACATGCATGGTTCGTTTAATGACAATGGGCAACACTCCGAGAATCACAAACGCCGACAATAGTTGCCAGGTAACTATACCGCCGACACCATTTTTTGCTAACTTGTCCAAACTGGGAACGCTGGCGCCGGCATATACATAAGCCATCGTTCCAGGCAACATTCCAATCTGGCTAACCCACCAAAACGTGGTAACGCGAATTTTGGTAAGTCCCATGACCGCATTGATGACAAAAAATGGGACCGCGGGAATCAGTCGCAAGGTAAACAGATAAAATGGACCTTCGCGATCAAAAGCTGCATTGATACTAGCCAATTTTTCAGCGAATCGGTGTTGCACCCAATCTCGCAGTAAATATCGCGTCAACAGAAACGCCGTCGTTGCGCCGGCAGTCGAACCTAGACTGACAATCAAAAGCGCTTGCCAAAAACCAAAAAACCAACCGCAGGCCAATGTCATTACCACAGCC
This sequence comes from Pirellulaceae bacterium, assembly GCA_041739975.1. Taxonomy (GTDB): domain Bacteria; phylum Planctomycetota; class Planctomycetia; order Pirellulales; family Pirellulaceae; genus BJ22. The sequence continues at coordinate 1,818 of JBGSMY010000224.1, forward strand.
CCAGGTAGCGAAAACCCAGTAACAATCACGTAAATCAAGATGGCTAAAATGGCCGCAACTATCGGTTGAGTTTGTTGATATCCCCTCAACGCTGACTCTTGTGAGGCAAGATAATCAAGCGATAGGCGGTCGCCAAATAACCAAAAAGACACCACACCCAGATTACTACCCCGATGAAAATGCCAATTTTTACCGAAAGACTCGCCGCGGAGCGACCATTCGGTGCCTGTCCCAACGCAGTTTGTGAATTGTAATCGTCGTGCATGTCCCCTAGCGTCCTTTTCTAATAATCCTTTGCATCGACAAGTTGTCGTACACACGCCGAGATTCTTACACTGTGGGTCGGAGAATTTTAGATTTTGCTGATTTCGACTTCGCCAATTTGATTATTGTCATTAAATCGCTGATTCTGTGTAAGGCCGAGACTTTTCTAACGACAGTCCAGTTAGAATCAGAAAACCTTGTAAAAGATAGCTCTTCGAGAATACCATAAAAATGTTTGATATGATTGATCCTCGAAATGCTGGTGCGTTGAAATCGACGATGCCAATTGACGGTCACCACCCGAAGTGCCGCAACCCGCGGGTAACTAAAGGCCAAGATTATGATGCCATTGTCGAGATCGGCAATCACCACGGTGGACCGCAATCGAATTGCTTTAAATGCAGATCACGAATAGTCGCATCTGACATTTGCAATCCGCGATCAATTTCACATACGTGAGTTAAGCTCATTCGTTCCAAACAATAAACAGGTAGTTCATGATCTTGAAAACGTTACAACGCTCCGGCAATCCGTTGAGCTCTGCGGCTGAACAGCTCAGAGTACTCCAAGATCCCACGCGACAACCGGGTCTTCATTTCGACCGAAAACTGTTTGAAATCGGTACTCCAACGCTTGTCCGCCGCCGTCTTGAAACGTTGCAGATAAACGTCGGGAAAGTTTGTAATCAGACGTGCACACACTGTCATGTTGATGCTGGCCCTGACCGTCGCGAAAATATGACGGCGGCGACGGCGCAACAGGTAATTCAGTTTTTATCGCAATCGCAGGTCGAGACATTAGATATTACCGGTGGCGCGCCGGAGATGAATCCCAATTTTCGCTGGCTCGTTGCACAAGCGAGCCAGCTGCATAAACGCGTCATTGACCGCTGCAACTTGACTATCTTACTGGCACCGGGCTTTTCTGATTTGCCGGAATTTTAGGCCATGCATCAGGTTAACATCGTCGCCTCATTGCCGTGTTATTTAGAGGATAATTGCGATCGGCAGCGCGGCGATGGTGTCTTTTCCAAATCGATCGAGGCTCTAAAGATTCTCAATCAACTTGGCTATGGCCAGCCGAATTCGCCGTTACAGCTAGACTTGGTTTACAACCCCACGGGGCTGGGACTACCACCCGACCAACGAACACTTGAGGAATCTTACAAATTCGAATTAGATCAAAGGTATGGCATCCGGTTTAACCATCTATTTGCCATTACCAACATGCCGGTCAGCCGATTTTTGGACGAGCTGTTGCGACAGTCTAAATACGAGGAATACATCGATAAACTGATCAACAGTTTTAATTCTCTTACGCTGGACAGCTTAATGTGTCGGTCGCTAATATCCGTCGATTGGAACGGGTATCTCTATTACTGCGATTTCAATCAAATGCTGGATTTAGCGATTGCAGAAAACCAAACAAAATTGCACATTTCCCAGCTAATCGATGAAATGGTCTTGGGCCGGGCGATCAAAGTCGCCAACCATTGCTATGGCTGCACGGCCGGTTGTGGCTCGAGTTGCAGTGGTAAACTGCTTGACAGTTAATGCGAGGTCCACCCCATGTTATTAATGTTAACCGCCGTCGTCATCTGTTTGGCCTTCGCCAACGGTGCCAACGACAACTTCAAAGGGGTGGCAACGCTGTTGGGCAGCCAAACGACATCGTTCGTCAAAGCCCTGGTTTGGGCTACGCTTTGTACTCTTATGGGTTCGCTGGTTGCGGTGCTATTATCGGGAGGATTGTTGAAGAATTTTTCCGGCAAAGGCTTAGTCGATGAGTCGCTGGTCGTATTGCCCGAGTTTGCCGCTTGTGTTGCTTTGGGTGCAGGATTAACGGTGTTATTAGCGACTCGTCTTGGCTTTCCAATTTCTACCACTCATGGAATTTTGGGCGCCTTGGTTGGGACGGCGGCCGTCGCGGGTTCCGCGATTAATGCCGCCAAGTTGCTCGCAGCGTTTGTCTTGCCACTATTGATCAGTCCCCTATTAGCGTTTCTGGCAACTATCTTGATCTACCCCGTGTTGAGGCGGGCGCGAATGTACTTGGGTGTCAATTCCAACTCTTGTTTTTGCATCGGTTCGAAAGTTGTTCAACGCGCCATAACAACGGACTCGTTACAACTGGCAGTTGCTCATCAGGAACTGAAGGCCGTTCATGGCGACACACTTACCTGTTGCAATGCTTATTCGGGTAGCGTGTTAGGAATTGATGCTGAACCCTCCTTGAATTTCATTCACTTTTTATCAGCTGGCGCGGTCAGTTTTGCTCGCGGGCTCAATGATACCCCAAAAATCGCTGCCTTGTTGCTGGTTGCTCCGCAATCCTCTCCGATCATCGCCCTGCTGGTCGTGGGCATGGCGATGGCTGCCGGCGGATTGATCTACGGCCGACAGGTGGCCGAAACGATGAGCCGCAAAATTACTCCGATGAATCACGGCCAGGGTTTAACTGCCAATCTACTGACCGCTTTAATTACCATTGGCGCTAGCCGTTGGGCAATGCCTGTATCTACAACTCACGTCAGCTGTGGCACTTTATTTGGAATAGGAGTCGTGACGGGGCGGGGAAAATGGCAGATTATATTGTCGATTGTTTTTGCTTGGATAGTGACGCTACCGATTGGAGCGCTGATGGGTGCAATTTGTTGGACGGGTTTCAAATTTATCAGTGCTTAACTTTGCCTAGCGACATCAAGGAGCATAACAATGTTTGGCGAGCAGATAACGGTCGTTAATGTCTCGGGAATCGTTCCGCCAACAGTTCGGCTGAGAAGGCGTTGTTGGCCGAACTATTTCTAGTGCCTCACAACCCGTTAGAATTGCTTGCCTCCCTATTGTTGACAGGGCGCGGAGAATCGATGAAATGTCAGAAGATGCAAATTCAGCAGAAAACTGGTTGCGCGATCACGGCGATCAATTGTTCCGGTATGCCAAAGCCCGACTGCGCGATTCGAACGCGGCCGAGGAAGTCGTTCAAGAGACTTTTGTGGCTGCGGTTAAACATCGCGCTCAATACTTAGGCACCGGTCCACTCGGTGCTTGGTTGTTGGGTATCCTCAAACGCAAAATTATCGATCATGTTCGCCGCCAACAACGAGAAATGCCGGTCGAAGACTTGGATAATACGGCCGACCTATTTGATGACCGTGGACACTGGTCGGCAACGGTGATGAATCGAAACCCATTTCGATTGGATCAAATGGAGTCCCACGAGCTTCATCAAATCCTCA
>JBGSMY010000236.1:0-32679 GCA_041739975.1 Pirellulaceae bacterium
CCGAACCTTTTCGAGTAACGCCGGCCGCCGTCGATGTCCCTTGCAGGGGATAAACCATAACGTCTTGTTCGCGGTCCAGAACCAATGTTCCTTTGGTTCCCATCACGACCTCGCCATAACCGCCAAAACCATTGCCGTTGATCGAAGAATAAGAAACGACAATTTTTTTGTCGGAACTTTGTTCGTATCCCGGAATACCCGTTTGAGGATTGGGATATTGATTCACCGCATCTTTGTAACCGACATCAAAACTATAGTCATACCCTTGGCCAGGGTATTCGAACATACAATAAACGTGATCGTCCGCGTCGCGATCAACCGGGAATAAATGCCGCCCTCCCACTGCGTGTACCGAGAGTGGATGCACCTTTTTGCCAACTTCGCGACTAAGTGCCGAGATAAAAATCCCCGCCGCATCCAGTTGATGGCTGCCGAGTTCGGCCATCAAGCCACCGCCCGTTCGATCCCAAAGCCGCCAGCGAACCAACTCCTCAAGTGCAGAACGCACCCGCCCATTGCCGTAGACATTGGGATCATCAATATAACCATGCAAATTAGCCGCGACCGTTTGGTCGTTATCCCAAGCCCGCCATTGGGCAATTTGTTTCTCAATGACTTTGCGGGCCGCAGGCGCCGTGGCTTTATCAGACAATTGTTTAGTGAATTCTTGAATCTGCTCGGAGATTTTGTCCAAGCGGGCCTTGCCATCGACCGTCAATTCTCCACCAGGTAGTGGCGGCGCCCAAGTATCAGCCCCGGGTCGATTGTTGCGATGCCATTGGGCGCGGATATGATGAATTTCACCCAGCAGTCCCCAACGAATTAAATGCACCGCATTGTCGTACAACAAACTGTAATGACGTTGGTGTCCGATCGACATGAAACACCCAGTTTGTTCGGCGAATCTCGCCATCAACTTGCACTGGGCAATATTGTGCGCCATCAGTTTTTCGCATAACACATGCTTGCCAGCTTTCATCGCCGCAATTGCGGCCGGAGCGTGCAAATGCAGCGGCAATGCGATAATCACGGCATCGACATTGCTATCGGCGATCAATTGTTGATAGTCACCCATGTAAACGGTGACATTTTTCCGCGCCTCCGATTCGCTGGACCAACCGTAAACCGACATTAAACCGGGACGAACTGTGGCCGTACTGGGCGTAGCCCAATCGCCGTGAAAAGCGCGGTGGACAGACGAGGGGCGAATATCGCAAATCGCCGTCACTTGAACATAATCAGGATTTAGCGATCCGATCAACACATTGCCTTCATCGCCGGTACCGATGATTCCGATTCTTATCGGATTTCGAGGACGCTGGTAACCAAAGTACATCGCACCTAACCCGGCGGCCGTCATGCCACCGGCCGCAATCGACCGCACCATAAAGTCGCGGCGATTGAGTTGGTCGTGCGCCGTCATCGCGGCATAGTAGTTATTTTGCCCGATGGCTTTTTCTTCGGGGCTCAAATGAATCACAGCTCGACTCCTCTCGTTACTCTAACACGCGTCGATCGCGTGCGCGACTCGACCAGAAAAAATCCAAACCCGCAATCTGCCCCGCAACCGATACAGCCAACAACAACATGGCTGCCAATTCTACGATCTGATATTGAGTCGAGGCGGCTCCGGGAACCCAAGGCGGCTGGGACAAAATCACCGACGCCAGAAACCCCGCTCCCAGTAATGCAGCCGACCGCGTAAATAATCCTATAACTAAACATATCCCCACCGTCAGATCAAACCAAGGCACAATTCGATTCACCCATTGCAATCGGCTTTGTTCTTGCTGAAAAGGGCGGTGTACCTTGAGTGGCTTCAAAGCGGTCTGCTTGTCGACCGCCAGGCCATTAATCTGCGACTCGAATGAATCCCACAGCGCGTCAATCTCAGCCTTCCATCCGCGTGCTTTTTGGTTTCGCGCGGTTAGAATCGCATCTCGCTGCGACCGCAACGAATCGACTTCGAGGGCCGTCTCTCGCCAATGTTCGCCGTCACGTTTAAAACCTTCTGTTCGCTGCGCCGTTCCAAAAAACTCGATGATCTCGGTACGGTTGGCAGCAAGCCAACTCAGATAATCTTGTTTGTGACTTTCATAAATTTCCTTCGCCCGCTGTGGTTGGTCGCGAACGACATTTTCAAGTGTTTCGCGTGAATCGGCGCGGTCAACGCGTGAGCCCAAGTTGTTGGACACTTTGGCGACCGAGTGCCCTTCAGGATTGCTCGCAGTCGGTGTTCGGCCTACTTTCGGGTCTAAGGCTACAGTTTGGGTTTGGCCTATCGTTTGAGCTTGGCCGCCGGCCCAATCCCGATCTCCGAAGTGATAATATTGTTCAGCTTGGTCGACGAAATCATCCCACAATGCCAACGTTAGACTCGGATCGATTTCGACGTGCGCGTTTCCATTTTGAGCGGTGACCGTGACGCCCAATCGTCTTGCTCCCCAGGGGTCATCCAACAACCCATGAAAATAGCTTTGAAATGGTCCGGTAGCAGCTCGCAAAAACGGCTCAGCCGTAAAGTTACCACTTTTTAGTTTCGTCGCGCCTTCGGCAAAAAAGTGAAACCCAATCACCAGTCTTAAGGCGACCAAGGCCACTAAAAACATAATTATTCGAAATCGAGACAACGCCGGTCCTCTTTTACATTCCGACACAATTGCTGATTAAAAACTCCGCGATTTCCAGTATAACCGAGAAACCATCTTTCGCATAATCGCTAACGGTAAACAATTCTAACAAACAAGCGTTTCTAAAACATTTATGCCCGATCAATTCGCACCCAGGAAAACAATTGTCTGCAATCATTATCTTCGGTAAAACGATTTCCGCTCCCCATGACAAATGTTGCTTAAATCACAGATCTCGTGTAGCACGTTCAGCGATTGATTCGGTTTCATCTAGAAACACGCCTGGCTCGTCCAGTGGTCGTTTCGATTATTCACTACACATCGCGATCACCCGGTTGTGAAAAACGGATCAAACCTTTGGCCCGAAAAAACAATCATTTAAATTGCGTCGCAATCTATTCCGTAATGCTTGGCAATTGCCAAGGGTCGCGGCGGTCATAGTCGAGCCATTTTGGGTCGGAATCGTCCGTAAACTTCCAGTCCTCCGGATTCCATGCGATCTGGCGATGATTCCAATAAGCCAGATTTCCCAATTGGATCAAGGCTACCGTTCGCGCGCCGACTTCAACATCGGCATTCGGTTGTTCGCGAGTTCGAATGCAATCTAGCCAATTTCGATGGTGTCCAGGCGAACGTGGCAACATTACAGCGTTTGCGCCGAGAGGTTCTTTGACAATCGACTCTGGATCGCTCGATAGATGTCCCCGATCAATATGCAATTTGCCTTCACTGCCATAAAATACACAGCCGCTTGGTCCGCCATGCTCAATTTCAATACCATTAGCAAATTGAAAACGGACGCCCGACTTTGCTTGCGGATCGGCCGGCGGGATAATACGAATCGGGCCAGTTCGATCAAGTTCCAGAGCCCACAAGGCAATATCGTAATGATGTGCACCCATGTCAGTATGCCCGCCGCCCGAGTACTCTCGATATTTCCGCCATGCCGGAAAGTGATTGTGAACACCACGCGGGGATAACTCGGAATGATAAGCTCGCCGCGCTGCCGGTCCCAACCACAAGTCCCATTCCAATCCCGGCTCCACATCCTCCACCGGTAAATTGCAGAATTCACTTGGCTCCCCTACCCCAACGGTGACGCGGCTAATCTTTCCGAGCCGACCGCTGCGGATGATTTCGACCGCTTCGCAAAATGGACCAAATACATTGCTGCGCTGTTGACTGCCAGTTTGCACAATCCGCTGATACTTTCTTGCCGCGGCAATCACCCGCTGAGACTCCGCTAATGTCAACGTCAACGGTTTTTCACAATACACATCTTTGCCGGCGCGGCACGATTCGATTAATGGCAGAGCATGCCAATGATCGGGCGTGGCGATGCATACGGCATCGATGTCATCACGTTCTAACAATTCTCGATAGTTCGTATACGCTTGGCAGCCAACGAAGTCATTGCGGCCCTTCGAATAATGATCGTTAACTCGTTTTAACGCGTGAACGCGTCTGTTTTCATCGACTTCACAAACAGCAACGATTTGAGTATCGGGTTGTTCCAGTAGAGAAGGCAAGTGATAGTCGTTCGCCATTTTGCCACAACCAATGATCGCAATGTTGATGCGGTCACTAGGTGCAACCCGATTGCGAAAGCGCTGGGGCATTGGGTCAAACGGATCGCTCGCAATACCATTCGCTCTACCTGTCAACCAAGCGCCGCAGAATGCTCCACCACTACTAGCCAAAAATCGCCGACGGCTCCAAACCATTGCCTTATTTTTCCGGTCCATTTATTTAATCCTTTGCCTAAAAAATATCGCGCCGATCGCCAAGGGAAACTTGGCCACAAATACTTACTCACCCGACACAAATATTCTAAGTTACGTCAACGGCTATCCGCACTCCAAGCTACCTTGCGCTTTGTGCAATTTGCCATCCGGCAATACGCCGGGGCGATCTTCAAAATACCAAGCTTCAAGGACGCGTTCCCAATCGGCACGCTGTCGAACTTTTACAAATGCAGCTCGCACCTGCTCATAATCGGGATGATGCGCGGCGTACTTGATCCCAAACTTGCGCATCAACGTACCAACACGTTCTGACCCGTACAGTTCTTCCGCCAAGTCATAATGTGCACGCATTACATCCCGTTGCTCGTGTAACGACGGTGGCAATCCAACATCACCGGTTTGGGCCAAGCGGCGTACTTGTTGAAATATCCATGGATTGCCAATCGCACCTCGGGCCACCGTAATTCCGTCAACTCCAGTTTCTTGAATCATCCGCAAACAGTCTTGAGGAGTGAATAGGTCGCCACTTCCCAAAATCGTGCGCTGTCCCACATGTTGCTTGACCTGTTTCAAAAATTCCCAACGGCTTGGCCCGATATATTTTTGTTCAACGGTTCGACCGTGAACCGTAATCGCCGAGACTCCGATAGCAAACGCGCCATCCAGAATTTGAAAAAAGTGATCGCGACTCTCTGAGGTATCATCCAATCCGCGGCGCATTTTAACCGTTACGGGAATTTGCGACGGCACCACGTCGCGGGTGCGACGAACGATTTCTAGCGCTACCTCCGGTTGGCTCAAATGATACCCACCCCGGCATCGACCTAAAACTTTTTTAACCGGGCATCCAAAATTGATATCGATGATGTCAAATCCAGCAGCCACCAACCGCAAAGCCCCTTCGGCAAATTGCTCGGGCTCGGCACCCATCAATTGTCCGCCAACCGGTCGCTCTTCGTCCGACAAATGTAAAAAATGACTAGTCTTCTTGCGGTCTTTCAGTGTGACCAAAAACTCATCGAGCATGACTTCGCATAGCACGTACGTAGCGCCAAAACGTTTAGCGATAACCCGCATCGGCCAATCACTGTAGCCCGACAATGCCGCTTGAACGACCGGAAATCCGATCGGTACGTTTCCAATTTGCAGTGGTTTTAGTTGTATCGGCATTAAATGATGTATGTCAGGCCAATGAAAACTGAATGATTTGTTCCAACTCGGTCAAAATCGTAAATCTGAAACGGGCATCGTTGACTTTAACAGAGCCGTACTTCGTCAAGCGATTGTCCTCAATCGACTTGCGTTCCGTAAATTCCTAGCAATTTACCCCACACGATTGAGGACAATCGTGCTACTCGGCGACTAATTCAAGGTTGACGAACAATCAAGTTTTTCGTTCAAATACCCGTAGTCGTTGCATCGGCATCCCGCTACAAACATTAGGCCATAAAAGCGGTTTTCGATTTACAACCGACTAACATGTTACCAAATTGCCAAGCCACTGCGAGAACCAAATAACCGGTAACGGGTTGATAAAACCACCTTGGGAACTCCAACGTCAACTCGTTACAATACGAATTGCTTTGTTTCCAATCCGAACACCCTAAATACCATACACTCAGGCACGGAATGCTCGATCTAGTGCAAAATTATTGGCCGTTACTCGTTGTGCTGCTGATTTTGATTGCCGCCACAACGTTGTTAAATCTTTTAACTTCGAAACAACGACCTCCGTTTGTCAAACGCGAACGACTGATTACCCGAGCCGAATTGCGATTTTTTCGCGTCTTACAAAAAGCGGCCATGGATGACTGGGAAATTTTTACAATGGTGCGCATCGCCGATGTGTTGACCGTTCCGGAGAACATTCCCAACCGCCGCAAATGGCTCAATCAAATTCTGGCAAAACACGTCGATTTTGTGCTCTGCGATCCAGGGACCTTGGCCCCTAAAATCGCCATCGAACTCGACGATCGCTCTCACGAACTTCCAGATCGCATTGCCCGTGACGCAATGGTTAACGAAGCTTTTGAAGCGGCCGATCTGCCTTTGCTCCGCATACCCGTCAAAAATAATTACGAGGCCCAAGCGTTGCGCGAACTAATTCAATCCAAGCTCTGAGCGAATCAACCAAAATCCCAGCCCAAAAATTCCCGCGTCAACCAGTGCATGACTAAGCCAAATGGGTCCCATCGCATCTGAAGATTTTTGATAGAGCCACGCCCAAAACATGCCGCCGATAGACACCGCCCCCGACAATACCCAAGTTTCCCAGTGTCCAAAACCCAAAAAGAATCCTAACAATAATATGTGATGAAGTCCAAAGCCCAAGCTCGAAACCACATTGGCCCAAATGATCGGCAACCGCTGCCGCAACCAACGGTACACGAACCACCGCCAATAATATTCTTCCAACCCACTATGCACGACCGCGTAAAATACACTTACGGCTAAAAATCGAAACGGGGTTGCCAAGCCCATGCTGGTAATCTTTTCCACAATCATCGTATGCAACAGCTCACCCAGCGCCGTCCCCGCCAGCAACAGACTATGAACGACAACGATTGCCAGAGCCACTAACAATCCAAATCCGATTCCCCAACCCCAACCAACCCCACTCCATCGCACGGTCCCTAGTTCGCGTTTCGCCAACCACCCCACGGCCAAGATTGGCAAAACAAATTGTGCTGCCTTGAGTACCCCATAGGCCGATTGCTGAATTGCAGCTGGCGTACCGTGCAAAGCGACAAAATAAATCCACGTCACGGCGGTCGGCACAAACAGTCCCAGCAACAACATCAGCCAGTAGTATCGAGGTAGAGCCATAACGCTGCTTACTGTGAAACTCGCAAATTAGGTAACGACGCTTGCAACCTTTGCACGCCCGCAGGCGTGACTTTCGATCCAGTGAGATTCAACACTTCGAGTGATTTTAACGTCGCCAAAGCTGGTAGATGGTCGTCCGAAATATTAGTCCCAGATAAATCTAATTCTCGCAACCCAACAAATTGTGCCACCCAGCTCAAGGTATCATCCTGCAAATGGCAACGAGTCAAATAAAGCGTCTCTAATCGCCGACAACTTTGTAAATAGCTCAACTGACCGCCTTCAAAAACAGCTTCGGTCAAATCTAACCATTCAAGTTCCGTGCATTTCCCTAATGCCGCCATGGTGGTCTCGCGAAAAACCACCATTGGCAACGACAATCCTTGAAGGTTCCGTGGTTGTATCATGAATTGTTCGATCGAACTCGCAGCTGGCCGCAACCACTCGTGGTAAGCCCGATCAAATTCCACAGCCGACATACTCATCACTTTCTCAAACTGCTCAAATTTGAGCCGGCCGGCGTACATCGGTCGCAACGAACGAATCAACGATTGTCGCACGCTTTGGGTTTCCGGTTTCATCAAATAATGAACCATACCGGCCGCTTGACTGTACAGTTCTTTGATGTCTGGTGATCGCTGAAATTCTGACAATGTCAATCGCGACAGATCCGCGATTGGAAGATATTTCCCATCATGTATTCCTCGCAGTCTCGCATATTGCAATCGGGTCGCATCCCAACCGCCAATGGTGACAAAATCACCATAGTCCCTCAGCGACTCCATGTACATTGCCAACCCTTCGCACATCCAGAGGAACCCTTTGTCAAACGGTCGCTCTTTGGTACCGGGAGCTTCCTGAAACAACTGATGAACCAGTTCGTGACACCAAGTCTCGCCAATTCCGCCCTCAGCACTGTCGTAATAAAAAGCCATTTTTAGTCGATCATCGTAGTAACCACTGGAAATTCCCACCCCGGGAACCAACGGCTCCAAATCTTCCACATAACGATCGCGGTTAGCAAAAAACGTGACACGATACTTTTTGGTCGAACCGCGCGCACGCTGTGTACCTTTTATCCAATCTCCCAATTGCGCAGATGTGCACCAATATTCAAAGAACATTTGCCGCCAAGCTTCATGCCACCGCTGCAAACTTTCCGCCAAACGAACCGTCGTCGCTTCGTCGGCTTGCGAAAATATTTCAAAGTTCTCGGTTGTGACCAGCCGATACGATTTCGCCGGCCATTTCAAAATGGGATGCGCTTTGGGAGCCTCTCGCACTCGCAATTTTTCCAGCTGCGCTTGCCATACACCGTCAACCACGCGGTGCCCCAAAACCGTACGCGCTTCTTTGTGTTCCGAGTCCCAAAATAGAACTTCATGTAGCCACTGGTAAGCTTCATCCGCCTGATCATTGGCCTGCGCTTTTATAGCCAAGTCGTACAATTGCTGAGCATATTCGCGCCGCAACCCGGTCCACTGTTCATTCCATTGCGGATCGAATTCACTCAAGTTTGCTTGACCATCCTGAGTCTTATTCGACAAGAACAAATAGTATCGGCTGGGGTCGCGCTGGATGATATCAGCCAACGCACGCTCGGACTCTTTAATCAGTCCATCCGCTCGGCTCTGATCGCTCAGTCCAAGCAAACGTTTTTGGAACTGTTGATCTTCAAACCGCCGTGTAATCGAGCGTGATTCATTGGATTCGCGCTGGCCATCTGCAGATTGCGACCATCCCGAACCGACTGCCGCCAAGGAACAGCCGATCACAACCAACCGTATCCAAATCGTTCGTTGATACATATTTTCCCTCTCTACGAATGATTGGCGGTCGTGGAATGCTAGTCAAACGGGCAGCAAGTCGCCTCAATGTGGCATCCCCCACCCGGGGTTAACCTCACGGCGACGATACTGGGATTTCTCGCTAGATCAAAATGTTGCTAAATCAACTGGTCAAGCTCAGTTACCAAGTGTCCAAAATGCTCCAATGCCTTTTGAACCGGCTCGGGTTTTTCCAGATCAACGCCCGCCCCGCGCAGCAATTCCAACGGGTACTTGCTGCAACCACCCTGAAGAAATCCCAAGTATTGCTGTAAATCTTGCGTTGTCCCCCGCAATACTTTTTGACTCAACGCAATAGCGGCCGACATCCCTGTGGCATATTTATAAACATAGAATGCGCGATAAAAATGAGGTATTCGCAAGCATTCCAATGAAAGTTCAGGATCGACGACAAACTCAGGACCAAAATAATCTGCCAAAAGTTTTCCATAGACGTGCCGCAGCGCATCAATTGTCAACGGCTCACCCGCCTCTGCCATTTCATGGGTCAGCATTTCGAATTCAGCAAACATGGTCTGTCGAAATACGGTGTTGCGAATGTCGTCAATTTCGTGATTGAGAATTGCCGCTCGTTGACGCGGATCTTTTGCAGTGCCCAGCAAATGATGCGACAACAATTGTTCATTGAACGTACTGGCAACTTCAGCTACAAAAATTGAATAATGGTAGTATTGATAGGGCTGATTTCTGACGGACAAACAAGTGTGCATCGAATGCCCTGCTTCATGGGCCAGCGTAAACACATCATTGAGAACCGTTGGTTTGTAGTTCATCAAAATGTAAGGAGGGCCATCGTATCCTCCTGCGCTAAAGGCACCACTGTGTTTGCCTTTATTAGGATACCGATCACACCACCGACCGCGCAAGCCTTTCTCCAAGGCCGCCGTGTAGTCACTGCCCAACGGGTGCAAACTGGATACCACCAAATCAACCGCTTGATCCCAAGTGTAATTGACTTGCTGGTCCGCCAAAATCGGTGCATAGGTATCGAAGTGATGTATATCTGGCAGCCCCATTTTACGTCGACGTAAATCATAATAGCGGTGTAGTGTCGGCAACTGCGAACGCACCGCCTCGATCAATTGCGTGTAGACCGTACGGGGAACATCGTCTGCAAACAAAGCTTGGTCCAAGGCGCTAGGATAATTCCTTACCCGCGCATAATAAACATCTTTCTGCACCGAACCATTGAGCATGGCGGCTAACGAATGTTGATGTCCGGAAAATTGTTCATAAAACTGATGAAATGTCTTTTTTCGAACTTCGCGATCAGGCGATTGCAAGAATTGCGTGAAATTCGATGCCGAAAGCTCGATCTGTTCGCCTTTTTCGTTAGCAATCAATCCAAACTTAAGATCCGCGTCGAGCAATTGCTCAAAGATATGATTCGTCGAGCCAGCCATTTCGGACTGCATGGCCAACATTTGTTCTTCGCGCAGCGATAAGGTGTGGGGCTTATATCGCAACAACCGATCTAAGGCCAAACGGTGATCGGCCAATTTGGGATTCTGCAAAAAATCCGACATCGTTTCATCGGCAATTGCCAGTATCTCTGGTCGCAAAAAACTGGCCGCTTCGCCAGCCTTCATTGCCGTATTCTGAAATCGCCCCATCATTCGCTGATAGGTCGCATCGGTTTGATCTTCCGCCGATTTCAAAAAAGCGTAGCTGCCCAGTTTCTCCGCTAGCCGGTTTACCTTGAGATCAAAATCGAGGCACGCAGCGAGTACATCTGCCGATTTCGCCAGAGTTCCTGGAAATTCACCATAACCGGCGATTTGTTTTTCAAAATCTTGAAAGGCAAGTTCCCAAGCGTGATCGGTGGTAAACAGATCCGTCAAATCCCAGGTATCGTTTGGCAGGACCTCTGTTCGACTTGGCAGGCGGACAACTTTATTCATGGCTTCCATTACCTTCGTTATTTGAGACATTTCACTTTGGCTCAATTGTACCGTCGTATACTTGGGTTTTCGAGCCCTACGAATCAAGCAAAATCAGCACGCAGTCATTGACATTCACTGCCGCTCCATTCGCTCTAATCGCTTCAAAACATCCGCCCAATCATTAGCAATCTGCGTTAGAATGTTTTGCCACGCGGCGATCACTAAACGAGTGCTGAAAAATCGTTGCTGAACCGGACCTTGTAACGATAGGTGAGATAGGTTGTGAATCAGGAAGACAATTTAACGAACCCATTTTCGGCACCGCGATTCAAAGCGCAGGGAGAAACTCAGTCGCGCAAGGAATATGGGCTGAAAATCTCTCGTTTGCCTCTGTCTCGCGTTCTCCGTTCAAACCGCAATCCATTGTTGTGGGTTCTGCTACCATTGTATCGGGTGCTCGGCAGCCCGGAACAAGTTTCCGTGGGCCTAAGTCGCCCCGATCGACCAGAAGAAATTACTCGAGATGACCTGCCCACCGCCGTGGAACCCATTGTCGCCCAACAGCACCTCGCGTTTCAATCGATTGGCTTTGAACGTGTTGCGTTCTATCGAGGTCCATCGACAGGTGCTGTAGCTAGCGCCGGTGAGGTTTATTGGCATGCAGATTCTACTTTGGCTTTGAACCTCGTCGTTCAAAGCATTCGCTATCCGGTGAGCAAATCGGTGCAACCTTTACAGTCGTTGATCACGCCACTGGAATTAGGTCGTTTTTTGGTAACTTATTCCGGAGAACGTTCTATTTCTTGTCCGCAGCAAATTCTTTCAGAAAGCAACCCTAACACGACTGTCGAATTATTGTATCAACGCCATCGCGATCGGCTGGCCTTACACCGCAATGAAATCGAACCATTGCGAAGCAATCAAGTCATGCCGCTACTGGTTCGTTTTCTCCAACTCGAAATCGATTGGTATACCGAACAGCGTTACCTTTCCATCTTAACTGTCGCAGAATATCGTCGATTGCGGATGCTCGATCAACTCGTCGATTTTCGCGTCGTCAAACCGCACACCGTCGCCCAGTATTTGCCGCAACTTTTATTCGCACTTATGCTGGTCGCATTCGTTGGCATGTTGGCCCGTACCCTCAGCGTTTATTGGACGATGGCCGCTTGTGGCATTTATTTGACAATCGCCTGGATTTGTCGCTCCTGGAATCACCGTAGGTTGATCCCATCGAGTTCCGATGAGTCTGGTTATTCCGAAACTAAGGCTACGCAAACACGAGCGCCGCACTGAATAGTTCGCTGCGAATATCTTTTAGCAACAGTTCGCCATTTTTGGCCCATATTTCTCAAGTTCCCCAATTGGGTTCACTTGCGATTGCAACCTTATTCCATTGTGGCATTCGCTAGAAATCATCGGGCCGGATCAATCGCTATTGTGAATACTCGATTCGGGCGTTACGTCCCGAACACTTCGCGTGAGTGTTATAGAAATCACGACTAGGAATACTAATGACCGGACTACAAAAACTTCTAATCCTGGCTGGCGCTAGTTTCGCCTTGCCGGTGCTTGGCGTTCTCGCGTGGAATTATGACACGATTCGCGAACAAGTTACCCCTCGGCCCGAAAATGGCTACATGATCTATGTCACGATGGATACGAAGTGAGGCCCGTGCGGGAGCACTAAGCCAGCGGTCGCTGAGCTCAAACGGCAAGGGTTTCGTATTGAAACCGTGAACTTCAAAACGTCGCAACACCGGGCGGAACAACTAGGTGTCCGACAAGTTCCCACGTTCATCTTTTTCTCACACGGTCAAGAAATACGACGGGCCACGGGATATATGTCGACTCACGATCTCAAGTACATGTTCCGCAGTCCGGATTCTATGTTTTGAATGCCGCGTTGAATTGAATTGGATTCTCGGGTGATTTTTTTGGAGTTGGGGATCGGGGTTTGGGGTTTGGAGACCGTAAATGACTGGTGGAGGTAAGGAGTAAGTGAGCTGCTACGAAAATGGTGGCGGGCATGAATTCTGCCAACACGATGGGGGTGGGCAGGTATTCTGCCAACAGGTTGGTGGTGGGCATTAATTCTGCCACCAGGATGGGGGCGGGCAGGTACTACCACCAGAATGGTGGTAGCCACGTACTACCACCAGAATGGGGGCGGGCAGGTACTATCACCAAGATGGTGGTAGCCACGGCCGAGCACGACATCCATCGCATGGACTTAGTAATCGACCTACTATTGTTTCCTTTTTGATGTTTCACTCTAATAATCGTTGTTGTGTAGATAGGTTGTGTCGATAGACTGTGCGACGCACTGATCGCTGACGGTCGTTACTTGAGATTAAACCGGAAAGAACTTTGAGCCCATGAACGCTTGTCAAGTCAAATGCCCGCTCATGTCGATGTTAAAATTCACACTGCCCGCACTCGCTCTGTTGATTGCGATCACTGTGGCCAGTTGCAATCCGTCGAATGAAATGGCCAATGAAGATCATGGGCCAACCGTTACACTCACCAGCGCTAATTTTGACGAAGTGGTTCTAAAATCAGATAAGCCAGTTTTGGTCGACTTCTGGGCTCCTTGGTGCGGCCCTTGCGTAGATCTAGCACCAACGATTTCGGAATTGGCGCGTGACTATGAGGGTAAAGCGATTGTCGGTAAACTTAACACCGCGGATTTCGGTGAAATCGCGACAAAATACAACATTTCAAGTATCCCCGCCCTGGTAATATTCAAAGACGGCCAAGTAGTTGATCGACGGGTTGGACTTCAACCCAAAGAAAATTTGGCTAAAATGTTGGACCAAGTCGCCAATTAACTCGCGCTCCAACTCTGGTTTATCATGCGCAGCATTGGTCCTTTATTCGGTGTCGTCCAACATCTAGAATCGTGGATTCATACCTCGCGATCTCACAACGCCCAATCCCTACAACGGGCTTGGGAGTTGCTCCAAACGCGACACCATCGTTTTCGCGTTCGACAAGCTCGACCTCATAATTCAGCCGTTGCCGGCGAATCCGACTCCGCGAACTTGGTCGTCCCTTCCCTAGTTGCCGACGGAAATTCACATCAGATTGATCCAGCTCATTTAGCGCGGCAAATCATCGAACAAGCGTTGACTGATCAATTTGATGAACCGCCCTTTCCGGACCTAGCGCAACTTGAGCGACAGCAACTTGTCGACTCACCAGAGTTCCAGCGACATTTTAACTTCCATCAACAACTTCTGGGCGCAAAACTGGCGGTATCGGCTGCCAAGTTGTCTTCGCGGATGAACGCAAACCTTACTCCGTTTCAAACCATCGATCAACACATTGCCGCCCATCGAGCGCTCAAGCGTTTAACGGATCCAACTGCCGATACACACGTCCGCTGGGCTCATCAAGAAACCCGGATCTATTTGCACCAAGAACTTCGCCGCGTGGGCCTAGACACGGACGCCGTGCAAGTTGTCTTTCTCAATACAGCAAACTATGCGATGTATCGTCAACGAATTGGTGATATTCAACAAATCGTCTATGAACCAGCGCGGCAAACCGAATTGGAAAAATTCGATGCGTTGATGAACGCCGATCATCAAATGGCAATTGTGATCGAACGGAATACCGAACTGATCGCTATGATCTTCGCTGCGCCACTTTTAAATTTTCCTGACGAGCGCGGTGTTTTGAACGATCCGCAATTTCACAATCCACAAACATTTTACGTTCTTGATTTAACCGTCCTGGAGGCTTACCGCGGTGGATTGGGACGCGTCCTTAAACAAGCGGTCACGCTTTACGCCGCGTGCCTGGGGATCGAGGCGATTCACGGTCGCAATCGAGATCGTTATGCTCGCAGTATGTGGGCGATCAATTTGTCGCTCGGAAGTTATCCGACTCGTTTCTTGATTGACGATTACTCAGACGACCTGCCGCACCGAGATTGCATTTACTATCGCTGTCCACTGACCTGGGAGGAACCGGCACTCAATCTATCGGGCAACACGCTTAGTCCCTTGCGATTCTTGGACCTCATCGACGATTGGCAACAACACTCACCACCGGCCGCCATTGGCCCTTGGATGTCCACAAGCTTGACATCACTACTCGCCGATTTAGCCTGCGATCAGTCAGCGTTATTGGAATTGGAACAACAATTGATCGATTGGTTTGGCACGTCGCATTTCCAGTATGCCGCGTCTAGTACACTTGCCGGACTGAGCGAAATTTGGATTGCGGAAATGCAGCGACTCCGACCACAGGGCCGGCGACTTATCGGCTGGCATTGCAATACCGCTCCAACACGGACGCTGGCAGATTTAAGCCAAGCGCGGCCGATTGAATATTTATCACTGAATGAGACTCGCACCCAACCTGATTGGAATAAATTACAGTCGTATCTTGACGATCCCCATACACTGGGTCTGTGGTACGAGCCGCTGTCTTCGCTGGAACTTGATCGCATTGCTCCTGAAGTTTTGTCGGAATTGTTGAGGCGATGTTCGTTGGCAAACATCCCCGCCATAGCCGATGAATCCAAATCGGCCTGGTTTCATTACGACATCAATTTGTTTGTACCAAGTCAAGCTCCGACGTTTCGACCGACGATTAGCCTTTTCCAACCGGTCGTTGGCATCGCTGCCTGCATTCTCTTTGATCCACCAGACCTGACTAATACAACGACGTCGTCATTAAAAAAACCAACTGGTATCGCCACTCAAGCACAGCCAAAACTATTTGCTTGGCAGGTCGCTCAGTACTTTACTCAAAAAATTGCGACATATTCAGTGCAGTGGCGTCAGCAATGGCACGAATTCGACCACATTCTGCGACAGTTATTCGAACAGGATGAAGTCAGCGATTTTAGATTGAACCGTGGTGTCGGCTGGTTTCGGACCGAGAACGAACTGCCGTGGACGAAATTATTCGACCGCAGCCCCAATGGCCGTTATATCATTTGCCCGGGCTGGGGGGATATTAGGTGTTTGGAACTTCTGACAAGGTATCTGCATCCATGACGGATATGAATTTTCCCGTAATCAAGTACGACTCGAATTTTTCACCCCGACAATGGGGCGAACAGCATGGCGAATCGCAAAGACAAGGCATTCGCGAACTTGTTTCCATACGCCGGAATTTGTTGCAAGAAAAAAATCGACGACTGACGCTCCAATGGATTGAAAGACTCGCAGACGAGCAATGGCAAGTCTCTCGTGGTTACGACCAAGATTTGTGCGAAGAAATCGAAGGGATTGCCGCCGGCGCAAACTTATCGTTGGCCGATCTGGTGGTCTTAAACAATTACACTGATTTTCGCGATTTACCGGTTCCCGACCAAGGCTGCTCGGTCGTATATATCAATCGAGGTGGCCAGCGGGTGGCTGGGCAAACCTGGGATATGCACGGCAGTGCCAAAAATTATGTTTGTGTTATTGAGATTGCTGAATCCGAACAAGCGCCGGCTCAAAAGTTGTTTAGTGTCGTGGGCTGTGTCGGCATGATGGGATTCAACTCGAATCGGGTTATGATCGGCGTCAACAACATTAATACCGATGGCGCCGCCCCCGGGGTGCTTTGGCCGATGTTGATTCGCCGATTATTGCGTCAATCGAGCTTACCGCAATTGCAACAAAACTTAATCGCCGCGCCGGTTACTTCGGGTCATACCTATTTGTTGGCCTGCGACGACGGGGCAGAGCTTTGGGAGGTGATACCAGGATTAGCCGAATGTGTAGGGCAATTGCCTCACGACTCCAACGGACACCTTTACCACACGAATCACTGCCTGGGCACTCTGGCCAGACAGCGAGAAATGACCAATAGCCTCAGTTCGACCACCCATAAACGCTACGAGCTGATCGAACAAAAAATTGGTCGGGTGGCGGGCGTGCACGCTTTATATGACCTGCTTAATGACCACGAAAACTACCCGATGTCGATTTGCTCCCATTACCAGACCAATACGACCGATCCCTCGTTCACGTGCGGCGGGGCGGCCGGTGACCTTGATTCCGGCCAGCTCTTTTTTTGGCGTGGGGACGCTTTACTCGACTCCAATTTCCGTTTGCACCGTTTTCAGATCTGACGCAATTAAACTTTGCCGCCCCGGCTAGATGTCGCTTTTCACACGAATCGGTACAATGAGTGAACCAATCGCCAGTCACGATTACAAGGACGGATTTTATGCCCGATCGACCCTATTACATTACTTGGAGCAAACAAGACGGCGCTCCGACCTTGCCTGTCGTTGCAGCGGAAAACGATGAGTTAATCCTCAGCGATGGTCGCCGAATTTACGATTTCTCATCGACCAGTTTTCAAGCTGCGTTTGGTCATTCCCATCCTGTGATCCAGCAAAAGATCCGCGAACAGTTGCAGATCATGCCTATGGCCTCACCGAAGGCCGAATTCCCACTTAAGTCTGCCGTTTCCGAGCGATTGTTAAAGCGACTTAATTTGCCCAAGCATGGCAAATTGTTTTATACGGTCAGCGGTGCCGAGTCAGTTGAAAATGCATTAAAGATCGCACGGCAAGTCTCGCGACGTCCGCTGATCTTAGCACGAAACAAGTCGTATCATGGTGCAAGCCTGGGTGCGATGTCCGTCTCCGGCGATTGGCGCAGCGATGCTCACCTGACGTTTGCCGCCGGTACATTGCGAATTCCAGAACCGTCCGATGATCCCAATGCCATGTCAGCGGCGCGAATTATCGAAACGGCTGGCCCAGAAACGATTGCGGCGATTATTGTTGAACCGATTAGTGGGACCAATGGAGTCAATATTCCTCCACAGACTTGGGTAGATGGTATTCAGTTCTTATGCCGGCAACACCAAATCAAAATAATTGTCGACGAAGTCTTTTGCGGATTTGGTCGCACTGGTGCCGACTTTGCGTTTCAACATTTTGGCTGGCAGCCAGATTTGGTTTGTCTTTCCAAAGCCATCAGCGGTGGCTATATTCCACTAGGTGCCGTCTGGACCAGCCCGGAAATCGCCGAGTTCTATCGCGCGCAAACGCTTGTCTGTGGACTGACCAATTACGCCCATCCGCTGGGGCTGGCCGCACTCGACGGCGTACTCGATATCCTCGATTCGCCAGATTATCAAACTAACAAAAGCGAACTCGAACAGAAATTCGCCAGCGGCGTCGAGCAATTGGCGACAGTTCTGGGCGCGCAAGAAACTCGATGTCGCGGCTTGTTAGCCGCCATCGAATGGAAAGATTGGCAACTGCCCCTTTGGTACGATTTCTTGGACGCTGGACTGTTCGTGTTCACGAAACAAAATATGTTAATCCTTGCGCCACCCTTGGTTTCACATCCAGCACGTTTACAATCAGCCTTTGCGGCCCTGACTTTGGCTCTGACCAAATCGCGAGACAACCCTTCATGAATTTTGGAAAAGTTTACCCCAACGCTGCCGCGGCTTTGCATGATCTCCGCGACGGGATCTCTTTGATGAGCGGCGGCTTTGGCCTTTGCGGAATCCCCGAAAACAGTATCGACGAAATTGTTCGACAAGGAATCAAAAACATCCGGGCAATTTCCAATAACATCGGTAACTCCGGACGTGGACTGGCATTGCTGCTCAAAAATCGCCAGATTAGTTCAGCCGTTTGTAGCTACGTCGGTGGCAATCCGGATCTCGAACAACAAATGCTCGCTGGCGAGGTCGACGTGACGCTGGTCCCGCAAGGCACGTTTGCCGAACGAATCCGCGCCGCTGGGATGGGCATCCGCGGATTTTATACTCCGGCCGGCTATGGAACCGTCGTCGCCGAAGGCAAAGACGTCAAACAATTTGATCGACCTTGTTTGCTCGAATTGCCGCTGGAGGCAGACGTTGCCATTATCAAGGCTCAACGCGGCGACCCCTACGGCAACTTGTGGTTCAAAGAAACGGCCAGAAACTTTTCACCTTTAATGGCGATGGCCGCAAAAATCACAGTTGTCGAGGTCGAGGAATTGGTTGAACTCGGGGAAATCAAACCCGAAGATGTCCATGTCCCCGGCGTTTTTGTGCAACGCATTTACCAAGGTAGCGATTATCGCAACGATATCGAAATTCCAATTTTTGCAAACTAAATTTTGGTATCGATCGGTATCGATCGGTAATGTGCGGATCGGAACTTGTTTTCGGCCGAACGGTGACTACAACAGTCTTTCACTTGCATGCTCGCCGCGAGCAGGCCGTCCCGCAGCCAGTCGTCGCGCTGCCAGTCGTCGCGCAGTCAGTTGCCAGACCCTGCCCACAGCAATCATGATGACAGCCAACAGCCATGCTTTGGAGTCGACCCACCAGGCCAAAGACAAACACACTGCAATCCCAAGTCCGGCTAAAAAGCGGGGGTAGCGTCGCTGACCGATGGGTAAATACCAAGCCGCCAAATTGGTGATCGAGTAATAGATCAATACAGTCACTGCGCTAAAAGACCATGTCGTGCGAACATTTCCAATGGCTAGTAAAGCAATAATCAACGTACCCACGGCGATGACCGCATAGGTCGGGCTTGTCTGTTGGCCGTTGAGTTTCTGTAATCCTGTCGGCATGTCATGCCGCCGAGCCATTGCCAACAACACTCGCGACAATCCCAGTTGCAAATTTAAAGATACGCTTAACATCGCCACTAAAGCGCCGATCGAAACCAAGGCACTCAACGCCGGATAGTTCCAAGATTCTGCCAACAATGCTAGTGGGGCTTGCCCTTGATCTACCCAAGTTCCTAAACGATGCGCACCAACCGAAAATACAAACAACATTCCAACAGCAACATATACAACCGCGGCGCATATCAATGTTGTGATGATGGCACGCGGAATCGTTCGTTCTGGGGTGACGACTTCTTCGCCCAACGTCGCAATCCGGCCGTAACCTGTATAGGCGACAAACAACAGCGCCGTCGCTTCCCAGAATCCGGGCCAGTTTGCCGGTACCAACGCCCCCCATTGTACGTTGATTTCCGGCGGTATCAAAAAGAAGCCAACGAAAACCATAACGGCTAAGGTTGTCAATACAAACAATATCATTAGCAAATTGATTCGGCTCGACAATTTCACGCCACAAACCACAGCCACGGAAATCACCAGACTTACTCCGATCGCCAACCCGCGCCCCACCGCAGGATCGCCGCCGGATAGGCCAAGCAAATAACTCGAAAAACCCAAGGCCGCCGTCGCCGCTGACGCGGTCTTAGCGCACAAAAACATCCAGCCTGCTTGAAAGCCCCAGAACGGATTCAGCAACCGATATCCATATTCATAAGTCCCGCCGCTGACCGGATAGGCGGCCGCCAACTGAGCACTATTGAGCGCGTTAATTGCGGCAACTACTGCTGCCAGGGGCAACGCCCAAACGAACGCGCTCCCAGCCAATTCAGCAGCCAACCCCAAACTGAAAAAAATTCCAGTACCAATAATTGAGCCTAACCCTAATCCGATGGCATCCAGCAAATTAAGTTGCCGCCGCAATCGCGGCGTTTCAGATGGCTTATTCGATTCGGTCATGGCGACATTTTAACTCTTGATTCTGCGTTATAGTCCGAAAACGGATCTATCTAGCTTACCGAACACTGAATCTAAAAGCGAACCAAGGACGACGGCAATCAATGGAAAGCTATCAAAGCGTAAAGGCTTGTTGCGTCAAAAGGCATATTGTTTCATGGGAATGTTGGCGGTCTCTCCATTCCTTGTTGGCAACTGGGTATAATCGCATTCCAAGTCGTCAATTCAATATTTTATTTAAAGTCAATTAACCGCCGATATTGCTTAGGTCATATCTATGTCAAGCGCTTATGAATTCACGGATTGCCCACAATGCGGCAAACGAGTCTTGGTAACCGCCACTCGATGTCATCGATGTCAACAACCATTGCGAGTCGCTCGCGAGGAAGACGCGCGCATTGCGAAGGCTCAGCAATCATCAACTCGGCACGAGAAAACGGCTCACATGGCCAGCGATCACGGCTATGACGACGAATACACGGAAGACGATTACCGAGAATTCATTGAGTCAGAATTTGGCAAAAACAAATTTAAAACGAAAGTCAAACCGTGGGTTTGGATCACAGCTGCAATTTTGGTCGTTCTCTTCACTTACCCGATCATCAAATTTTTCTTCTCCCCATTGCACGCTCCTTGAACTTGCGACTCTCACTTAAAAACGCCCCCTGCGATCGGACATGGGCGGCTTAAATTTTTGGCTACGACTCCGCTCCCGAGCGACAAACGCTTGTTGCCGACGACTCGGTTGTCACGTTTCGCTCGGGCAATGGAAACAATGGTCTGATTTCGACCGTACCTTTTTTCGCTGGCGGCAAACGTCCGGCAATAGCAATCGCTTCGTCCAAGTCGTCCACGTCAATGATATAATAACCACCCAATTGTTCTGTGGTTTCAGCAAATGGTCCGTCCATAATTTGGCGATGACCACTTCGAACTCGGACGCAAGTCGCCGTGTCTACGGAATACAGCGGAGATGAGGCAATCCATTTACCCTGTGCGACCAATTTGTCACAAATCGCCATTGATTCCAACATACAATCGCGCCGCTCGTCTTCCGTCCAACTATTCTCTGCACCATAGATCAACAGCATATATTTCATTGTTCACCTCTCATTTTGTACAAATTTCGCGCGCGAGTCCAAATCTCACTCAATCGTTGAAACGTTATTGATTCTCAGGTGCCGTTGGTGCCGGAACCATCACCATCCAGCCAACTCCAAAACGATCCGTCACCATACCATACCGGGGCGACCAAAACGTCGCTCCCAACGGCATATCAACGACCCCTCCATTTGCCAAAGCATTAAAGTACTGATCGGCCTCCGAAGCCGTAGGTACCGATAACGCCAATCGAAACCCACCAAATCGACTATGCTCGTCACAGCCGTCAGAAGCCATAACCGACAAATTGCCAATCTTGATTTCGGAATGCATCACTTTGTGTTCAAATCCAGGTTGCAGCATTCCAGGCGGAACGGGATCCGGGCTTTGATCAAATCGCATCACCATACCAATTTGCGCACCCAACGCTTCGCGATAGAAATCCAAAGCCTCAGCGCATCGTCCTGAGAAAAACAAATAGGGTTGTAAACCAAGTTGTTGACCGGCCTGGGTCGCCGCCAATTGTTTTTCATGCGCCGCGACTTCGCCATCTGGGTCAAACTCAGCGAAATCACTCATCTCGAAAAATGGGCGGATTTCGATGTCCGAATCTTCTAACATTGGATTCGGACACCGTTTAACCCACTCAATGGCGTGCTGCAACGAATCAACCTCCCACAGCCAATAGCCAGCCACAAGTTCTTTGGTTTCGGCAAACGGGCCATGGGTCACGGTTCGCTGGGTACCGGAAAAGTGAACTCGAGCGCCAAAGGAACTGGGTTTAAGGCCGTCGCCAAATTTCATAATTCCCGCTTGTATCAACGCTTCATTAAATTTCCCCATCTCCATCATCAATTCTTTGCTTGGCATAACCATCGCCTCGGAACTTGACGTGGCTTTCACAATTACCATGACTCGCATTCAACCATCCCCTTTTTAAAGCGTTTTAAAGCGTTTGAGATTAGCACTAACTATTGTGTATGGACTTTAGTCGAATAGGCCAACCGCAATTCGACCATGAGCAAGATTTTATTTTATGGCGATTCGAAAAGACATCATAAGCCGGGAATTGCCGCTGAGGTCAGCGGATGGCTACGGTAGGTCAGCTTGTCCTCAAGCTGACAATCGTAAACAAAATAATTGCAACATAAGTCTGTCAAACAAATTGCACCGCCGCTGAGGACAGCGGATGGCTACGTGGGTCATCTTGTCCTCAAGCTGACTATTCCAAACAAAATAATTGCAACTTGAATTACAAGCCATCCAGGACCTGCCGATGGAATATGGGCAGCCACACATGCGGCAGACACAAAGCTGCCAATGGAACATTGGCAGCCACGCACGCGGCAGACACGAACTGCCAATGGAACATTGGCAGCCACGCACGCGGCAGACACGAACTGCCGATGGAATATTGGCAGCCACGCACCTGTCAATCGAATATTGGCAGACACGGACTTGCCAATGGAATATTGGCAGCCACGCACACTAAGCTAACTCAATTGATCTAGCTCTAGCAATTTTTTTTGCAGGTACCGCCGTTCTGGAATTTGTTGAACTAACGACAACGCCTTTTCGATTGCTTCTTTTGCGAATGCCAATTGTCCAGCGCGGCGCAACAATTCACCCCGCGCCGCATGTAATAAATGGTAATTCTTCAATTCGCTGCGATCTTCAATCGAAGAAATTAGCGCCAGCCCAGCCTCTGGACCATCGCGCATCGCCACCGCAACGGCTCGATTGAGTTCGATGACCGGCGACGGTGAAAGCTGTTGCAGCAATCCGTAAAGTGAAATAATTTGCCCCCAGTCGGTCGCTTGGGTCGATGGGGCCTCTGCATGGACGGCAGCAATCGCCGCCTGAATCGTATAACCACCAAACTGGCGACTGCGCAGCGCATGTTGAACCAACGCCACGCCTTCGCCTATCATTTGCCGGTCCCATTGACTACGGTCTTGATCTTCTAACAAGACAATATCACCCGCCGCATCCACTCGCGTCGACCGCCGTGATTCATGCAGCAACATTAGACCCAACAGTCCCGCCACTTCGGGTTCCGGCAACAACTCCAACATCAGCCTGGCTAACCGTATCGCTTCGTTAACCAAATCTACACGTTGCACCGACTCGCCCCGGGACGCCGAATATCCCTCACTATACACAAGATAAATCACAACCAAAATCGCTTCTAATCGCTTTGGCAAGTCTTCGCGGGTGGGCAATTCAATCGGAATCCGCGCGTCCCGAATTTTTGCTTTCCCGCGAACGATCCGCTGCGCCATCGTAGCCGAAGAAACTAAAAAACCACTGGCAATTTCTTCTGTGGTTAATCCACAAACTTCACGCAAGGTCAAAGGCACTTGAACCTGCGGATCAATCGCCGGATGACAACAAGCAAAAATCATTCGCAACCGATCGTCGGTGATTTCCTGTCGGGATTCGGCCTGATTGGCCAAAGTGATACTGTCCCAGCGAGCCATAATTTCTGGCGTTCGATCCCGCAAAACTTGCCGACGTCGAATTAAATCGATTGCTTTGAATCGACCGGTTGAGATCAACCACGCAACCGGTTGCTCCGGAATACCCTCGACGGGCCACCGCTCCAAGGCCACCAAGTAAGCCTCTTGCAACGCATCCTCGGCTAAATCAAAGTCGCCCAGTAGACGTACCAGACTCGCCAAAACGCGTCGAGAATCTCGTTTCCAAATCTCAGCGATTTCCCTGCTCATCAGACTTTCCAAGTGCTTTTTGATTCTTGCAGCAACTAAGAAAATAATCGGACGCTTCCAAGCGTGCAACAACCAAGTTGCGAACGCAGCGACACTCGCTGATGTTGCCGGCGATAAGGTATCTCTCATCGATAGCCAAGGACCCAAACAAAATCACCGCAATGCCAACGCCGCGAGTCGTTAGAATTACGGTGATAATGGATCAATTGGCGATTTTCGGCCAAAAGCAATGACTGCCTAGGTTCGACCTAATGACTTCACATGTGCTAATCGCAACGCCTCTACTTTTTAACCCTTTTGGCCGTTCCCGTCATAAAGGACACCCATTTACCGTCCGAACTTAACATTTTTGAGGTCATCAAAATCTCATCCGCAGACTTGAATTCGTAAATATCTTGGAATTTAGTCATCTTGCCGGGCTCCATCATGTTGGGACCATCGGCCTCTAATGTCAGAATTTTTCCGGTTGAGTCGACTTCGCCAACATACTGCCACATCATGGCATTGCTCGAATCGACCCAAGTCCCGACATATTTTTTTTTGGTCACGTCATAGCCCAGCGTTTGTACACCTAACATCGTCACTCCCATCCATTCGCCTTTGAGATCGTTGAGCACCCAATTGCCGCCCAAACTTCGCGACGAGATCGTACCCGAACATTCCATTGCCGGTTGGCCAGGTCCCATTTCTGCTTTGGACTGTGTCGCCCATTCACCGACAAACTTTTGCAACCACTGATGCTCCTTCGTCGGTTGCGTCGCCATGGGTGGCTCTTGAGCAACCAAACTCATGGCCCCGATCAAACTCAATATAACGAATCCAGCCATTACTTTCACGCTCATGACGTTCCCCTTAAAACTAAGACGATTCTGATTTACAAAACTCGATTCATTTACGGCGGCCACCTATTGGGCCGTTTCCCACTAGTCGATCCAACCGCAGAAAATTCGACAACTGGCCGGTCGATTTCGACTTTTATCCCCCGGAAGACTTGACGTCCGTGGCACACCATTTTAAGATGCAACCAACGGGTTGCACAATATCTAATAACTTTTTTTCGCGATGAGGGACGAAATGATGTCATCCACGGATCAGATTGTCAAACAAGTTGAAATAAGCGCTCCAATTGTTCGTGTTTGGCAGGCTTTGGCCGATTATCGCGAGTTTGGTGAATGGTTCCGGGTCAAGCTGGAAGTACCATTTGTCGTTGGAAAACCGGCGTATGGGCAAATCACTTATCCTGGATATGAACATATACGCATGGAGGTTCAAGTGATCGCCATTGAACCGATGACTCGATTTGCCTTTACTTGGCATCCTTATGCGATTGAACCTGGTGTTGACTATTCTCATGAACGTCCCACGACAGTTGAATTTTTATTGCAGTCGGTTGCCGGCGGAACCTCAGTTACGGTCACGGAGTCTGGGTTCGATGCCGTACCTGAATCGCGACGCAGTGAAGCGTTTCGAATGAACGAAGGCGGATGGGCAATCCAAATGGAAAACATCAAAAACTATGTCCAACAACACTAGCAGAACGCCAACATTCGCATTGATGCAGCAGGTGTCCGTATTTGCCGCATTGGGTGATGAAACGCGTTTGTCGTTGTTAGCTCAATTGGGAGCGGATGGACGATGTTCGATTTCTCAGTTATCCGCTGGTCGCGGTCAAACGCGACAAGCCATTCGTAAACATCTAGTGGTTTTGGAACAAGCGAATTTAGTTCGCGGTGTACGCAGCGGACGCGAAAACCAATTTCAACTGGATGTCGACACGTTAAGTTCGGCCGGACAATCGTTGCAAGCGATCTCGAATCAATGGGGTCAAGCACTTAGCCGACTGAAGAGTTTTGTTGAGCGTGAGAACGTTCGACGATCAAACGATTGATCAATTCGTCAGCGGGCCGAATTTCAAATGGGCCCATTTTCACGCCAGGATGTTTTGACATCAAGTCTACCGCATGCTGTATATCACGGGCTTCGAGCAATAAGATTCCACCCAGGACCTCTTTGGATTCGGCGAAAGGGCCGTCGGTGACTGTTAGGTCGCCGCCACGATATTGGAGCGTGACGGCCAGCCGCGCCGAATCGAGCGCCTCGCCGCCCAAGAAATGTCCGCCCCGACGCAATTCATCATCGTATGCAAAACAAGTTTCCATCATTTTCTGCGCTTCGTCGGGCGGAATGTTCGCAAACTTCGATTCGTCTATATATCCCAAGCATACAAATTTCATTTGGCACCATTCCGATTTTTAGGGTCAAGCGTTTGTCTCGAACCTAATTTCCGCACTGTACATTAGTCGAAGTACTGGTGTGCGAATCGACACTAATTGGTTACGTTTTGATAATTTCCCTCTCGTTGCGATTAGTTGCCATGATTTTCTAGGGGCCGGAGTTCGAATCGCGACTATCGCCTCGATAGATAGCCACAAAAATCATCGATTCCCATGTTTTTTTCTTGAAATTCGAAGGCATTACCAATGACTCGGTTGCTTGCATGTTTAATGTTGTGGCTGGTTCCCAAGGCGCGTGTCGACGAGCCGATTTTAGTCGACCCTTTGTTGATCAAGCAAGCCGAAGCGGTCTTTCAAGTCATCGCTAGTCCTGACAATCCGATATGGCCAGGTTGGGATGCGACCGACACGCCGATTATGATCTATTTGCCAAACACTCAAGAAATCTTGATCAATCATCCGCAGCCGGGCCCGGAATTCAATGCCTATGCAGGTCCATTAAAGTTTGGAAATTCTGCAATTTTTGTGCATAGCGGTAAAACTCAAATTGAATGGGATGGCCAGAACACGTCGCGCGACATTTTTGGCATCAACACGTTGATCGTGGCTGATACTCTTTCCAATCGCAAACAAAATATTTCAGGTCTATTGGAAAATTCTCAACCGGCCACCGACAAGATCGCTGATTTGTCGTATGCCTCACTGCGAGCGGACCCCTACGACCAGATGGCGCTGATCGCACATGAAGCGTTTCATGTGTTTCAGTTCCGTGAACTTAAACGACCTTTTGCCGACGAAAGCAGCGTGCGATCCTATCCATGTCTATCGGTCGCAAATAATTTGGGGCTGGCGCTTGAGGCCGAGGCGCTTTTCGAGGCGCTTACGGCAGGAGATGAAACTGCGATGAAAGCGGCGGCCAAACGTTGGTTGGCGGTGCGGTTGGAACGTCGCGCAATGTTATCTGATACTGCGATTGCCTATGAGGACGCCAATGAGTTCACCGAAGGGCTTGCCAAATACGTCGAACTAAAACTGATGGACGTGTTAGAAGGTCGGGCACCTGGAGCCGACTTATGGCTAGCGCAAGGATTCATTGGATTCAATCAGAAAGTGGCGTATCGAGAGAAATTACTCAAAGCGATGCGAGCAAATTTGCGCGGCGAAGTTAACGTCAACAATGATCCTTATGGTACGGCCCCTGTCCGATTTCGTTTGTATTTTTCTGGGATGGCAATCGCGGCCTTATTGGATCAACTTGATCGCGACTGGAAAGAAAAAATCAAAGACCCCAGCCTGTCGTTGACGGATTTGGCAGCGGCGAGCTTGCGGCTTACTGAATCCGAGCAAACAAAACTTGTCGCGGAAGCGCGCTCTCATGCCGATTACGCGAGTTGGGTTGAACAGAAGCAAAAATTGGCGGCCGATGGCCAAGCGGATACGCAGCGGCGCTTGGATCAAATCATTGCGGGCCCGAACACACTCTTGGTCCTCGATTTTAGCAATTGTTTGGACAAACGTGTGGGACTGGGGTTCACGCCATTTGGGGTTCGCGGGGTTGATGAAAATCGGACGATTTATTCGATGGTACCGGTTAGTGGTTCGTTGGAAAACGGCAAACATTCTTTTGCTCAGACAACGCCCGCACCGATTTTGGAAGATCGCAAAGAACATTTGTTCCAAATGCAATTGGCGGAACGATTAGATTTGGTCGCCATACGAAAACTGCTTGGTGATTCGGCCAGCAATCGTTGGCAGCAGACTGACTTGAAATTGGAATTACCAGGCGTAACGGTAAAAGCCACCTCGGTGGAGATCCAGTTTGACGAGGGCAAGTTATTGATTAAGCTCATGCCTGCAACTGAGTGATGATAAAACAACCTTCAACTGAGTGATGATAAAACAATTCGGGATGTGACCACGAAAAACACCAAAGGCACGAAAAAGACTCGCGGGAAGCTGACTCTACAACGCAACGGAAAACGGTAAACACCGCTACGGAAAATGGTAAACACCGCTACGGAAAATGGTAAACACCGCTACGGAAAATGGTAATCACCGCTACGGAAAACGGTAAACACCGCTACGGAAAACGGTAAACACCGCTACGGAAAATGGTAAACACCGCTACGGAAAATGGTAAACACCCTTGCGGTGTTACCACATTTGGTTCCGTAAATATTTTCGTGCCATTCGTGACTTTCGTAGTCCTCTTCCTCCGCGCCACTTTCGTGCTTTTCGTGTCTTTCGTGGTTCTCTTTCAGTGCACCTCTTTCGTGCCTTTCGTGTCTTTCGAGGTCATCTTCCCCCGCACCACTTTCGTGCCCTTTGTGCATTTCGTGGTCATCTTCCCCCGCACCACTTTCGTGCCCTTTGTGCATTTCGTGGTCATCTTCCCCCGCACCACTTTCGTGCTTTTCGTGCCTTTCGTGGTCAGCTTCCCCCGCACCACTTTCGTGCCTTCTGTGCATTTCGTGGTCAGCTTCCCCCGCACCACTTTCGTGCTTTTCGTGTCTTTCGTGGTCATCTTCCCCCACATCACTTTCGTGCTTTTCGTGTCTTTCGTGGTCTCTTTCCGTGCACCTCTTTCGTGTCGTTCGTGGTCCTCCTCACGCTAGGAATCAGAGTCTTTCGCGCGATCACCATTCAACTTATTACTACACTTGCACTAAACCCTTGCCTATGATCCAGGCTATAATAATCTTCTACGAATCTAACCAAAACGTGAGAAACATGTTTACCCATCTCAATGACTGGCGAAACTTAATGTGTGGCAAGTTGTCCGAACGAATTCTGGAAGGAAGCATTTTGGCTTGGGGCTTTTGCTTTTCCGCAATTGCACAGGCACAAGAAAACGAACATTCAGATAGGGTTCAACAAGAGCAGCAGGCGGTTCGCGAGATAGAAGCATTCCGCAAAGCCAACGAAGAAAACTATCGCCTTAGTTATATCGTAAAGCAAATTATCCATATCTCTTACCGCGAAGAACTTTTGCGAGATCTGGAAATCGTTGGCTACCAAAAAGGTAAACTCGTGGAAATCAGTGATCGTTATCAAAAAGAGTTTCAGAAGCTATCCTTCCAATTCGCTCCTCAACCAACCGCAGACGGTGAACCGCCGGTCTTTAATGCACAATCGGTAATGGACATGGAAACCAAACATTTCGAGTTGCTTAAAACTGCCATGATGGGGATTGAAAGCGTACTGTTACCTCACCAAATTTCTCGAATGAAACAAATTGCTGAATTGGAATTGGCCAACGTAAACTCAAAATATTTAGGTAAACTTGGCGTTCCACTTGCCTTGTCCCCAAGCTGCGGTCTGTCGCTTGAGCAGATGGCCAAATTGAAGGAAGTCACCGACAAAGCGAACGCAGAGTTTAAAGCCGAATTGGAAACACTGCATCTCAAGTACTATCAAAAAATCATTAGTAGTCTATCGCCGGAACAACAAGAACTGCTCGAGAAAAAAATAGGCAGACCTTCCGACAATAGTTTTCATAATTAACGCAATCGCCTTGTCTTCCAACAAGGCGATCGCTGTTAAAAAATTTAAGCTGGCGGTTAAGCCAGACCTTTCTCTTCAGCCCATTACGCTGAATTATCCAAAAAAACAGACATTAGAATTCGCTCGTCGACCGAATCTGGAATTTAATTCGCCGGCACTTAATTTTGCACCATCCAGTAGGCGACAACCGGTTTGCC
Source organism: Pirellulaceae bacterium (assembly GCA_041739975.1). Taxonomy (GTDB): domain Bacteria; phylum Planctomycetota; class Planctomycetia; order Pirellulales; family Pirellulaceae; genus BJ22. The sequence goes on from JBGSMY010000236.1 coordinate 30,191, forward strand.
ACTGGAAAACTGGAACTTGATGTTTGACAAGTACCAAATTGTTATGGCTACCGACCCTCATCACTTGGCAACGAACAAGCCTCGGTAAAGCGATCAAAGAGGGACCGCATCGATGTATAATGCACGGTTTGCACAAAATCACGTGGACCCGCAATATCAATTGCCCGTTGAGCTTCTCGATCGGTCAAGACTACGGGAGACGCCGCGAGGTTCTTGGCTACTGTTAACAATGCTTTATCGCGGTTGGTCAACGTCTTCTCTGATGCTGAAGTCTCGAAGTTCTCAAGTTCCATTATTTGTTCTCGCGATTGTCCCAGACCCAGCAATCGTCGATCGGCTTCGGCCAGCGAATACCATGCCCCATTCTGGCGCGCGATGACCCAAGCCATTCGCGCCCGAGTCAGTTCACTCAGATCTAGATCCTTTTCCGCCACTAGAAACGCCGTTGCTTGACGTTTTCCGGCGATTGGGAAATTTGCCAAGACGCGTAGCCAGTTGGGAGTATCTTGCGGCAAACTTAAGTCGGCAAATGCTGACCTTGTATCTTCCACGGATTTTATCGGCAGTCTCGACTTGCGATTTTTGACCGCGGCGAGTCCTTCGTTCACCGACATCAAATGGCTATTCCCGTCAGAGTTCCGAGCGGTTGGTATCACGGACGGCGCATTATCAGAGAACTCACCCGCGATAATCGCGGATGGTTTACTGGCAATACTGGGATTTGTCTCCGTCAAATAAGAATGGCCATCCGTATTTGTCGAACCAAAATTTCCACCTCGACTTGATTGGGGTACACCTACGCCTTCTTTCCAACGATTGATGGCGTTATTGCCGGCAACGGACAACACCATTTCTAAAATTTGCAAATCACTGTAATGCTTGCGGCATTCGTCAATATCGCGATCAATCAGTCGGTGGGGTTCAAAAGTCAATCGACGGGCCAAAGCAAAGGCCGCCTGTTCACGCGCTGGAAAAGTTGACCAATCCAGATCGAGTGCCGCAATTTGATCATCACTCATCCCGACAGCTAATAGTTTTGATTCTTGATGTCCCAGACAATACTGACAATTGTTCACTCGCGATGCAATCCAAAATAATCTCGTCTTAAAGCCATAGTCCAGCGTTAATGCAGGATCAACAGCTTGAGTCGACCGATTTTCACCGGGACGTGGCTCGCGATTAGGACTGCCGCCGAAATTAAGGTAACCGCGGGCACCCGAGCTATTGGGCAAGAAAAGTCGCGACACACTTGATTCATAAGAAGTGTTTCTTGCGTTTTCTTCTACTTTTTCGGCCTCGGTCAGCGGAGGCAACGCGACGTTCTCGCGGCGATTCTTCATATCTTCCAGCAATCGTTTCATGTCCCCGCGTCGCAATGGTGTCGGTCTTGGCGAATCATTCAATTCTGCCGATACCTGCGGCGTCATATTATAATATTGATAAAACGGGTTGCCGGTTTCGAGAGTCAATTGAAATCCATTGCTAATACGAGTCATATAGTTGTAGCGACTGGTGTTCACAACGATAAAAAACGCTCGTTGATCGCCAAACCCTTCACGCAAAGCGTCGATATCAGACTTTGAAATTTCTCCTGGGGACTTGGTCACCTTTCGGGCAAAATCTAAAGCGTGCTGTTCCGCTGAATTAAAACTAGTCCAATCGTCCCCGGCCAACTTTTGACTGATGTCGGCAATCGCGGCACGATCGAGCCCCGCGACTTCCCAATTCATTTCGCAATGCCCCATGCAATAAGGGCATTTAACAGCATCTGTCACCATCCAAAACAATGAATTGCCAAACGAGCGATCCCAATTTGCGGAAATCTCCGAACCGGCGGTTCGCATGTAAATTTCAAAAGGAACCGCTAACTCGTGTGCGTATCCAAAAACAATCTTGTACCAAACAATGTCACTGGACGAAGGCATTAGCCCCGCCGGGAGACGCGCCGCAAATTCTTGCCAATCGGGTACTCTCAATCGTGTCTTGCGAACGCGTTGATTTTGCAGACGTTCTTGGAGTCGATCGTATGGCAGCCAAGTGAAACTCTCCGTTTCTTTAATGAGGTCTTCACCGCGGTCGGTGGCGGAGTCTGGTGACACATTACTTGCCGCTTGAGCGGAGCTGGTCGTTGGGGCAATCGGCTTGGACATCAGCGATTCGGGTGAGAAGGATACGGCCAAAGCGGGCGCAAGATCCGAGGGCTCAAGGTCGACACCTAAGCTCAAAATTAATCGATCTTGAAAGTTCGCGTATGCCATCTGCAAAACCATCGCAGCCACCACTCGTTCGCCGAAACTCGCAACTAAATTTTCAAATTGCTCATCGGTAATGCCTTCCGAGTCGCTGGTCATGGCGAACGCAAAATCCAAAGCGAGTCTTTCATTTTTACTCCACAGCGTCCGATCACCCGCTGTTAATGACAGCCACAGCTCGCTGGAGACCCCAGCTTGCTGGGCATCCCAATCGGCGATCTTCTTCGTATACTCGCA
>JBGSMY010000289.1:0-21327 GCA_041739975.1 Pirellulaceae bacterium
TCACCTAGCCGGTTGGGCGAATTTTACCGTTTATTCCGCCAAGCGTCACTTTGATGGAATTCTACCCAAAATTCCACGCGCTCTCGAAACGCGCTTGATTCACTTAAGGGCTCCAAAAATTCAATCGTTAGGGCTTTGGAAATCTCTCGCTGCCACAATTGAGCAAGGTCGTGAGGATCGAGGTGTTTCCCGCCAAGGTCAGCCAACCCCGGCAATTCACTGGCAAAACGCGACTGTTGAAGTAAAAGGCTGCCATGTTGTAGCAACGATTTTCGAAACCGACGCTGGGCACTTCCCAAAACCTTAAATCCCTGCGTAACCAAATCGCCCGCCGCACGCCGCTGGAAACACAAAAATGGCTCACGCCCCGAATTATGGCTTTCCAACTTGGAACCTGAAATTAGGTCAACCGTTTCTGTTCCCAACCCGGTCAAGCCACAATTTAGAGGTAAGTCATCGTTTGGCGCGGTCTGACCGTACCGCTCAGCGCGAATGCCATATTCTCGGGACAAGATCTGAATCAGGGATTCATGAACTACGTCGTAAAGCAACTCGTTTTTTGTGGACCAACGTTGTTGTTGAGGGACGACCAAACTGTAAGTCAGTTCACGGTCGTGCACAATCGCGCCGCCTCCGGTTGTTCGACGGACCCAATCGAGTGGCAAACTCCCGGAATGGGTATTGCGATCCGCAGACGACTGAAAATAGCCCAATGATAAAGTCGCCGGCTGCCATTGGTAGAACCGCAGCGTGGCCGTTCCTTCCGTCTCCGCCAACTCCAACAACGACTGATCGATCGCCATGTTCGTGGCACCAGTGGCCGGGGCACTTATTAACAGGCGTCCCGTTTCCATAGGTTTAGTGATCAGCACATTGCTTTTGATAAGTCGGATAGTCGACTAATGCGTCCAAACCATTGTTGTCGCTTAATTTGACTTTGATAATCCAACCAGCACCATAAGGATCGGAATTTAATAACTCAAGTTGGTTGGGCAACTGAGTATTTACTTCGACAACTTCACCGTTGACCGGGCTATATAAATCGCTGGTGGCTTTTACGGATTCCACTTCGCCGAACGATTTTCCAACCGAGACTTTTGTCCCGACTGCCGGCAAGTCCATAAAGACCAGGTCCGTCAGTAATTCGACGGCTTGGGCCGAAATCCCAACGGTGGCGACCTCACCGGCGGCCGGATTATTTACAGCGACCCATTCGTGCGTTTCAGCAAACTTAAGTTGGTCAGGTTTCACTATCTACTCCTCAATCAAACGAAAACTCAGTGATTTGAAAATTGGCAATTTGATCCGTAGAACGATCTAACTGCGTTCGTAAAAAGGCAATTTGACAACCTTGGCAGGTTGCGTTTTGCCTCGGATATCAACCGTCAACAATTGCCCGATCGCGGCATATTGAGGCAAAACATAGCCCATAGAAATCGAACGTTCTAGGGTAGGACCAAACGTACCGCTCGTAACAAATCCGACTTTCGTTCCTTCCACCAGCAATTCGCAATGTTCCCGCGCTGGTCGTTTGCCTTCAAGTTCCAAGCCGATTCGCACCGGCAAATCCGAGCGCTTTCCCGCAGCAATGATTGCCGAACGGCCAATGAATTGGCGGTCCTTGAGATTGATTGCAAAACTTAAATTTGTCTGAGCAGCATTGATTTGTTCTCCCAGTTCATGTCCATACAGTGGCATCGCCGCTTCGAGTCGCAATGTATCTCGCGCTCCGAGTCCAGCAGGTTTTCCACCGAGTTTTTGACATTGCGTGAGCACAGCGTTGGCGATGGATTCAGCAGCCTGAGCGGTGACAATCAATTCACAGCCGTCTTCGCCCGTATATCCTGTGCGCGAGATCGTGGCGGGATGACCGGCAACGCTGGCCATCGCGCCGGTGTAATATTTCAGATTGCTGGGATCAAGGTCACTCAAGTTCGCGACGGTGGCACAAGCCGCGGGGCCTTGGACAGCGATCATCGCCGTTTCCAAGGTGCGATCGACAATTCGAATGTCGGTGCCATCGAGATGGGATTCCAGCCACTGTCGCATTTTGTCACGATTACTGGCGTTGACCACCATTGAATAGTGACTAGTGCCGGCCGAGTCGGCCAGGTGATAGACCAAGACATCATCCAAAATGCCGCCGTCGTCGCGCGTCATGAGACTGTAGCGAATTCGCCCCGGTTCAACACCGGCCACTCGCCGTGTGGTGAGCCGATCCAGCCATTGGTCAATTCCGGTGCCGTGAAAATCAAATCGGCCCATATGAGACACGTCAAAGATTCCAACGGCCCGCCGCGTGGCATGGTGTTCGTCGATAATCGATCCATATTGTACCGGCATGTTCCAGCCGCCAAACTCGACCATTCGGCCACCCGCTTGAACGTGCCAATTGTATAGTGGCGTCTGCAACAAACTCATGAAACGTATGTCCTCTCTAATAATATTGCCGACGCCAACGATTTCGCGTTAATCATCATCGCTTGTCGCGGGACTGAGAAACTCTCTGCCTACCGGTAATCGCCAGGCGAAAACAATTTATTCGCCAAGACGATCGAGTGGGGGCGCTGGCATTTCAAATGCCGTCGTGACGAAGTATTCTAGCTTGTTTCCAGAAGCTGTTAAAGGTTATATCCATGACACTACGACAATTGCTTCTGCTATGATTTCGCCATATGCCAGAACATAAAATCAAAATCAATGAGCCTTTGTTGCACCCGATTGAAGCCAGTCCGCTTCATGCGCGGCGCGAGCGTGTGTTTTTAGTAATCGCCGGTTTGTTTTTGGGCTCGTTAACGATGCTCAATATACTGGGGATCACTCGGTTTATCGTGTTGGCGAGTCTGAATTTTGGCGAGGATGGCTCCTGGATTTGGACTTGGGGGCAATGGGCCCAGCCAGGCGGTTGGAGTTTTGCGCTGGCGGTTGGTGTGTTGCCGTACCCGATTACTTTTTTGTGTACAGATATCATTAGTGAGTTCTATGGACGACGTCGAGCCAACTGGGTGGTGTTTGTCGGTTTGATTCTCAATCTTTGGGTGATCGCAATTTTATGGTTGGGCGGTTTCTTGCCGCAACAGCCTAAAATGGACGCCGATACGGGTTTGCCACAAATCCAGGCTTTGCAACCAAGTGCCGAACCTCTGATTTCCGATACTGCAAGTCCCGAGGAAGTTGCTGAGAAAAAACGCGCTTTATTGCAAGACATGGACAATCAAGGTTTTTTCTACTATCGCGTCCAGGCGTTGACGTTTGGCGCGGTAATCGCGTCGATGTGCGCCTATCTCGCAGCCCAACTGTGTGATGTTTGGCTATTCCACTTTTGGAAACGATTGACACGTGGCAAACACCTTTGGTTGCGAAACAATGGTTCGACGTTGATCTCACAAATTGTTGACACAGTGGCGGTGATTCTCATTACCCACTATTACGCCCACGCCCTGCCACCACCGCCCGAGGGCCGCAGCATGAGCGAACACCTTTTGGCTTTGATTGCCACAGGCTACGTCTTCAAAATGATCGCGGCACTGCTCGACACGCCGTTGTTCTACGCCGCCGTCTATGGCCTACGCAACTATTTGCAGTATGATCCGCTCTCCGAAGAAGTGGCTGACTCCAAATTCTCTTGAGTCGAAATCCATCCCAGACATAGATAAACATCGAGTCACCACACCGTGTCACCACAACGTATATAAACGTAGAGTATAAACATCGTGTTTGGATCGGGACGGCCATCGTGCACGTCGCACAACAAATAGAAATTTAAATAGCCACTTCGCCCAATTGTTTAAAACTGGCATGGTTGGCCAGCGGCTGAAGCGGGTTACCGGGGCGCAAACTGAGTGCTGTCTGCATTCCAGCACCAGCAGCAGCATCGAGTTCATCGACTACGTCACTACAAAAAAGTACCTCAGATGCCGCGCAACCAATGTCGGCCGCGATCCGCTGGTAACTGGCAATTTCTTTTTTGCCGCCGATCGTGGTGTCATAGAAAGCGCTGAACCAATCAAGCAAATTTCCGGCTTGCGTATGACCGAAAAATAAGCGTTGGGCAGCAATGCTGCCAGACGAATAAATTCGAAGATCCATTGCCCGTTCTCGCCACTTCGCCAATACGCTATGAACTTCTGGATATAACTGTGCCACTAACTGGCCCGACTCAAATCCAGCTTTCCAAATTTGACCTTGGAGTTGTTTCAAGGCGGTTGTTTTCGCGTCGCGGTCCATCAAGCGACTGACCCAAGCGATGGTCATCGATTGAGCAGCCGTAATATTCGAACCAAATTGTTCACGCTCGTCGGATGTCGCCAAGGCTTCTTCTCCAATCGTTGCGGCTAAATCGCTTAGACCGTCGGCATTCCAATTGCTTCGCAAATACGCGGCAACATGCTTCCGGATATAGGGAAACATAACGTCGGTGACGAAGGCAATCGGAGCAACCGTTCCCTCGATGTCGAGCAAAACACAACGGATGATGTTAGACACTGAATTAAACTGCCCGTTACATAACCGAAGGAATTTTTGAGGCTGGCCGGGCACCTTCCAGGTAACTCGGACCCAAGCACAACGGTGCGTAGTCCTGATGAACGCTTTCTTGAATATAGTGAGGCGTCCAACCCGCCATGTCTTCAAACAAGCGAATGCAGCGGATCGTGCGATCGCCGCAGAGGTTAAACCAGTGCTTGGTGCCGCGCGGTACATTTACGAGATCGCCCGATTCTACGGTAATACTGAAGACGGGACCGTTTTCCGGGTGAATGTGAAACACACCACTGCCGCGCACGGTAAACCGAATTTCGTCTTCGCTATGAGTGTGTTCTTTATCGAACTTGGCCAACATCGTGTCCAAATTCGGAGTTTGCGGATTGACATTGATAACATCCGCCGTCACATAGCCACCTTCGCGTTTGAGACGATCAATCTCGGGAGCGTAAGCTGCGAGAATTTCTTCGTTGGTGGCTTCGGGCCCAATACGTCCCTCGACATCCCAGTTTTCATACCAGATTCCGAACGGCTTTAAAAACGTACGGATTTCGGTTACCTCGCTAATCTCGCGATTTTGTTCCGGGACATGCACACGTGCCATGCTCAGGCTCTCCCATTGCTTCGACAACTTAAGTTATTTGAACTGGTTAGGCGGCTCACCTAATTGGTTCATGATACCAAAACCGTTTGTCGTCCGACAGTCGTTTTTTGACGGCTGAAAATATGGGATGCTTGTAATTTTAATGGCATTTACTGATTGGATTTCACAGTTTTTCTGATAAATGGATGCTTTAAGAATTGATGGAACAAGAATGAAAAACAGGCGACCGCGGCTTTGGCGGCCGCGATCACCTCGGTCGGTTAACGGTCACGCTGAACGGCGAACGCGAGTGCGGCACGCTAAAAATCCGACTGCCAGGGCGACAATTGCCATTCCACTTGGCTCGGGAACTGAGGTGAAGAGAGCCACGTCATTGCCATTGCCTGCCGTATAAGTAATGAACAGATCGCGACCATTGAAGTTACCTACGAGAGCACCTTCGGACAGTCCGCGGAACTGGCCAAACAAGGAGTCCGTTACATCGCCAATTAAGTACTGGCGATTGTAGAACAAATTGTGGCCATCGATAAAATCAACAAACAGATCGCCGGCGAGGCTCAGATTCTTGGAGACCACCATTTGATCAAACTGGCCGGTCAACACACCGCCCAGTTCGATAAAGGTCTCGGTTGAATCGCCAAGGAATAAATTACCATCGAACAACACACTGGCCGGTGAGTTACCTGGACGCAAATCGCCTAGGGCATACAGGTCACCTCCACCGATGAATCCGCCAGTTCCCGAAAACGAACCGAACACAACCGCCGTACTAACCGAATTGCCGATTGCAGCAATTTGCATCGTGCTATTTTGGCTTAAGTCGTCGTAGAAAGTGACGTTACCTCCGCCGCTTACATTGATGATCCCGCGATTTTCATTGAAGACTTTGCCAAAGACATCGGAGGTGCCAAACGTAAACGCCATGCCCCCGTCATTGACTAAGTCTTCGTTAAATCGCAGTATGCCATCGCGCGAGGAAATAATCGCAGTTTCGGCAAAGTTGTCCACCCGATCGTTGAACACCACTTCGCCGCCCACCAAGGAGATTTCGCCAGCGTTGCGGGTTAGTCCCATTTCGAGTCGTTGACCGCTGGTCAATTGAATGCGGCCGGACGTTTCATTGACGATCGAGGTACCGATCAAACCACTTCCGCGAATCGTTCCGTGGTTTGTAATTGCCCCTCCACTGGTCGCAACAAGATTTTCGTCGAAGACCAACGAGCCATGATTGAGAATCCCGCCGGTGGCATTCACTTCGGCAACATCTCGCACTATGAGCGATCGACCCGCATTAACAGTCAACAAATTGGATGCGTCTAAAATTCCTTGATTCGCCTGTAGCGTTGAATTGACGATCAAGTTTGTACCAGTCATGTTTCCACCGACGAGACTGGTTTGGCTGCTGAGGGTCAGATTAGTACCGGAAAGAGTTTGGCCGGCTTGGATTTGATGGGCAGCGCCCAACAGCGAAGTCAATTGGCTGGCATTGAGATTCGCGGCATTAGTGAAATTAACCGTGCCGCTGTTCCATTGAAATTGGCCGCCATTGAAATTGAGAAATGTACCCAAGTTGACCGTGCCGTCGTCGAGCCTTAGCAACCCTCCAGTGTTGAGGTTCAGTGCGCCAACCACGGTTGCTTCACTGCCGTTCTCTAGCAATAGGCTGCCATTTCCAAAGGTGCCGAGAGTCATAAAGCTAGTTGCAGTTACGGTTGAACCACCGTTGAGTCGAAGTATTCCATTGCCATTTTGGAATTGGCCGACTGTGACGACAGTTGCAGTTAGGTCGCTGCCCGCCAGCAATTCCATCGAGCCGCGAGCGCTGCCGCCGACATCCAAAATATTGAAATTAGTGCCATTGGAGCTATTGTTCAAACGAAAAATGGCATGCTGATCAGCGTTGGCTCCGCCCAGCGTCAAATTGCCGCCATTGTTATTAAACGTACCCGTTTGCACAGTAAACGCCCCATTGTTGATAATCAGAGCACCGCGGCGATCGAGACCTGCCGACAACACGGTTCCGCCATCAAGAGTGAATTGCCCGGTTTCCCAAATGCGGATTGTGCCAAATGAATGGAGATTTGCATCGGCCCCAATGTTGACTTGGGCAGGTCCGGCAGCGGCCACATTTGAACCGCCAACGAACAGTGCGTTGGTTTGCCAGCTCGAGCCGGCATCGGAAAGATTGACAGTGCCTTGGCCCGTATTGACGGAGCTAACAAAGGTAGTACCTCCGACAAATCGTCCACCATTCGATACGTTGAGTGTGCCATTGCCGCCGCCGCCAATAATCGTCAATCCCGAGGTGGAAAATAATGAGCCCGCGTCTGAAATCGAAACGTTGCCAAGACTGCCATCAATAGCACCGATACGAATTCCTCCGCTGAGAACTTTCGCCCCACCCGTGACACTCAGCGTACCTGTGCCCGAATTACCCGCGACCAAGTCGCCTGACATCGACCACTGAGTTCCATTGCCAGCGATATTAGCGGTACCATTGCCAGTGGCGTTTCCGCCGAGAGTGCCGTTGCCGGAAGTGATCACGGCTTGGTTGGAAAGGTTTAACAGTCCATTGCTGTTGAATCCGAAACTGAGTCCACCCGTGTTGACAGTGGTTCCAGTTCCACTGATCGTAGCTGTCCCCGATCCGCCGACGTTATTACCGGCGTTGAAGAAACCGGTGCTGAGGTCAGCACCGCTTTCAATCGACATAGACCCAGTACCAGAAGTGCCGATGTTAATTCCGCTGGTTTGAATGGTTGAACCAGCGTTTCGCAGAACAATACTGCCATTGCCTGTGGCCGTAGTGCCCAATGAAATAACGCCGGTATCGGCGCGGCCGCCGGATTCAACCGTTAGGCTGCTATTGCCTGTCGTGCCTACATTCATCGCCCCAGTGTCCCACAAGGAATCGACGCCATTTACTAGGCCCAGCGAGCCGGAGGTTAAATTGACCGTCGAGCTATTAATACGTCCGCCACTAAAGATCCGAATGTCGTTAGTGAACCCAGAGCTAACATTGGCATTGATCGTCCCTGAGTTCCACGTTGATCCGGTATTGGATACGATGACCGACCCACCGTTGCCGCCTCCGATGGTGGCCGACGTGCTGGTTAACGTCGCACCCAGTTGCACGTTTACGGTACCTCGTCCGACCCCACCAATGGACAAGTTAGCGATGTCGCTCGTGGAAGTGGATTGGCCCTCCAGTGACAGAGTGACGGATTTGCCGACCGTTCCATTGACCAATAAATTTGAACTCGACGCGCCATTGTCTAAAACTCCATCAACAACTCGAAGTTGACCGCCATTTAGATTGAGTCCCCCCAAACGGGACAACGAATCTGTGGTTATCTGACCGCCTTCGATGGTTAACGCTGAACCAGCGGAATTCCAAATCTTCAGCTCACCTTGGTTAACGACAGCTCCTCCGATATTTGTTAAATTTCCGGTTCCGCCTGCGGCCGCATTGTTTCCACCCACAAATATGGATTGTGAATCTAGAAATCCAGACGTCAGCGTGACATTCCCGGTCGATCCGGCTGTGGATGCGATTGAAATTGCGTCAACCACTGCTCGGCCACCGGCAACGTTAAGGTTTCCGGTACCGGCGCCACCAACGGTCAAGTTCCCGGTGTTCCAAGTTGAGTTTGCCGTGTTCAAGTTGACCGTGCCGACACCCGTGACATTGGTGCCGATGGAGCCCGTTTGCGAATTGACTTGGGCTCCCGCGTTGACGTTGAGAACGCCTTGGCCGCCGCTACCGACCGTTAGTCCACCGATCATATTCCAATTTGAAAGGCTACTGCTAACGGTGACGGTGCCGGAACCACTACTGCCATTTCCGATCACCCCTGAAGCGCTTTCGACGGTACCTCCGTTAGTAATGATGGCGGTTCCACTGCCATTTGAGCCCACGGTCAATTGACCTGTCAGATTCCAGTGTCCACCATTCATAGTTGCCGAGCCAGTGCCGCCGGTATTGAATCCAACGTTTCCCGTGGAGCTGGATAGTGTTGAGCCAGACAAAACGGATATCGCCGCTCGTTGATTGGCGCCGACAACAATGCTGGTGATCCCTGTCGATGAAGCATTATTTTCCAAAACCAAATTGACTTGATCGGCTACGGCCGTGCCACTTGCGGAATTTAGGATTAAACTGTTGTTGTTATTATTGAATGCGCCGCCGTCGACCGTGATCTTGCCTCCCGACCATGACAGTGTTCCGAGTCGCGTGAGGCTGCCGGCGCGAATATTCCCTTTGGACATTACTAAGCTGGACCCGGTCGAATCAAAAATTTTCAACTCGCCGCCCACTTCTAGATTGGTGGTAGCTGAGTTTCCATTGATTGTGAGGGTGCCGTCACCGCCAGCGACGGCCAGACCGCCGATGGTTAGATTTTCCGTGACATTCCAGCGTCCATTTCCTTGGATATCGAGATTGGCCGTTCCGCCAGCCACCGCGGCAAGCGTTCCGCGAAAACTGGTCAGTATGTTGGCGTTACCATTGGAGTTTTCGATGGTCGTAGCACTGGAGGCGGATGCTCCAAATCCAAAATCGAGTTGGCCGCCAACATTGACGCGTCCGCCGTTGATCAAACGGAGATTGCCAGCGCCATTGGCACTTCCAAACAAGGCATTTCCTGAAACGTTCAGCTCACCACCGTCGCGAACGAACACGTTGCCGATACTGGAATTGGTTCCCACCCCGAAACTACTGGAATTAACCGTTGCCCCGGAGTTGATGCTTAACAAACCGCGATTGCCGATTCCGTCACCAATCAGGAATGTGTCTGTCAGCATCGTTCCGTTGGAAACAACGAGAGATGAATCGTTTAATTCACCGGCAATCGTAACGCGCGAGGTTGCTCCGCGAGCGTCGTAAGTTTGGTTGTTTAGATTGAACGTAAAGAATTGGTCGAACCCACCAAGGTTGTCATCGCGAAGGGTAAAGCCGCGTGAAAAAGCAGGGGCAGCAAACGTGATGGTGCCGCCATTGTCACCAAAAATAGCGTGCACGTTGGCGTTGGGAATGCCGTTGTTCCAATTAGACGAAATACTGAAAATACCGCTGTTTGCCGTCCATTCACTGGACTGAGCACTTGCGGAGGCCGGTGAGAACTCCCCACAACCAAAAACTCCTGCAAGGGCCAAAATCGAGATCACTCCCTTGCGTTTGAGGATCCGTCGCAATCGCGTAAACCGTCGGCTATGATCCTCGGCGAATCGCCTTACAAGTTGGATCATTCGATCACTTACCGGCTCGATCAATCTTTTTTGGAAACGAAAGTTGGTTAACGCTGTCTTCATCCAATTGCCCTCTGGAGTTGATTGAGTTGATATTCCGCACTGCCGTTTCGCAAAAATTGAAAAATAGTTCTCCCTCGCCTCCTACCCCTACTCCTCCCAAAGCTCGTGCGGAAACGAAGTATGGGAACTCGAGAGTATCCTGCTCTGGCTCCCATGCGTCAGAACTCAATCCGGCGCATCATAAAATTCCTGGAAACGGCATAGATTGCCAAATTAGTTGGAAATTCGAAGGAATTTTTAAAGATAGGTTAAGTGTTTAATGCGGTCGAAATTCGGTTTATCCCAGAACAATTAAGGAAATTGCATTGCCGTTCGAACTTCGCCCCAAGGTTCAATGGACGAATCGTCTTCTATGCTTTAAGCGGCTCGCCACGTTTCGCGATTACTTTCCCGAACCTACACATTTGATTGAACCGCAAAATCTAATGCCAGTTGATTAATTCGAAGCAACTGAATTGCATCATCAAGATCCTTTGGGCAGTGTGGGGCTGTCGAGCCATTTGCAAGTTCAAGTTTCAACCAAGGCTTTAGATTCAGATCGGGCAACTGCTGACCGGGGAATTCCACGACATATTCGAGTGCAGGAAAACACACGGGTTTGTTCAACGTGTCGCCTGGTTAATCGCCTAGTAACAATGCGTCAACTTGTTTGGCCACCAATAACATGTCACTCATGAAATTAATTAAAATCAACTATTTGAAATTACCGAGTAATCGAGCTATTCATGTCGTTTAAATTTCATAGAGCGTTGGCAGAACGCAGATTCCCAAATCTCCAAATCGAAATTAAAACGGCCAAAATACTGGGATCAACACAATAGCGATTAACCAAAGCAGGATCGTGAGAGGAGTTCCAATGCGTATAAAGTCGATAAATTTGTAACCACCAGGGCCATAGACCATCATGTTCGTTTGATAGCCGATGGGTGTAGCAAAACTGGCGGAGGCTGAGAGAACGAGGGCCATCATAAATGGTCGGGAGTCAACATGCAAAATCTCCGCGGTAGCAATGCAAATCGGAAATAGCAGCACTGCAGCGGCATTATTCGTAATGATCGCCGTCAATAACGCGCCAACAGCAAACACCATCGCCAGGGACGCAGTTGGTCCCCAGCCTTGAGTTGCCCATACCAGTTGGCTGGCAATTGAACTGGCAACCCCCGATTCGCTTAATGCCGTTCCAATTCCAAACGACGCAGCAATCGTAATGAGCACAGGCCACTCAATGGACTGTCGGGCGTCACTGGAGGAAATTGCGCGGACACCAACCATGGCCACAGCCGCCAAGATCGCCGCAATTTCTGTGGGCAGCCAACCCGTGGTCATGACCACAATCAATATTGCGAACACCGCCAAAGCAACGCCCGCACGGTCGCGTCGCAAGGGCCTCCATTCGCTCACGTCGCTGATCAAATAGAACGCACTGTCATTGCGAAACGCGCGTCGGAAATGTCGGGGCGCGAGTAGTAACATCGTATCGCCGGATCGAATTTCGACGGATCCCAATTTTTGCGTAATCCGTTGACCACCTCGGTGCATCGCTAAAACAGCCGCACCATAAGTCGCTCGAAAGTCAGCCTCGCGCAGCGTTTTGCCAACCAATGGCGATGTGGGGGACACGACCGCTTCCCACAGCCGTCGACCAGCTTGATTTTTTGGCGACACATCGTAATTGGGGTCGGCAACGGGGACCAAATCAGGGATTTTTTCCAATTCAACCATCGTGCTGACCACGCCGGCAAAAATCAAGTGATCACCTTGTTTAATGACCTGTTCTGGTTTAACCGGCGAAATCAATTCGCCTTGCCGATCAATCTCAATTAGAAACAGCCCATTCAATCCTCGCAGCGAAGATGCTTCAACGGTTTTGCCAATCAATGGACAATTTGATTCGACACGCATTTCCGTTAAATACTCGCGACGCGATTCACCCAATTGCTCCAGTAATTCTTGTCGATTCGGCAACATCCGCGGGCCGAAAAGGTACAAATAAACCGAGCCGACGAGCGCATAAGGCAAGCCCACGCACCCGATTTCGAAGAGCCCAATTCCCCGCATGCCACTATTAGTCATCAATCCATCGACGACTAAATTTGTCGACGTACCAATCAAGGTGCACGTACCGCCCAGAATGGTCAAATAGGAAAGTGGAATCAATAGTTTGGAAGGCGAGACTTGGTTGCGGCGACACCAATCAATCACAACGGGTACAAACATTGCCACAATCGGCGTGTTATTGAGAAATGCCGAAAGCGGTACGGTGACACCTGTTAATCGCCAAAATGCTTGTGAGGTAGTGGTTGCTGAGCCTAGTACTTTTTGACCGAGGTAATCCAAGATACCCGTATCTCGCAATCCGGCCGCAACGACAAATAAAGCGGCGACAGTCAACATGCCTGGATTGCTAAAACCAGCCAAAGCTTGTTTGGAATCAATGACACCAACAGCGCATAACAAAACGGCGCCGCCCAGAAATAACCAGTCGGCTGGTGCAATGTTGCGGAACAAGCCAACCAGGATGGTGACCACAACTGCAATTGTAAATATCGCGTCAAAGTTCCACATGTGCTCTAGCCTGAGTAAAAGTTCAGTATACCCAAGCGCAGGAAATGTGTTCTGTGTGTTTAGCTTAAAGTCGCAAAGAAGTTAGCCTTGTCGTCCCAGTTTTAACGATTTTACGATGTCGAACCAAACCGCCATGCTCCGCAGCTAGTGGTTTCTACGACGAATGCCCAATCCCAGGGGGTGAAATGCCATCACCAAATTGCAAGGCAATCAGGCGAGATCAATCTCTTCGTCGTATTACTCCCTCGACCAAATATTTAAGACTACAATAACGAAGTTACCAATTAAAATTTGACCGCCCAAAATAGAACGGTCGGGATAGTTGGCTAGTATTAATTTCCAGGCTTATTTCCCGGGTCATTGGCCTGAGGTTTATTTCTGGGGCGAATCGAGCGTGGATCAAGACCAACGATGTATGACATTTTATCCGTTTTTCAGTGTATTTCTTTTCACTTAAGAACAATTGTAATTGTCGGGATCTGTGTCCATCAATTCATGGCTCTCGCGGCGCCTGCTCAATCGCCCATTGTATCTCCAACCCTGACAACCGATTTGCGACAAACATTCATCGATCATTGCGGCGATTGTCACTCGGATGACTTGGCCGAAGGCGAAATCAATTTAGTGGCCGCGTTGGATGGCGAGTTTTCACAGCAAGTTGTCTTGTGGCAACGCTCGCGCGATATGCTTCGCAGAGGACAAATGCCACCTCGCGACGCGGACATTCTGCCTCAGAACATCCGAGTCCAAATGCTCGATTGGATCACAGCGCAGTTGCGGGTGGAATCTCGACGGAACCCTGGCGACCCAGGCCCGGTTGCTTTGCGACGTCTCAGCAACGCCGAGTATACGTACTCGATTCAAGACCTCACCAACGTTTCAACCCTACAGCCAACCTCTGAATTTCCAGCCGATGGCGCAGCGGGAGAAGGTTTTAGCAATACGGGAATGGGACAAGCCATGTCGCCGGCGATGATCGATAAATATTTTCAGGCTGCCCAGTCGACGGCCGCTCGCCTCGTATTACTACCCGATGGATTCCGTTTTTCTCAATATCAATCTCGCAGCGACCAAGTTACTGAAATCGTTGAACAAATTCAAACGCTCTATCACCGTTATTCCGATGCCGGTGGCGGCTCCACAGTCAATTTTGATGGACAAAATCTCGTCACCAATGACGGTGGGCGTTTACCGTTGGACCGTTATCTCAAAGTGTTAGCGGCAGCTGAGTTAGAGGTTGTCAAAGGAGGACTGACTTACGAGCAGCTTGCTAGACAACACGGCTTAAGTCCAAAATACTTGCGGCGGCTGGCCGACGTGTTAACCAATCCAAACTCCGATGCTAACCCGTGGATCGATTCGTTGCGTCGGCGCTGGCAATCACCCAACCGATCAACCGATGAGATCGTGTTGCAGATTCAAACTTGGCAAAAACAATGGTGGAAATTTAATGTAATCGGTCACCTGGGGCGGCAAGGCGGACCAACCACGTGGATGGAATCTGTAGAACCGTTGAGTAAACAATTCGTTTTCAATATCCCGCTGTCATCCGACTGGTCGACCAAAACGGTCCAATTCGATTTTTCCCGTAGCGAATGGAGTTCCGAACAAGCTCAATTGGAATGGTCCGAGCCAAAAGTCGATTTTGCTTCTGGCAAAGCCGCGTTGTATTTAAGCGATTCGCTTGAGGCCGCAGCGATGATCCGCAATGACCAAAAGGAGTTGTTGCGTTCGAGTGATTATATCAAATACTTGCTCAAACCTCCGGCGCTGCGAGCAAGTCATTCCGACCTACGAACTGACCTGTTACAAGCTTGGGCAAATTGGCTGGGATTGAGTCTTTCAGGTAAACCAATTGTGACGGGCCACTTGGCCGATCGTTTAGAAAACGTGGCCGGACATTCGGCCATTTGCGGCTGGGGCCGTGACGGAGGCACTACTGTGTTGGTGAATCAATCTGAATCGCCGATTTCATTTCTAACTCTCGCGATTCCCGCCCGACAATTAGTTGTCCATCCGACTCCCAGCACCGAGGCGGTGATTCAATGGCAGGCCCCTCAATCGGGCGTCTTTGATGTGCGACTGGAGGTAAAGGATCAAGATCCACAATGTGGCAACGGTATTGAATTGCGATTGGAAAAGCGAACGCAGCTCAATCGACAAGTTCTGTTGAATCAAACGATCGAAAATGGCGGTCGCTTGGCATTTACCGATGATGATGTTGCAAACAACGAATTGCGATCAATATCGCTGGAGGCCGGTGAAATTCTGATGGTCGTGGTTTCACCGCGAAACCGAGACCATTCGTGCGATACGACACAGATACAATTTCAGTTAGTCGACAAATCGACTCAAGAAAAATGGGATCTTGCCGCAGACGTTGTTGATCGAATTCATAAATCCAATCCCGTACCCGGCCCGCAAAACTCTGTCGATGTTTGGCATTTTTGCGAACAATCGTTAGACGGCGAGTTTCGCCCAAAGATTTCGGCGGAGTCGATATTAGGAAAAATTTTGGAAGCAGCGAGCCGGCCGCAAACAAACGATTCCGAGCTACAGAAATTACTAGTTGAATTAGATCGCTTGGCAACCAACGAACAGTTGGAAGAATTTTCCGCGATTGATCGAGAGCTCTGCCGCGAACTGTATGATTGGTTTGGACCGCTCAACTGGCTATCGATCGCTCAAGGAAATTTAGAGCTAAAAATTGACCCAAACCGTTGGAAAGTAGGGGACCCCAGATCGAACCGATTGCCCGCGGAAATGTTAAAAAATGGATCATTGCGGACCACGGTGAATTTAAAACCGGGAGGCAATGATTCGGAATTTGCCACCCCGATCTGCCGCATTTATGACAACGATCAAAGAGTTGTCGCAGAGTTCATCGCGTCGCAAGTGTTAATGGTTCCCGGGACGCCAGGAGCGAACAAGCTGAGCGAACAATTGGCGGAAGTCCGCGAATTGTTTCCGCCGGCACTTTGTTATGAACGAATCGTTCCGGTTGACGAAGTCGTAACCTTAACGCTGTACTATCGCGAAGACGAGTGGTTACAACGATTGATGTTAAACGAAGCTGAAATTGCGGAGCTCAAACGGTTGTGGCAAGAGCTTTGGTTTGTAGCGCAAGAGCCGTTAGGCAAAGCCGTTGCCTTTGAACAAATTGCCGAGTTTGCCACGCAGGATCGCCCGGATTTAGTAATTGAATTTCGTACAATTGGCGAAACTATAAAGCAACGAGCGGAAGAATTCAAACAAGAGTTGTTGGATAGCCAAGCTGAGCAATGGCGCGCCGTTCGTCCGTTTGCCGAGCGCGCTTGGCGCCGATCATTGTCCGATGAAGATGAACTAAAACTGCGGCATTTGTATGACCAGCTGCACTCCGAGGGCGTCGACCATGAATCGGCAATGCGATTAGTGCTAACGCGGATTTTGACTGCACCTGCTTTTTTATTCAAACTAGAACACACTCCAACCGCAGTGCCTTCGGCGCGGGTCTCTGACGCTGAACTGGCGACACGATTGAGCTACTTTTTGTGGAGTTCATTACCGGACGACCCACTGCGAGAATTATCAAGTCGCGGTGAGTTGTCCAAGGATCAAACTCTCAGGGAACAAACGGCTCGGATGCTGTGCGATGATCGTGTCGCGCGTTTGGCGCGTGAGTTTGGTGCGCAATGGTTGCATGTCAGGAATTTTGCAGAGAACAACGAAAAAAGTGAGACGCTGTTTCCTGAGTTCGCCGAGTTGCGTCAGGCGATGGCCCACGAAGTCGAGTTGTACTTTGAATACCTGTTTCGCAACGATCGTTCCATTTTAGATTTGCTCGATTCGGACTATACGTTTGTCGATGCCAGGCTGGCCCAGTTTTATGGATTTGCCGGCGATGACCAATCTGAGTTTCACCGCGTCGGGGGCGTCCGTACCAGCAATCGTGGCGGTATCGTCACGATGGCGGCAGTGTTGGCAAATCAATCAGGCGCTTCGCGAACCAGTCCCATCTTGCGCGGCAATTGGGTCTATGAGACGTTGTTGGGCGAAAAGCTGCCAAACCCACCGCCGGGTGTCCCTCAATTGCCGGAAACATTGCCCACAGGACTTTCCGAACGCGAGCTGATTGAGCAACACAGCAGTCGGGCCGAATGCGCCAGTTGCCATCGTTTGATTGATCCTTATGGATTTGCCTTGGAACAATTTGACGCCATTGGAAGAAATCGGTCTGCCATTGTGAATACCGATGCGGTATTAGACAGTGGACAAACGATTTCCGGGGCTCAGGGACTGAAAAAATATTTGTTGGAACAGCGACGCGATGATTTTGTAAAACAGTTCTGTCGAAAACTACTGGGTTATGCTTTGGGTCGAGAAATTATTTTGAGTGATGAAATGTTGCTCGAAGAAATGCAGCGGCAATTGAGCGCGCAAGAATATCGGGTCAGTGCGGCGGTTGAAGCTATCGTGACCAGCCGCCAATTTCGCGAAATTCGCGGTCCAGGAAACGGCACCACGGACAAAGGAGAAAATCATGATTAACCAGACACGTTTTAGTCGACGCGCATTGCTGCGCGGCTTGGGTGTAACCATGGCTTTGCCGTGGCTTGAATCAGTTTCCGCCGCTGGCGAGTGTTTTCGACCCCATCGCGCTTTTCGGACGGCCGATGCTCCGCGTCGGTTGGCTGTGCTGTTTTCCGGTAATGGCTATCATTCGCGTGAATGGTGGGCGACAGGGCAGGGGAGCGACATGCAGTTAGGCCGTGTCATGGAACCTTTGTTACCTTACCGATCGCAGTTGACATTCATTCGAGGTTTGTACAATGCCGAGGCGCTCAAAGGCAATATTCATAGTTCACAAACAGGAAATCTCTTGTCCGGCGCTCCGTTGGCGGCGGGCGGAAAAGTACAGACGGGAACGAGTTTTGATCAGTTGATTGCTCAACAAGTGGGCAAGGAAACCAAGTTGCCTAGTTTGGTACTTGGGTGTGAAAAAGCCAACCCTTCAGTTCATAAAAACTATTCGATGCTCTATAGTTCGCATATTTCTTGGAGCAGTCCAACGACCCCCACACCGTTGGAAGTATATCCGGCCCTCGCCTTCGATCAACTGTTCAAAGATTCTACTCAGGCAGGTCAACAAAGTGTCTTGGATGCTGTGGGGAGCGATGCGCAATCGTTGCGACATCGGATCAGTCAACAAGACCAACAAAAGCTAGACGAGTATTTAAACTCGGTCCGTGAAGTGGAACAGCGATTGGAGCGCGCCCGCAATCGAGGCGAACTGCAAGGCTGGCGGCCGACAATTACCGAACCGACCTTGCCACGGCCCAATGACGGATATCCTCAGGATGTCGCCGAACACATGCGCTTAATGTGCGACATTTTAGTACTGGCTTTTCAAACGGATACGACTCGCGTTTGCACACTGAAGCTAAACAATGATCACAGCGCATTGAGATTCCCAAATTTGGGAATCGATTACATGATTCACCATTTGCTTTCCCATTCCGATAACGAAGACTGGCTAAAAGTCAACCAGTTTTTCATCGAACAACTCGCGTATATTGCTCGTCGTTTGGATGAGACTCAAGAGGGGGAACGCACCGCGCTTGATAACTCCGTGATCATGATGTGTTCGAGTATGCTGCACGGGAATCACGATGCCACGCAATTGCCTGTGGTATTGTTGGGCAAAGGCGGGGGCGCTCTCAGTGGTGGACAGAACTTAGACTATCGAGTACAAGAAAACTGACAACTGTGTCGACTATATCTCAGTCTTATGAAAAAATTTGGACTGACCGCAAATACGTTTGGGGACGCTCAAGACGAGTTGTCGGAGCTGGGGTGATGAAAATCCTGTTTCTTCACGGCTGGCGGAGCGTCGTCGGCGGCGTTAAACCAACCTATTTGCAAGACGCCGGGCACGAAGTGCTCAACCCAAAATTGGATGACGAAAATTTTGACTTGGCGCTCAAGACTGCTCAGGAGTATTTTGACCGTCATCGACCAGATGTTGTGGTCGGAAGTTCTCGCGGCGGAGCAGTGGCGATTAACCTTCGTAACACCAAACTTTCGCCGATTGTTTTGTTGTGCCCCGCGTGGAGAAATTGGGGCTCTGTCAAGCAAGTAAGCGTGAATTGTGTGATTCTACACAGCCCAGCGGATGAAGTGATTCCATTTGTCGATTCGCAACAGTTGATTGCTCAAAGCGGGTTGCCCGAGGAAACGTTGATTGCCATTGGCGACGACCACCGACTCGCCGATGAGAATTCATTGGCAGTGATGGAATGGGCTTGTCGTATGTTGGCCCGCGGTGAACAAATGCCCGCATCCGCGGCAACCAATGAATCATCCGAAAGTGGTAGTCGGATCGGATCTGCCAGTGATATCCAAGTCGAGGGCAGTTATATTTGTAATGCTTGTGGCGAGGAAATCGTTATTCCGATGGATTTATCGGCTGGCGCAAAGCAGAATTATGTGGAAGATTGTCCGGTCTGTTGCCGCGCGAATGTGATCCACGTTCAACTCAATGCCGATGGCAGTCCAGAGATTTGGGTTGAGCCAGAACAAGACGGTTAACTCGTTCGCAATCACGCCACAGATTGTGTTTTAGATCACATTCACGATCGAAATCTTGACTGGCCCAAAATTCCCGCAATATTTTTGTGATGTGAAAACGAAATCATCAACGAATTGAGTGACGCAAGATTCATCCCGATACCGTCAATTACAATCAAGAACTAGAATCGGCCGATCAAGAAATTGCCGATACATTGGCAAGTATTATCGACAAACAATTGCCAGATGCAGAAAACAAGATTTGGCATGCAATCCCCGTTTGGTTTTTTGACGGTAATCCGGTTGTGGGTTACGGGAAACTCAAAAATTGCATTAGGTTGCTTTTTTGGAGCGGCCAGTCTTTTGAAGAAGCAGGACTAACCACCGAAGGCAAGTTTAAAGCGGCCGAAGCCCGTTATACAGCCGCTGATCAAATCAAAGTTAAAGACCTTAAGCGTTGGTTGACCAAAGCTCGAGATATTCAATGGGATTACAAGAATATAGTCCGCCGCAAAGGGCGATTGGAGCGACTCAAGTAACTGACCGGAAACGGTAAATGAGCCGATCGACAAATTAACCTCGGTTTGGATTTACTTTGAACCCTCGACACATACTTTTAATTCTTCTAATTGCGCGATTGAATGTGTGACTGGTTGTATGCTTGCGGCATATTCAAAAAATATTTCGCTGAACCATCATTGTTCAAAGCGATCTTCGAGGAATTTAGTGGTAAAAAAGATTTAACCACGAAAAACACGAAAAACAAGAAAAGCAAGAACGACGGTTTGGGGGGGCGTCAGATTGGTGGTGGGGAATGGCCGGCAAAGTTGAATTCGACTTGACACGCAAATTCGCGAGTGTCACACAGTGTGGATCGGAAAGCTTCCCAGCCGTGGCAAATCCACTCGAGCAACCTGAAGCCCGTCTAATCCCATTAAGTTGTAAGATAACGCTCCGAGAAAAATAAGTTATCCTGGTTAATTGCAATCCAATCGTTCCCAGCCAGCCACTAAAATTCGTGGATAACCATTCAAAGCCAAAAATCATAAACACTGAAATTGTCAGGGCGCATTGTTGATTGCCCGACGATAGGTGCGAATTAATACGACACTTGTTATCACCACAACAGCCAGCATCACCAACCAGAGCCAACTCAGCAGCCCACCTGAACCGGTTGATTTTTTGGGAGTGCCAATTAAAACTTTCTCGCCGTTTTTGAACTCATAACTTTCTTCCAAAATTCCATCGGTAAACCGATCGCCGTCGCGCAATTCGAAGGCGGACTCCGAAAAAATGTTATTGGACATTTCCGAATTAATTTGCAGCGGCTGTGGAACTAATTTGAATTCGCGATTGAACTGGAATTTGCCTTGACGGGTCCCTTCGATTTGAAAGCGAGCCGGGAAATAGCCGCCGGTAAATGCAACGTAATCCCAACTCATGACGGTTTGGATTTCGTTTCCTTTTTCAGAGAAGCTGACCTCAACGGGGTTGTTATCGAATCGCGAATCGACAACAAACTTAATTGCATACTCAAGGGTATCTAGATGGATCTCCGTGCGGCCATCGGCGATTTTAACCGATTGGATATTTTTTGGCTGCAACAGATCGGTCAGGTACACGTGGAGATTGCGACCGCTGGCTTGAAACATGGAATCGGGATGGACCACATTGGAGGTATATTTGTGGAAAGACGAAAACTCCCTTCGTGGAAAACGAATCAGCACACGTCGATATCGGGTGTCCCAGTTGGTTTTGTCCAATAGCGATAGAAAACTATCGTCAGTGAGAACGTAACTGCGATGATTGCCCGGCAG
>JBGSMY010000273.1:0-10949 GCA_041739975.1 Pirellulaceae bacterium
TCATGCATGACCTCCGTGTGATCTGGATTTCTAAGAACGCACATTCTGTGCGAAAAACCAAATTTCACGAAGGTCATTTTTTTTGCCTACTCGTTGCCACGACAGCACTCATAAGCTGGACGATCTCCAAGCCCTGGGGTAATCGGCGCGCGCGTTGATCGAAATAATTTTTGGGGTGAGCCGGTTTAGTGGAAAACAGAAAAAACCCCGGGACGAGCCCTGGGTATTCGGCGCGCGTTGATCGAAATAAGTTTTGGGGCAAGCCGGTGTAGTGAAAAGCAGTATGAACCCCGGGACAAGCCCTGGGGTATTCGCGGAGCGATGAGAAAAAAATAGTTGACTGAGTTGCGTGTAGTGAAAAGCAGAATGATCCCCCGGCCAGCCCGTGGGGTATTCGCGGAGCGATGAGAAAAAAATAGTTGACTGAGTTGCGTGTAGTGAAAAGCAGAATGATCCCCCGGCCAGCCTGTGGGGTATTCGTGGGTGCCTTAGTGCATACGATCCAACTAATCGCTACCACCGACAATGCCGTATGAAATTCGCTTGAATTTGGTTTGCCAAGTGGGGGCTTTTGACCTACATAACCTTGGGGATTTTTTGTCGTCATGATTGTTGACCTTATCCTGTTGAACTGTGTGCCATGCCGCGCAAACCCAGCGTGAAAACCAAAGAGAACGAAGCCGTCGCCGACGATTCGCTTGTCGAGTTGAAGTCGCAATTCGATCGTTGGATCGCGGACCAAGACCAACGTGACTTGTATTTACAAGAACAACTCGAGCATCAATCTGAGATGTTTTTGCGAATCGAGAGTCGTTTAAATCAAATCTCCGAACAAGTCATCCAATTAACGCTTGGTGCGTTGGACGAGCAGACAATTGCCCCTGCCTCGCCCGTAAGTCTGCCAGCCGTTGCTTCTGCGAACATCGATACGTCTGTATTTTCAAGTTGGCATTCGCAGCGCGAACAAATGCTTGCCGCCTTAAGTACTGAAAGCGAAACGGCCAGTCGCGCACCAAAACCCCGCCCTGTTGAACCTGTGCCCAAGGCCAAACCCGAACTCAAAATCCCGCTCAACTTTGAGCCGCCGGCAGCCGAATCGTCCGCGTTGGCGCACGCTACGGCCGAAGATCTCGTTGAAATCGAAGGCCTAAAAGCCCAACTTCAGGAAGCGCTGCGAGAAACTGAGATTGAGCTGTCCATTCAACGAGCAAAACTTAGCCAAGAGCGACAGCGACTCGAAGAGTTTGAATCGGCACTGAACCAACGTGAACGCAGTATCAGTCGACAAAACCTCAACAGTTCACGCAAGCAAGACGACGGCATCGTCAAACGGCTCAAAGGTTTCTTGAATCTAGGTCAAGACAAAAAAGAATAATTGTCCGATCGAACTTCAGTCCGGCGAGCAAACAAATCCCCTACGGTTTGCCAAATCGCATTATAAGTATTTTGCCAAAGGCCCGCCTTGAGCGGCCAAGGCATCAACTCGTTTTTGGACCTCCGCTGATTCGATCAAAGGCGGGGCATGATATGGCTTGATTCGAGCGTCGATAATCAAGCTGCCACGACAGCCCCAGTGCTTATTAACGATTTTTGCGCCTACACCATGAATATCGGTCGCCGGATTACTGCGCGTAAAAGTAACCCACAACCAATTGACCAATGACTTCGCCGCAAATTGCGCATCATCGCAGATTACAACCAACGGAATCTCACGATCCCATTCAGTGCTTTCCCAAAGATCGATAAGTTCAGGGACGCCCCGACCGTGCTCGCGATGTGAATATGGTGGGCCGGATACCGCCAGTACTCCGGGCATCGCCCAAGTTGGATCGCGATACCCGTCAGGCAAACGAAACTGAGAGGGAAGCTCTTGAGATAACCGGCGAATTGCTGGACCAGCGGCCGCGATAATGACTTTTGAGCCTTGGTTGAACCCCGTTCCGGAATAGTCCAACGTGTCGATCGTGGTTTGAGTCTGAAAATGCAAATCGCGACGCCAGTCCACACGTTCCAAGTGGATCTGGAAAAAACGTTCGATTTGATCCGCATGTAAATCGTCTGCAGCTGCCTGGTCGATAATAAACAAATATTTCGCCAGCGATAGTTGGCCTTGTCCCAAAATCGCATGTGCCTGAGTCAAGATTTCCGCTGGGCGATCCGTGGGCCGATAAGGAACATAACGTTCACTGCCGACGGCAAGCAGTAGCGGGTGAACGCCGGCCGCGTCCACCGCGTGCACGGACCGAACACCGGGTAACACGGTCGGCAAGATAGGGCCAGTGATTTCGTGAATCAACTCGCCAAACGTCGTGTCTTCTTGGGGAGGCCTACCGACGACGGTGAACGGCCAAATTGCGTCTGGCCGGTGGAACACACGATCGACCTGCAGAACAGGAAATTCATGTTTCAAACTGTAGTATCCCAAGTGATCGCCAAATGGTCCTTCAGGTTTTTGCCGATGCGGATCGACAATTCCGGAGATACAGAAATCTGCTTCGGCGTACAAGTGGGTTTGGTTCCAAGCAATCATCGCAATGCGATGTCCAGCCAAGGCGCCGGCGAAGCCGAGTTCTGTCATGCCCTCAGGGAGCGGCATCACGGCAGCAACAGTCATGGCAGGCGCACCGCCCACAAAGATATTGACGCGAAAAGGTTTTCCGGCCGCCAAAGCCGCTTGGTGATGCACTCCAATTCCGCGGTGAATTTGATAATGCAAGCCAACTTCTTGGTCAGGTCGGTAATCGTTGCCACCAAGTTGGACGCGATACATTCCCAAATTGGATTTGTTTAAACCTGGCTCGGTAATTAGCTCTGAATAGACTTGGGGCAAGGTGACAAACGGGCCGCCGTCATCGGGCCAAGAAATATGTTGCGGCAAGTCCCGCAGTTGACATTCGTTGGCCATCAATGGGCCACGGCGGGTGCGCCGGGGACGCATGTTGAGTGCTGTCAGCGGCGCACGCCAATACCGCGCTGGTTGTTTGAAAAGCACTTCCGGGTTGAGCTTGAGTTCAATCGCTCGTTTGACTGGTTCAATAGTGTCCCGAAAGATAAACCTTGCCCGTTCGAGTGACCCATACAAGTTGGAGACCATTGGAAACCGACAGTGCTCTACGTTAGTAAATAAAACCGCAGGACCGCGATTGGCGTAACACCGCCGTTGAATTTCGGCAACCTCCAGCTGAGCGCGAACTGGCGCAGAGCACACCAGCAAATGGCCGTTGCGTTGTAAATCTGGTATCAGCTGTTGCAAATTGAGGTATCCCATGGCGAGATATATTACCGCATTCTGCGGCAGTTGACTAACCAATGGACGAGACTGAAATTGGGCCGCACGGCGACATCACTGAGTCAGCACCTATTCAAATTGGGAAATGCGTTAGAATATTCGAGCGAAGATTGATTTGAGATCGACCAAGGATCTGAAATTGACTCCAAACCCACAAACCCTAAACCGAATGACCGAACATTTGCTATGAAAATATCGTTGACCACCGACTCCGTGACCCAAATTGCCGCTGATGCCGTTGTCATTGGCGTATGTGATAACCAACAGCTTCAAGACGCTGCGTTGCAAGTGGATCAGGCCAGTCAAGGGCTGTTAGCTCGACTGATAGAAGAACGTGAGATTGACACAACTCCTTATGCTTGCACGAAGATAATGCACTTTCCCGGCATGCGGAGTCATCGTTTGGTGGTGGTCGGTTTGCCCCCATCCGCGGAGCTCAGTGCAGGGGTAGCTTACAAAGCTTGCGGTGCAGCCGCTAAGTTTTTATCAGGCAAAGCGCGCAGTCGCGTTGCCTGTTATTTGGATACGGAGCCCTGGGAGGATGCAATCGCCGGTTGGCATGTGGGGGCGATCGGCCAAGATTTGTTTCGCGCCACCAAGAAAACATTTCCAATAGATGAAGTGGTTTTCCCACAACGCGATCAAGTCGCTGCGACTCATGGAATCGCCCTTGGCGAAGCGATCAATTTAACGCGATTGCTGGTCAACTTGCCGCCGAATATGCTTTATCCAAAAGTGTTTGTCGACCATTGCCAGGCGGTAGCGCGGGCGAACGATATGCAAATCGAAATATGGGATTCGCAAAAATTGGCCGCCGAGAATTGCCGCGCTTTGTTGGCTGTCGGCCAAGCTGCGGCGCACGAGCCCTACTTGGTTGTTTTGCAATATAAAGGCAATCCCAATAGCAACGAGCATTGGGGCTGGATTGGCAAAGGGGTGACGTTTGACTCTGGTGGGCTGTCGATCAAGCCATCCGAATCGATGCTCGATATGAAATGTGACATGGCTGGGGCAGCGACGGTGCTGGGCGCGTTACAAGCAGTTGCCCAGATGAAACTTAGAGTCAATATCACGGCAGTTGTTGGTTTGGTCGAGAATATGATTGGCGGTAATAGCTATCGCTTGGGTGACGTGATTACGGCGCGCAATGGCACTACGATTGAAATACATAACACTGATGCTGAAGGACGATTGGTGTTAGCCGATTGTCTGGACGTTGCCATTTCTCGGGGCGCCAATCATTTAGTTGATTTGGCCACGCTGACCGGCGCTTGTATGGTGGCCTTGGGACGATTTGTGGCTGGCGGCATGACCAACCATCCGGCTTGGTACGCGCGATTGGCGCGGGCGGCTGACGAATGCGGTGAGCCGCTATGGCAATTGCCAATGTTTGCCGATTATCGCGACCAGATCCGCAGCCAAGTGGCCGACATTAAGAACGTAGGTGACGGACGTTGGGGTGGCGCGATCACGGCCGCAAAATTTTTGCAAGAATTTGTCCGCGACGTGCCTTGGGTGCATTTGGATATTGCCGGCCCCAGTTTTCAAGATAAGCCTAGTGCGTGGGTGGATGCCGGCGCCAGCGGAGTGTTTGTCAGAACGCTGGTACGGATGGCCGAAGAATCGCAGGATTAGTTAACCAAACTGATTTGTCATGGCTGCCGCCCGTGACTGCCGCCCGTGGCTGCCGCCATCTTGGCGGCAGATCCATCTCCAGCTGCCGCCCGTGACTGCCGCCACCTTGGCGGCAGATCCAACTCCAGCTGCCGCCCGTGGCCGCCGCCATCTTGGCGGCAGTGTCATCTAGCCGCCATCCCCAGCTGCCGCCATCTTGGCGGCAGAGCCAACTCTCCCATTCCATCAAATTAACCGCAACGATCCGACCTCTTATAAAAATGGTTTTAGTTTAGATTGCGTATCCCGCGCCATCGACTGAGCATTGCGATGAGTGGACACATAAGCTCGGGCATATCGACCGAGCGATTCACGTCGAGCGCGATCGCGCAATAAGTTCTGCCATTGGCTCAACAAGTCATCAAGGTCACCGTGACGAAACAAAACGGCATTAGTCGGTGCGATAATCATTTCTGGAAAAGCGCCGTGGTCTGGCAGAACCACTGGCAATCCGGCGGCCATGGCCTCCAAGGCAAACAAACCTTTCGGCTCGTGTTGGCGGCAGGGAACGCAAAATAGATCGATCGATTTTAGAAAATCAAGTTTAGCGGCGCGTTCCACAACACCCCAATAACGATAAAACGATTGCAGGCCAGCCGCTGCTAGTTTTTCCCACTGCAACTGGACAAAATCGCGATTCTCGGGACTTAGCCAACCGGCAATTTCCAGATGCACATCCGCAAATTCGGGAGATTGTTTGAGCCGAATAAAAGTGTCAACTAAAACATCCAGCCCTTTTTCGGGAGCCAATCGCGCAAGGTAGCCGATCCGTCTGGATTCATTATTCGACCGATCCGTTACGCCAGGCAGCGACAAGAAGTCATGGGTATCGATGCCCAAAGGAGTGATCAGCATTTTAGAACGAGGCAAACGAAAATATTCAGCCATGCGATCTGCATAAGCGGAACTATGAACAATAAATCCGTCGACTTGCTGGCCGACTTGGTGCATCAAGTCCAATACTTGTTGACGGTACGGCGCGATTAATTGTTCGGTGAAAACGTCATCGCCCTGTAAAGTTACCAGCGTCGGAATGCGGCTACGTCGTTTAAATTCGGGAACAAATCCAGCCACCAGCAAATTCGTGAGGATCAACAAATCGGGTTTTGCGGAAGTGACTAGCCAGTCGACTAATCGCTTAACCTCTTTGCGTTGACGCCCTGCCATGCCGCGCAACATCGAGGTGGCCAGTTCGCCTAACATTTGCGGATTCGTCTCTACTGCGCGCCGAGTTGCTCGCCGAATCAACCATGGCTGATCCAAAAAACGGTCTAAAAATCGAGGCAGCCAGCGCAGCACTGGGATTTTTTGTTGCAAGAAAACATTGATCCCGCCAAAAAAGACTTGGTCGACACTGGTATCTTGTTCGTCCGTGCGAATGGGTGTGTAGAGGGGTACAAGTTGTACGTCCCAGCCTTCGCGGCCCAGTGCTTTTGCCAGCGCATTATCGTGCAGGCAGCTGCCACAAAACATGCCGCCGGCACCTGCTGTTAAGTATACGAGTTTGGTTGTCATGTTCTGATTGTAACGAGGTTCATTGATTCAGGGGGAGGTCGATTAAATGCGTGTTAGCTGGTGAGTATGCCTCCACCGGCTGTCACCGGCGGTTGGCGAGATGGGCGCCGGTAATGGGCGTTGGTGCCGCGTGTTAGCTGGTGAATATGCCTCGACCGGTTGTCGCCGGCGGTGGGAGAGATGGGCGCCGATGGTAGGCAAGCTTTCGCCGAAGGTTGGTGGCAAATGCTAAAGTAATCGCCGCATGCCGGCCGCAATATATTTGGATTCTTTGGTTTAAGGTCGTTTTTCGTCTTTGTCGATCGCAAAAGAATCGAGAAATTTTTTGGCTTGTTCAGCGTCAAATGATTTTTCGGGGGCGACATAATTTAGCGAGTACAAACGATTATTAATGAGAATTACTCTGGCAGCGACGCGTAGTGCAATTGTTTGGTCGGGCGTGTCGCCGCGAACACACGTAAATTCAAAACTGCGACCTGGGTGGCCGTGGATTGCAAACGGTTCAACTTTTTCTAAATTGCCCAGAGTTCGAACCACGGCGATTTTGACCGCCCCATCTAGAACGCTTTTGATTTGTGACTTTTCCGTTGGCGTTTCGTTTTCGTCGTGATAGCTAAACGTGAAATTGACTTTGTCGGCCATTTCGAGTACGTGGATATGTACTTCGATGATGTTTCCCGGCACCGGTTCAAGTTGGCGCTTTAAGACTTTGGGTTCGGCGGGCATCGAGACTGAGATTTTAGTACCCTCTGGAGAGATCTTAAAACCATCGGTCGCTGGCTGGGAATCTTGAATGCACAGTGCCATCAGAAACAGATAAATGGTCATGTTATCAACTGTCTCACGGTTATTGTTGTGTACTTTTTAAGATTAGTAATACAAGCGTTTTGACGAGGTCGTCAAGCTACTTTGCTATCGTCACTTAACCCGCCGACACAATTCACCCGTTGATTGGGGCCGGTCGCGCCAAGGGCTCATAATATCGAAAAAACGGGTTCTCATTGGTGGCGATCAAGCCCATCTAAGACAACATTATCACTGTACAGACCACAAAGGCTAGTTGTGGATTGGTGTTTTGGTAATGGACGCCGTGGTTCGTTGTAGGGCGAACGGATCATGTGTTTTATGACGATCTTGAGGACCCCCGCCAACTGGGGGTGCTTGGTTTGCGTAGAATTGGTACAATCGCCGAGGTTTTTGGTGACAGCAATGCGATTGGAGTACGTGTTGCTAGCGATGTAATAAGTAGTGAGTGAGTGAAAACGAATGGGATTGGAAATAGGTTCCCCGGAGATATTTACGCGGCGCAAGGATGCCAACATCGATCATGGCAAGATCTTGAAATTTGGCAAAAACAACGAGTTTCAACAGGAGTTGCGTCGACGAGTTGACGAGTATTTTGAGAAAACGGGCAAACGCCAGCGTGATTGTTGGCAGATGTATCTCAAAGCTGCAATTCTGATGGCAATTTACGCCGGGTTGTATGTTTTGCTGGTATTTTTTGCAACGACCTGGTGGCAAGCTGTGCCACTTGCGATTTTGACCGGCTTTGCCATGGCATTGATTGGATTTAATATTCAACACGATGCGGGCCATCAAGCATTTTCTGACTATCCCTGGGTCAATAAAATGATGGCGATGACCATCGAATTGGTCGGTGGCAGCACCTATGTGTGGCATTGGAAACATGGTGTTTTTCATCATACGTTTGTCAACATTACCCATCACGATTCCGATATCGATTTGGGTTGGATTGGCCGTTTGACCCCTCACCAAAAACGATATCCGTTTCATTACTGGCAGCACATTTATCTTTGGCCGTTATATGGCCTGATGGCCATCAAATGGCATTTGGTCAACGATATGTGGGATGTATTTAAGGGTCGAATCGGCGAACGACGTATCCCATTTCCAAAGGGATTGGATTTAGTCGTGTTCTTGGGCGGCAAAGCTGCATTTTTTACGCTGATGTTTGTCATCCCGATGATGTACCATTCGATTTGGGTGGTATTGTTGTACTATTCAATCGCCGCTTTGGTTCTAGGCATGACTTTGAGTATTGTGTTTCAATTAGCACATGCTGTTGAGGAAGCCGAGTTCCCCTTGCCGCGTCCTGACACGGGACGAATGGAAAACGCTTGGGCCATTCATCAAGTTGAAACGACTGTTGACTTTTCGCGTCGCAATCGAGTAGTGTCGTGGTTATTAGGCGGATTGAACTTTCAGATTGAGCATCATTTGATGCCGCGAATTTGTCACGTTAATTATCCGGCGATTGCACCGGTAGTCGAACAGACTTGTCGCGACTTTGGCGTGCGGTACACGGCACACCCGTCGATCGTGGCCGGTTTGGGATCCCATTATCGTTGGCTCAAACAAATGGGCCGTCAAAACGAGTTAGTCCCGCCTTCGCCAACAACTTAACTTTATAGCTCAGATTAATCACTAACGATGTGCCGATTCCTGCAAACTAAGAATCGGCACCTTGCGGTCGTCTATCGGAAATCAACCAATGCTTTGAGTTGGTGATTGACGCTATTTTTAAACGAGCTTAGACTAGCGGCCGAATTCAGCAATTCATGAGAGTTGGCGACGGGTCGAAGCGCCTCCTGGGAGCAACAAGTCGATCGAGTCGCCGACGTTCCATTTTTCGTCGGCGCCGATACTGCGGAATGGCCATCATCGTCTCTTGCATCGCTGTGCGATTGTCGTCCAAGGACTAGGTCTCTTAAAGCCCATCCGTTGGTTCTGCAATTCCAATTCAATGCCATTTCAGTGACTATTCATTTTCTTTTCATTCAACTTAGAGGAATGCAGCTATGGGATTAGTACAAGAGTTTCGTGAATTCGCCATGCGCGGAAACGTGGTCGATTTGGCCGTGGGCGTAGTTATCGGAACAGCGTTTGGTAAAATTGTCAGTTCACTGGTTGCCAATATTGTCATGCCGCCGCTAAACCTCATCACTGCACGGTTTGGCGTTAACTTCAACGAACTGGCATTGACAATCGAAGCAAATGCACCCAAGCTAAATCCAGACGGCACGATGGTGATGGAGAATGGGAAGCCAGTGATGGCAATGCAGGATTATCCGATTCTTAACTACGGCCCATTCATTCAAACTGTAGTCGATTTTTTATTGATTGCGTTTGCCATTTTCATAGTAGTCAAAATGCTCAACAAAGCCAAAAAGCGATTCGAAAGACAAGAGGTAGCGGCGGCACCTACTACGCCGGAAGACATTGTCTTATTGCGTGAAATTCGCGATTCACTGTTGAAAAAATAGTCTTTACGGTTAACAGTCAGATTCTGCAAATTTGCGACGGGCAAGGTGTCACCTTGCCCGTTTTCGCGTAAAGAGCCGTGAGTTCGCCCGTAATTTGGTGAAACGATTTAGCCAATAGGGGTTGGCTTGGGCGTCATCAAACAAAATAATGATTTCGGCGCGCCAAAGTCTTAAACAACAAACAATGCCGGCCCCGGGCAGGAGTTGAAGTTATGAACCGCAACAGACAGTGGAGTTGGTTCGGAATCGGATGTGGACTGGCCTGGATCATCACCTGGATGGTCGGACCCAGTGGTTTCCAAGATCCAAAACAAACGGACCAATCGCTGCGTGGAAGCGGGGAGTCCGGATCGGTGGCTGCGCTGCAGATCGCTACCGGAGACTTGCCGGCAATCGGCGTCGAACAGAAGCCGGAGCCTCAGGCCGCTGACTGGATGCAACGCGTTGAGATGTTGGAACGGCGGATGTATGAAATGGAACAAATTCTGTTGACCACATCGCAAATTACCGCATTGGAGGCCGAGCGTCGACTGCGCGATGCTAAAGCTCGGTTGGCCGACAGCCGTGAATTATTTTTGCGAGGTCAAGTTGCTGAGATAGAATTTCAAAACGATCGGTTTGAAGTTGATCGGTTGACGCGCGAGTTAGAGCTGACTCGTGGAACGAATGCACGACATCAAGCGATGTCGCAGATTGAAATTGCTAATGCGGAACAACAGTTGTTTGCCGCTCAACAAGATCTTGAACAAACCGAGACGTTGGTTCGGCGAGGTTATGCCAGTGCCACGCAGATTGATCGCGACCGTGAATATGTGGATTTAGCGACTCGCAGATTAGAGTTGTCCAAACAACGGTTGGATGCGGCTAAAAAATTAGACGAGCTTAACCAAAAGAAAGCGGGTAGCGACACAGAGCAGCTCAAGAAGTAATTGAATTGTGAAGCCGTCAAACTTTCGCCCCTGCGGGCATGGAGGTCGTGTAGCTTTCGAGAGCGTTTTGGCTTAGTTTTTTAGGTGCATCGCCTCAAGTTGATAAGGCGAAGCGGGGCCTGTGCGGAAAGCAACTCGTGGCTGCCGGTGGAACACCGGCAGCCACGCCTGCTGGCGAAACACTGGCAACCACGCCTGCTGGCGAAACACTGGCAACCACGCCTGCTGGCGAAACACTGGCAACCACGCCTGCAGGCG
>JBGSMY010000389.1:0-2515 GCA_041739975.1 Pirellulaceae bacterium
GCCTTGTGCCACCTGACTGGCTACAAGGCTGGAGCCTTGTGCCACCTGACTGGCTACAAGGCTGGAGCCTTGTGCCACCTTCATCGTCGCTGAAACTTTTTTCCCATCCGGCAAAATCGACAATCGATGAATTCGGACAAGTTGTTCGATACCCCATAACGCATGGATTCTCGCAAGTTGCAGATCTCCGTCGACCGCAACCGATTTTAAACTGTCATATTCTCCGCGACGAACCAATTCGAACTGGGCTTCTTGGCGGATGCGACGGTCGGCGTGGCCGAGCAAATTGGTTAAACGCGCATTGTCGACCTCGGTCATTCCCGACTTCAACAATTCCGCGACTTCTCGAACCAAAGGCGACTGTACAAACTGCGGATCAGAAAACGCATATAATCGGCCTTTGTTTTCCCCGACCCAGCCATCAACCCAATCCGATACGTAGAGTTTGCCATCGGCCGCAAATTGCAAATCGGTGGGCAAAATCCCCCAAATGGGTTGTTCATCATCGACGAGTTCAAAAAACGCACCTTGAGGACTATTGCGAAACGATCGCACACCGCTATTGACGGCCGAACCGCGAAAATCGCACAAGAAAAACCTTCCGCGAAAATCTGCGCCGAATCCAGTGCCGGGATAATATTCCAACCCCGAGGGGCCATCGGCGAAGTTGGCAATCGGTGGTACTACATAAGCGGGAGTATCTACGTGGAACGGATGCCAGATCTTTTCGCGATTAAAGGGACCTCGATCTGGCAAATATTGATAATACATTCGCCATCCAGAATCACCTCCCGGAACGACATACACCCAACGCGCCCGATCACCGCTGTCCGAATTATTGTCGCCTGTGAATAAATTGCCAAAATCATCAAATGCTAAATTCTGTGGATTGCGGAGGCCGGTTGCCACGACCTCCAATTGACTGCCGTCAAGTTCACATCGAAACACAGCCCCCGAGGCTGGATCAAATACATCAGGAGCGACGTTGTAACCTCGGTCGCCGATGCTGAAATACAATCGGCCATCGGGTCCAATCACCAATCCATGCATGTCGTGGCCGCGAAATGCAAACCGCACGCCATACCCTGTGTGCAAAACGTTGCGCTGGTCGGCCACATCGTCCCGGTCAGTATCTGCCAATTTCAAAAGATCGGGAATACAGGTGAAGTAGACTGAATTTCTGTAAGATAAAACATCGGCTCCAGTTCCCATTTCCAGTCGATTAAAACCCTTGGAAAAAACACTGTCGCTGTCGGCCACTCCATTGCCATCAAGATCGCGAAGCAAACGAATTCGATCATCGTGTTCGGTGTAACGCCGCGCAGCATCTGGAACGTGTTTCAGTACATAAGCAATACGGTCTTGAACGGTTTGGGCTTGCAATTCGTCGTCCATCCATTCGGGGTGTGAACGATTATCTTCAACGCCGGTGTTAGTATTCTGCCGAAAGGTCTCGCATACAAACATCCGATCTTGGTAATCGCGATAAAAGGCCACAATGTTCGCGACTTGAGGTTCCGCGGCGAAGAGCTGGCACTGAAGTTTATTAGAGAATTTGAACTGTTTGATGGCTGCAACCGCCTCGCCAGTGGCTGGTTGTAGCGTAGGTTCTTGAGGTTTAGGCGTTTCCAGAGAACTGTTTTGACCTAATCCGACTGCCGACAAGCTTTGAAAGAAAAAGGTCAAAAAAGCTATATAAAATGCAAATCCTGTCGATATTTTTGCGGTCATTACTTAGTTTGGGATTTTGTGGTTTTGGGAACTTATTATATTGATCGCTCTGTACCGCGGCGTGATTTAGTCGGCCGGCAATTCCGACGTGATCCACAGAAAGACCTGCCATTATTAAATTCACTATTGAATTTAATATTGTATTTCAAGACCGGAGTAGTTGTCGAGTAATAAGGCGACGATCCGCAGCAGTCCGAAGAACGATTGCCCATAACTGCAGAGCGAAGCAACTTTAAGTTTTTGAATTCGAGAAAGAATCGTGACGTTACCTAAAGACCATTGGAGCAAGTCCGCGGAAGCTTGGATACGCGATCAAGGAGAACGCGGGGATTGGTCGCGCCGCGTGATTCTCGATCCGGCGCTGGACCGGATCTTACCCGATGTGAATGGACGGCGAGTGCTCGATTTAGGGTGCGGCGAAGGGCGTTATTCGCGCGTATTAAAATCTCGCGGTGCAAACGTGACCGGCATCGATCCGACAGAACGATTGATCGTTTGCGCAAAACACCGCGATCCCGACTCAGAATATTTCATTGCGGCCGCCGAATCGATTCCATTACCCAACGAGACCTTTGACTTGGTGCTGAGCTACTTGTCAATCATCGATATCCCCGATTTGGCTGCAGCAAGTCGTGAAATGATACGGGTACTAAAGCCTGGTGGCGACATCTTGATTGTCACCATTAGCAATCTCGCGTCGTCAACTCCCAATTGGGTTAAGAGTTGGACGGGGAAAAAACTCCATCGAAAAGTCGAGCGGTATATGGAGCATTTCGACATGGAA
>JBGSMY010000018.1:0-52917 GCA_041739975.1 Pirellulaceae bacterium
GGCAGCCCACTTTAGCCCCCAACCCCCACCATCCAACCTGTGTTTTTATCCCAGCCTTCGGCTATTGGAAGTCGCAAAAATTGACTATGTTTAGTCTTGGTCATTTGTAATTGTTTAATTGATTCAATCGACCTATAACTTGACCCTATTTACTTTATAAATTGCTTAAAGACGATCTTGCGGAGGTACTCCACGATGAATAATGCGGACAAAAACGATTCGGCTACAAGGCCAAACGAGCCCAACCCTTTTTCAACCCCACAAGCGGCGCCTGAAATTGGCGGACCTCGACCGGTCGTTGAAGGTGATGCGACGGGGGGGGCTGATTCCCTACAAAAATCCGCCAGCCTTGATTGCCTATTACTTGGGAATCGTTGCGCTGTTACCGTTGGTTGGAATTCCATTTGGAATCGCCGCGATTATTTTGGGCATCATTGGATTGAAACGACGCAAACAAAATCCAGCGATCAAAGGTTCCGTGCATGCGATCATTGGAATTGTTGGCGGTATACTATCCCTGTTATGCGGTGGTCTTTTTATCTTTGGTTTGATCTCTACACTGACCAATGGATACTAAGTCGGAGTGTTGAGCGGCGACCAAAGTATTGCTTAGTAACATCGTTACGGTCAGGGGACCAACTCCTCCAGGTACGGGAGTGATTGCTCGAGCGATCGTTGATACCGATTCAAAATCGACATCACCCACCAGTCCCAAATCGGTTCGATTAATTCCGACGTCGATCACCACAGCACCGGGTTTTACCATATCGGCTTTGACCCATTTAGGTTGTCCAATAGCGGCAATCAAAAGATCTGCTTCGCGGGTTACGTTAGGTAGATTGGGCGTGAGGCTGTGACACAATGTAACTGTCGCATTGGCATAATCGGGGCCTAGTGGACTGTTGCGTTGCACCAGCATTGAGGCCAAAGGCTTTCCCACAATGTCGCTGCGACCGATAATGCAAACGCGCTGACCGCGAATCGTAAATCCGCTGTGTTTTAAAATTTGCAAAACGCCATAGGGAGTGCAAGGTAAGTATTTAGGACGACCTTGAGCGACGAGCCCCACATTGTAAGGATGAAAAGCATCAACGTCTTTTTTAGGATCAATCGCATCCAATACTTGTTCTGCCGAAATGTGAGCGGGCAAAGGCAATTGCACTAGTATTCCATGGACATGGGAATCGCTATTGAGTTGCTCGATTAGCTCTAATAGTTCAGCGGTCGAGGTTGATGCCGAGAGTCGACGCAAATCGCTCGACATGCCAATCCTGCGACATGCCGATTGTTTATTGCGAACATACACTTCGCTGGCCGGATCAGCACCCACCAAGACTGCTGTTAAATGGGGGCGCAATTGCCGTTCACGCCACAGTACCTCGACTTTTTGCTTTAATTCGTCTTGAATTTTCCGAGCGATTAACCGCCCGTCCAAAATTTGACACGACATGTTTTCCTAAGTCCTTTAAATTGCTCGAGCCGTTCGAACGATTTTCGTGAAATTGCGAACTAAACGGCCCCTTAAGGTCTGCGGTAGGCGAGCAAGGGTGCGCTTTGCAAAACCAAGCACAAAGAATAAGATAATTTCAAGATAAGGCAATTGGCAGGTAGCGGACGAACCGACCTTTCACTTAAGTGACCGCGGATGATTGAGGAATATTGACTGTACTTTCCCGAAAAACTTCCAAACCAAGGAATGGATACAATGCCCATCATTAACCCGCAATTCGATATTTATCCCGACACTTTGTTAGAAGAAGGATTTGCACAGCACGAACCGGCTAGAAATTGGTGGTGCATCTATACGCGTTCGCGACACGAGAAAAAACTTTCCCGACATTTGAGTAGCTTGAGAATACCACATTACTGCCCGCTCGTTGCCAAACGATACCGCTCCCCCAACGGGCGAATACGCACTGTTTCGATGCCATTGTTTCCCAATTACATCTTTCTGTTTGGCAACGATGAAGAACGATATCAAGCATTGACAACCAATGCCGTGTCTCGAATTACCCAGGTCGAGTATGTCGACGAATTGGTCGCGGACTTGAGACAAATCCAAATGGCGATTCGCGCCAACGTGCCCTTGACACCGGAAGCCCGAATTGTGGCCGGCCAATTAGTTCGCGTACGAACGGGTCCGTTTCGTGGATACGATGGTGTTGTCATTCGCCGGGAGGGCAAAACAAGGTTGCTATTGGCCGTTCGATTTCTCGAACAAGGTGCTTCGATGGAAATCGATGAAAGCCTGTTGGAAATCAGGAATTAAAACGCATTGTACGGTTAGTGTATCAATGCATTGACTTCCTGATTTATAGCCGTGATGAAGGCTATTGATTGCCAAAACAGTAGAGCGCACTGAACGTACGCAAATACAATTGACCGTTGGCCACGGCGGGCGATGCCGTTGTTTCTTCGCCCAGATCGTTGGTGGCCAATACGTTAAGCTGACGACCAGTTTGGATCACATGCACACGACCATCACGACCTGCCAAATAAATTCGCTCTCCGGCGATAATAGGAGTCGATCGATGTTTGTCGGCATGAACGCGTTCGCTGTAAACTTGTTCGCCCGTCTTGGCGTCCAAGCAAGTCAAGGTTCCTTTTTCAGTTGCCAGATAAACCAGTCCATCATGGATCAAAGGTGTGGCCACATCAGGAGTACCGCGATCGATTTTCCAGCGATGGGCCGTCGCTGAATCGGTGATGTCACCCGAGAGTGGTGGCTGCAGTGCAAACACTGGACCATTTTTCGCGGTGGGAACAACAATCAGTCCGGGAGCAGTTGCTGCGGATGAAACCAATCGAAGGGTTGGATGGTAATTGTCCTGCAAGTTTATGCCGCCGCAACGCCAAAGCTCTTTTCCGGTTTCCAGATCGTGACCTGTAATGTAGTCGCTGCCGTGAACAACTAAAAACGATTGGTCTTGATCGCGATAAATTGTTGGCGACGTATACGCGTGCTTATTTTCGGCGTAAGCATCCGATGTGCGATTTTGTTTCCACAACTCTTTGCCGGTGGCCGCGTCGAAACACAGGATCCATGCGGTTCCGGGTTCGCGATCCCGCATATTTCCGTGGATCAATTGATGGTAAATTCGACCGTTATCGAGCACCGGCGTCGATGACAATCCGAATTGTATGTTGAATTCGCCATATTCTTTTTGGAGATCTTTTTCCCAGACTGGCGTGCCGTCCAATTTAAAGCAGTGTAAAAACCCTTGGCTGGTTGTGGCCCAAACAAAATTGCCGTCGGTGAATGGGCTGGGCGAGGCCGAGTTGGCATTGTCCATCCGGATGTTTTGATTTTCACCGCCGAGTGTTTTTCGCCACTGCTCACGGCCGTCCTCCGACGAAACCGCGATCAATGAAATTCCAGAACCGTCGACAGAAGTAACGAATACTTGTTTATCCCAAATGATGGGGCTACTGCCACCAGGCCCCGGCAATTCTAGGCGCCATACCAAATTCTTTTCGGGACCGAATTCAATGGGCAAAGACGATTCGGTCGAAATGCTGTTGAGTTGATCGCCGCGCCATTGGCTCCAGTGGTCATCGGCAACCGCCAAATTCATCCCTAACGCTAACGCGCCGATCCCACCGAAAATATAGGCCAATCCAGTTTTCATTTGTTTATGCCCCAAGGGGTTTTACCTCAACTCGCCGGGTACGATAACTTTACGTTAGAGCATCGTTATCTGCTCCAACGTTAGTATACTAAGCTGAGAGTCCGGCGAATACTGCGGGAAAAGGGTGAGATAATTCCATGAAGCAACCAATTCTAGAAATATTAAGTGTTGCCGGTGGCGGCGCCATTGGCGCCGTTTGTCGCTATCTGTTGACCTATTGGCAAGGGCCAACGCGTTTGGCTTGGAACTCTTGGGCAGAATGGCCTTGGGGTACACTAAGCGTCAACTTGATTGGCTGCTTTTTGATTGGTTGTTTTATGTCAGGCAATAATCCGGAAACGATCGATCGCTGGCGTTTCGTTTTTGTGGTGGGCTTCATCGGATCTTTTACGACGTTTTCGGCCCTCGGTTGGGAGTCTTGGCAAGGTTTGCAACAGGGGCAATGGTTGGCAAGTTTGGTGCTAATTGGTTTGCATATCGTCATAGGGCTGGCGATGGTCCACCTCGGATTTCTCAGCGGTGGATATCTCAGCAGTCATAGCTTTGCCAAATGGTGAAGGCAAAAAGCTCATTCGAACCCGTGTGCTCCACGATAAAATCACACGATAAATCACACCTTGGTTTTTGAGGTGAGGGCGTGCCACAGTTGAATTTTTTTGTCGAGACTTGCCAGCGCATGACATCGAAACTCGCCACTGTCAAAAATTGTGCATACCGGTTGCCCCGGAAAAATCTCGCTACCGAGTGCAGGTAAATCCGCCGCCTGAGATTTCTCAGCCCAAGACCATAACCAATTGCTAAGTGATTCGTCTATTCGCAGCGACCGATCGTCGTTGTGGAAAATAATTTGTTTCGCAAAATTTAAATGGCAATCAGAGATGGGGAAAGATTCGGTTATTTCTTCTTCGAGACAAGCCGAAATGTGTAGATCAATCAAACTTATAGGACGATCGCCTGGACTTGCGGCGAGTTCCAAAAGTTCCATGGAGGACGTTGGTCGCGGATTGATTTCGATTACCGACCAGTCTCCATCGGGCGATCCCACGAGATCAATACCGAACAGGCCGCGCGCGGAAAATTGCTCCCGAATGAATTGGCCAAATTCTTGCAGTCGCTGTTGTTGCGACAATGTCAAACGAATAAGCCCCCAAGCACCTTGATATTGAAATGGTCGAGCTGACATGTGCACGCCGCCAATTATTTGGCGACAGGCCCCTATGAAGTGGCACGAACGGTCAGTCGCTAAGTAACTGGCGCTCCAGCTTGGGCCAGGAACAAATTGTTGTAAGAACCGCTGAGGCTCTAGCGTTGATAATTGTTTTGACGGGTTGTTCAGTACTGGATGCCATTCGATTTGGTGACCACCAGCCGATTGCCTGGGCTTGGCAATCCAGTGCTGTGCGCCGAATAAATTAACCGGTTGCAAGTTTACCGTTGGATTTATGTTTAGAGCGACCGCCGGCTCACCCGGAAACAGGTCGTCGCTAGTGGGGTTCAAAGTGATTTTTCCGTTGCAATTGGAAATCCAATTGGGAACCGAGAATCCGGCTTTTCGTACCAAAGGACACCAAATCTCGGGAGTCTTGGTTCTGGCCAACTCATATATTGGAAACCCTAACACACGAGCTTGCCGCGCGGCAATCGCCAGTAACCCTCCATGGTTTTCCAGGCCACCTCCAAAAACTACAAGGTCCTGCGATTGAATGGGCAAATCCTTCAGGGTTTGCTCCCAATTTGCACAATGAATATGTCGAACCGATTGCACCAAATCGGCATCGCCAAATCGATCGACGGCAACCATATCAAATAATTTGGTAAATTTGCCGGACCTCTGGAGACTGGTGGCCAACCACCGCGCCGAGGCGGCCATTATCCACAGCACTGGTCGAGTCGTCCGCGAATAATTCATGCGTCTGCGGACGCGTTTGCAGGAGAGTGGGATTGCCATGGGTTGTCCCAGTCGCGCCAGTTGTTGAGGTACTCGGCGTACACTGGTTTGTCTTGGGAATGTAACTCCAACCATTGCCGTGTCATCAGCACAAGCTCGCGTTCGCGTTGCAAAGTAATTTGCCCCAAGACTACCGCTGATCGCAAGAACACGAAATACGTGTCGAGCACATCGCAGCGACAATAGTCGTTGATTTCGTTGACTTTGTTGGCGTGAAATAAATCCTGGACCATATGTCCGGCGATGCCCATCTTGCCGGGCTTGCCGATCAAGTTGGCGACAAGGTTCAAGCCGCCGTTCATACGAGATGCGCCAAAATTGGTTAACAGTTCTTGCAAATCGAGATGCGCATGTTGAT
Organism: Pirellulaceae bacterium; assembly: GCA_041739975.1. GTDB lineage: Bacteria > Planctomycetota > Planctomycetia > Pirellulales > Pirellulaceae > BJ22. The sequence goes on from JBGSMY010000018.1 coordinate 5,936, forward strand.
TGTAGCGATTGCGATATTGCTCATATGCTTTTGCTTGGAAACCAAACCAATCCGCCGCACTGATGCCAAATCGAAACGCGGCCAATTCCAACAAAGGGATATCAAACGACCGACCATTAAAACTAACTAGTGTCGGTTTTCCGTAAGTTGTCCAGCCTCTCCAGAAATGTTCCGTGATCACATGAGGGCGATAGTGAGGTTCATCCAGCGTCACCAAATCCATCAGCTCAAAATTAGCATTCACCTTGGCGATGGCAATGGAAATGGGCACTTGGAAAGTGTACGGGACAAAATCGGAGTTATTTTGTTCGAAAAGTTCAGCCCGATACCGCGCAATGGCTTCTTGGGGCGAAAGATTTTCACCGGGATAACGAATCTGAGCCACGAGATTGCCGTCCGCAACACTTTCCGCGTCGAACACTAAAAACTTGACTTTGTTTTGTGCCATATTCGAGGACCCAACGAAAAAAGTGGCTGTAATTTATTTAGTCAAAATCCATGCACGTTTGCCAGCCAGAATTTAACCCAAAAATACGGAAAGCCCAAGGACTCAAGTTTGCGGTCTCTGATTTTAATCGGTTTCATGGGGCCACCAAATCTCGGCAGTTTTGGGAATGATTCAATTCGATTTGGTTTTAGTCCCAATTGTGGAGAGGACGGGGCGTGTTTTGGGCTGGTGTTTTGGGCTGGTGTTTTGGGCTGGTACCCGATAGGACATCGTCGCCGCCGCGAGATTTGCGGAGCGGGTCAAAGTAAGTGGCTAAGTCGATGACCGCAAATCTCGCTCTGGCTTGCCGTTAAACGTTGTGCTGACTTAAATATAAAGTCTTTGCTCGAAAAAGTTAAACCGCCGTCGCTGCAAATCTCGCTCTGGCTTGCCGTTAAACGTTGTGCTGACTTGAGTATGGCCGCCGCACGATTTGCAGAGAGTATCGGCCCCATTTTTAGCTTGTAAAACGGGGGGAAGTTTTCTAACATGCAACCAACAGTTCTCGCGATCGTCATTTTTTGCCGGTAAAATTACCCCAACAGTTGCCCCTTTGCCCACGATTTTTCAGTTAAATGAGCACCCGGCAGAATTTTGCGTGAATCTTGACTGTCGGCTACGGTTGCCAAAATTCAGATAATCACTCTGGATCAAACAACAGGGTTGTTGTCGTTTGATTCGGACGTTCCCAACGACGGTTTTGGGGTTTAAGAGCTGAAAAGTGCTTGTTTAGAAATACGGAAACCAATGATTGCAAATTCGGATCAACGAGAAATGGCACCTGGGTGGATGAAATTCGTCCTGCGCAGCGCCGGTCTCTACAATCTGATTTGGGGCGTGTTTGTCGTCGTTTATCCCGGATTGATGTTCGAACTCTTTTCTATGGAGCTTCCAACCTATTTGCCAATTTGGCAATGTCTCGGGATGGTCGTGGGGGTTTATGGAATTGGCTATTTGATCGCCGCCAATAACCCCGTTCGGCATTGGCCAATTGTCTTAGTCGGCTTGATCGGCAAATTATTGGGACCGATCGGTTTTTTGTGGGCCGTGTGGGCCGGACATTTACCTCAACCGATGGGATGGACGATCATTACTAACGATTTGATCTGGTGGTTACCATTTGCCGGTATTCTTTGGCATGCTTTCGGTCAAAGTATGCTGCCCGAGCCATCCACAGGTCCTCAACGCGATCCGATGACAGATTATCTCAGCGATCAAGGAAACTCATTGTTAGATCTATCTCGGGAACGACCGACGTTGGTCGTGTTTTTGCGACATGCCGGTTGCACCTTTCATCGCGAAGCGTTGGCGGATCTTCGCGATCAACGTCCGGAAATCGAACGACTGGGGTGTCAATTGGCGCTCGTTCACATGGGCAAGGGAAAGAACCCGGCAGAGTCTTGTGGAGCTTATGGACTATGTGACGTCGATCATTTCTCCAATCCGGATCAGACGCTGTATTGGCACTTTGGATTGAAACGTGGCCAGTTTCTACAGCTACTGGGCCCACAATTATGGTGGCGAGGATTCAGTTCGATGATCTTGGACCGCAATGGCTTGGGGCGTATTGTCGGTGATGGGTTGCAAATGCCTGGCATCTTTTTAATAAACAATGGGCGAATTTCGGGAAGCCTCTATCATGAAACTGCATGCGAGCGCCCCAACTATTTGGATTTTGTAAGGGCACATTGGGGACAAATTGGTCAACCAGAGCATGCGACCCTCGGGCAAACAACTTGATCGCCCCCAGAACGAGTAAACAAGAGTAAGAGTATTAGTGAACAAGAGTCTTCTAGAACGTGGGACGTGCAAACTTGATGGACAAGACAATTAACCCGTCGCCGTTCGAGATAGAAGTCTTTTATGACGGTGAATGTCCCTTATGCCGACGGGAAATAAATTTTTTAAAGCGGCGCGACCAACAATCCAAGATCCGATTTACCGACTTGATGGCACCGGAATTCTCAGCAACGGCATTAGGTAAAAGCCTCTCGGAAATGATGGCTGAAATCCATGGACGATTGCCGAACGGACAATGGCTGGTAGGAGTTGAGGTTTTTCGCAGGTTATATGCCGCCATCGGTTGGAAAACGCCCGTTTGGATCTCTCGTTGGCCGATAGTCTCGCCTGTACTGAATTGGGCCTATCGACGATTTGCTAAATCGCGGTTGCGTTTAACGGGCCGGTGCGATGCGGGGTGCAATTTGCCTCGCGAACGAATGCGCTGAGACGATCGAAAAAAGCATCACCGCATGACTGGCACGAATTTATTTGGTTCTGGCTGCAATCGTCTGCAGCATTTGTTTGGGCTTTTTCATTTTTCGAGTTTGAGAAGTCGGTTCATGCACGCTTCGCTGAGCGATACTCGCATTTCGACTATCCGGTCCATCGGCATCGATGCCTGCGAGCCGGATGATTCGCGAATTCCAAGACAACAAGAAAAACGAAAGTGAGCAAATAATTCCACCAATGATTCCCCATATTCCCAGACCTTGCAAACTGGCGCCTATCACGAGGGCTTGACCCAGCAAAAAGCTGGCGGTTACAGCGAACCGAACCCAACCGAATTTTTGACCTGGAATCTGACTGGCCATGAGTTCTCGAGCAAGTTTCAGGTCATTTAGCGAGACCCACGGCGACTTACTTGCGCTCCCAGTTGAATGAGTGGCCGGAGAAATATTACTGCGGCCGCGATTAATAGCTTGCCCTCGGATGGCTAAGACATCTTGCCTTGTTTCGTCGACCGCTGGAGGACTTAAGGTTGTCTGGCGTTTTGGCTCGGCATGGGCAGAGTCAAACCGGTAGACTTTTTGGGTTGGATCATACGTTGGTCGAGAGTTATCAATGAATGATTCTAACGGGGGGCTTGGCGTGCAAGGATCATCGGCGAGGTTCCACCACTGTTGTTCAAGCGGAAAAATGGGCGGCAGTGGTTGCGAGTTATCGTCGCTCAACTGACTACCAATAGCCACAGTTTCAAGGGTGCGGTTAATTGGTTGATTCGCTGGGATGAACTGGGGTTTGGGTTCGGATTCCAAAATATTCGTATATTCGACCTCAACCCAACATCGCGCGCAGACTAAACCTTCCAGCTGTATTGCCATCAGGGGAGCATGTGATCGACAACTTGGGCACCACATACGAAAAAAATCCAAAATCCAGTGTAGAAAATACCGCACCTATTGAGGTTCAGCAAAACCGATTGATTGCATCGGTTAAATTCGACTGACAGGACTTCATTCTCAAAGTTTTCCGTACTAAACGTTGTAATCGCTAGAAGTTAACAGGCGAGCGGAACGCAATTTTGGGGACCTTGATAACACTCGCAGGCGAGGATTGCCGGAGGATTTTAGTACATTGCTGGAATTCTAGGGGTTGCAATCAGCGAGAGCAGCTAAATAATTGAAACGTTATTACCCTAATGCCATTTGAGAGACTTGATTTCGAACTAAAGATGCCTGTGACTTCAGCCCAGTTACTTCGAGCGCGAGCCGTATTTGTCAGCGATGTGCATTTGGGAATGCACTTGTCGAATGCCGCCGCATTTTTAGAGTTTTTACACAAGATTCAGCCGCAAATGTTGTATTTGGTCGGCGATTTTCTCGATGGCTGGAGTTTGACAAAGCGATTCTATTGGCCGCCGATTTACACGCAAATTATGACTCGCATTCATGATCTGCAGCGCGATGGAATGCAGTTGTATATCGTGCCAGGAAATCACGATGATTTTTTGCGAAGCCCGATTCCGTTACTGGCGCATTTGAATATCGCGGAGGAATTTATCCACGAAACGGTTTGTGGACGGCAGATTTGGGTGACCCATGGTGACCAGTACGATCGCATGGAAGTGGGAGGTCGCCGGATCTCGATGATGGGGGCCCGATTGTTTGACACATTTTCCCGGATGGTTCCCAAACGGAGCTCGTTATGGGTGCGTAGGACCACTAAAAAGTGGTTTAGTAGTCCAGATCGGTTGGCCGATCGCATGACCAGTGCGGCGATTGAACGGCAAGTCGCCGGTGTGATTTTTGGTCATTCTCATCGGCCCAGTTTAAGCTTTCAATCCAATCTATTGTGCGGTAATTCCGGCGATTGGATACAAAATCAGTCGGCCATTATTGAAATGCCTGAGGGCGGTCTGAAACTTATTAATGCCAACAATACGGTGGCGGAATTGGATTTTTCGGCAATGATGGCCTAACCGCCCATCATCGATACCAAAACGGCTCTGGAAATCGCGGTTTCTTGATTAAAGCTGTTTCAATCTTCTGTTGGATTCAATCCATCGGTTAACTGGTTTATGATACGATAAGTTGCCTTAAAGTCCAACAATGATCATTAGCGGTCAGGACAGCACCTTTGTCGACTAATTTCCACGAACCACTGATTTCAAATACAGAACTGGCGACAGAGAGTATTGAATCGCTGCGCCGAGAGCTGGAGATTTTGCGCCTGCGATTTCGTGCGCTATCACAAGCCGTTGGTGGACAAATCTGGATCACCGATGCCCAAGGTGAAAACGTTCTTTGGTGCAACCAAATCGACGACGGCGAAAATGCCAATGTTGGCAGCGTACAGGATCGGGTCGGGTATCTGCACGTTGAAGATCAAACTCGGGTTATGGCCGCGATTGAACAGTCGTTGCGGTTGCATCAGACATTAGAATTGGAAGTGCGATCCGGCGGCAAAGACAATTCCGCCGAGTACTTGATGATTCGCGGTGTGCCAATTGTCGATCACCACAAAAATTTGAGGGAGTGGTTGGGAATTGTTTGGGATGTCGATCGTTGGCGACTGGCCGAACGCGATCGGGCTCGCGAATTAAGCCTGCGTACTCAGTCGGAACAATTGCTGCGCCGCAATAACGAACTGCTGCATGTTTTGGCGATTTTGGCACAACAACTCATTGGTTTGATCGAAGCCAATAAATTGTTGCCGCAAATGTGGGCCACCGTTCGCGGCGTGATTCCAGCGGACGCTTATCTGTGGATTGGGTTTCAAACCTTACCGGACTGTGAAGATTTAGAAATCATAGATCGATCGGGGACGCGTCTGACGACACTGGAGTCGCATTTACGCTGCAATCCTGTGTTCGCTGAGTGGCTAGCGGAAGTCAAAGCGTTGGTTTCGCAGCGCGATGGCTACCTGAGCGATCGAAGTCCTTTTTTCGCTCAGCTTAATCAACTGTTATCGGTTCAGGGATACCAATCTACATTTTGGCAATCGATTCTGCCCGGAGACTCGCCGGTGGGTTTGCTCGTGTTTATGGCACGAGATCGAGGCTGTTTCTCGGAAACGGAGCGGGCGTTTTTTGCCACAATTGGCAATTACTTGAGTTTGGCGCATCAACGGATGCAAGCGCGCCGTGTGGCGTTGGACCAGAATACGCGGCTTAGTCTGGCTTTACGAACCTCACGAATGGCCGTTTGTGAATTGGATTTGGGAAACTTTCAATTGTTGCTTTCTCCGGAATTCAGTCAGTTGTTGGGAATCTCCCAAGAACATTTGACCTGGGAACAATGGCAACAATTGGTCGATCCGCGCGATCGCTTACAGTTGCAAGACAAATTTTCGACTGCCCTCGCTCAACAATGTTCATTTGATACAGAGTTTCGCATCCAACGGGCTGATGGACGTCAGGTCTGGGTCTCAAAAATTTGCGAGCCGATTTTTGAAAACGATCGCGGCTTGGTACGATTTTTGGGTACCATTCAAGATGTAACTTCGCGGAAAGAAATCGAACACGACCTATTTGTGAAGGCAGAACACTTGCGCGAAGCGCAACGGATTGCTGGTCTGAGTAGTTTTCGTTGGGACGCAAAACAAGATCGATTTTTGTGGTCGGAATCGGTCGATCAAATCCATGGATGTGGGTGGGGGCGGGCGACAAATGATCTGGCCGATTTTTTAAAAAACGTTCATCCTGATGATCAAAAGAACGTCGAGAATTTGTTGGCCTCCGCTTTGGCCTCAAAACGCAATTTCGCTTTTGAATATCGATCTTGGAACGTTGAAAAGCGGGAATTTCAGTGGTTTGCGGCGCGGGGCCATATCATCTTGGATGACCAAGGTGAATTAGCGGCCGTTAAGGGAACTTGCCAAGATGTAACCGAGCGCCGACTCAACGAAGAGGTAATGCGTGAACGTGATGAACGTCGACGCCTTGCTGTTGATTCCGTCGGGTCTGTCGTTTGGTCTTGGGATCCAGAAACCCAAATGGTGGAAGTGGTTGTCTGTGCCAAAGAGTGGAGTCAATTGTTGACGAAAACTCGATTCAAACTCGCCGAAGCGCTTGAGTTAGTGCATCCCGATGACCGCGAATCGTTGTTAACCAGTGTAAATTTTTCCGATGATACAACACAGCCAATCAAATTTCACGTTCGTATTTTGATCGCCGATCATGTTCGTTGGGTCTCTTGCTCAGCCAATTTTGTGCGAGTGGCGACTGGTAATACGCTCAAACTGTTTGGGATCAGCCAGGACATAACCGAGCAAGTATTAATGCAAGAAAAATTGGCGGCACAGAATCAACAACTGTTGCATGCAGCCCGTTTAAGTACACTGGGAACTTTAACGGCCGTAATGTCTCATGAATTAAGCCAACCGTTTACTGCAATCGCCAATTTTGCCTCGGCAGCCAAGGCCGTTGTCGATTCACCGCGGGTCCAAGATCGTCAGTTACTCCACCAATATTTGGAAAAGATTGGGTTGCAAAGCGTTCGTGCTGGCAGCATCATTCGCAATTTGCGAAGTTTTAGTCGCAAATCGGACAGCGCGATCCATCACACGGACTTGGAACAAATCATTTCCGACTCGATCGGAATGTTGCAATTGGAATTAAGACAACGTCGGGTTCGCTTGACCTGGGACCGCAAACGCCGCGATCCTTGGCTGGCCATCGATCCGGTTCAATTGCAACAACTATTGATCAACCTGCTCACCAATGCCATTGATGCGGTAGAGCGCAATCCGGTGGGGCAGCGTTTGATTATGCTGACCACTCACCAAGATGAGGCAAATTCTGGGGTTTGGATCGAAGTGGCCGACAATGGTCCAGGCGTCCCACCCCATATCCAACCGAACTTGTTCCAACCGTTTACCTGTGGCAAATCAAATGGCACCGGAATCGGATTGAGCATATGTCGCGATATTGTGATTAATCACCAAGGAAAAATTGAATATCGACCGCGTGAAACGGGAGGAGCCGTTTTTGCAGTTTGGTTTCCAGTCGCGGGGCAATCATGAATTTCCAACGACACGTGTATGTAGTCGACGACGATCTAGACGTCTTAGCGTCCGTGCAAGCCATCTTGGAGTCTTTGGATTTTCACGTCCATGCCTATTCTGACGCCAAGAAATTTCTCGATGAATTTGAGCCAGTTCAAGTCGGCTGTGTGGTGACCGACTTGGAAATGCCAGGGGTGTCGGGTCGCGAATTACAGAATCAATTGATTGCCGAGGGCAGCACCATGGGAGTCGTGGTTGTTACCGGGTTTGCCAATGTGGCTTCCACCGTTTCCATTATGGAAAATGGAGCCATTACCGTCTTGGAAAAACCGTACGATCCCCCTTCTCTGTGCGCGGCCGTAGCTCGGGCACTTGCCTTTAGCCACGGACAATACCAAAAACGCGAAAAACGCGAACAAGCCAGACAGAAACTGTCGTCCATCGGCGCCGAAGAAATGGAAGTTATGCGATTGGCTATCTTTGGCCTGCCGATTAAAGCGATTAGTTTGAAATTGTCACTTAGCCATCGTACCGTCGATCGTCGTCGACAATCTGCGACGGAAAAATCCGGCTGCGCTAGTGTGGGCGAGTTTGCCTTGTTATTGTCTGTTGCCGAAGATTTTTGGCCCGAAGCCCCTTTTAGCTAAAAACGACAATCGGGCCTGTAATACAATAAATTTGCGGTGCAATGGAACCAATGCACACCCGTCACGGACCCGCAAGGGCTAACGTGGGGACGCTTAAGGGACAAAATCCGCAGAGTTTCAGCCGCCGCTGGCGACCGGAGTCAAGCCCTGGGCGCCAACTTTGGCGTAAGTACGCCACGAAATCGACTTTTGCGATGGTTCACTTTTGCGTAAGCTACTCGATAACTGTTCGCAAATAGTATTGAGACGACAAAAATGGAACTTACGGAAATCAGAATCACTTTGGGATCGCCCGACGAATTGCCATTGTGTGGCTATTGTTCGGTGACGTTCGACCATTGTTTTGTGGTTCACGATTTGCGGATACTCAAGCAAAATGATCGTTTGTTTGTGGCGATGCCCAGCCGCAAACGAATGGTTGCTTGTCCGCTATGCCACCAGAAAAACGCGGTACAGTCGCGATATTGCAACAATTGTGGCCGCGGACTCAAAAGCACGGGTGGTAGCGGTCCAGATACGGCCGGTCGTTTGTACAATGACATTGCTCACCCCGTGAACAGCGAGTTTCGAGATCTATTGGAACAAGCAATTTTACGTGAATATCGGGAAGCAGTTGCTGAGATCGAAAACGAACGGATTCAAAATCTCAAACGACCTAGCGTTTCCGGACGTAAACCGTTTGACCCCGATAAATCGTCCGCCACAACTAAATCCTCCGCACCAACCGATGAAAATGGTGCTAGCAAAGGCCCAAGAGCGCACGAGCGCGAATCCAATCCGGGCCCACCACCCTCCCCTCCCCATTTTATGAAAACGCCCCAAATTGATACCGCAACAAATCCAACAAATGAAGTCGAGCCTTAAACGCTGAGAGATTCAGTTTCGATTAGTAGCTGAGTACCTTGTGTCAGGCGTTGGTCCGCGTTCGTTCCCAACGATGCGGCCTCGTTTTTCTTGCTCGATCTCGAGCTGTCCAATGCCGTGAGAGGCATACTAATCAGCTAAGACTAGCGGCAGCGCGTAAGCGTTTTATGCCAACCGCCGGCGACAGCTGGTGGTGGCATACTATTTATGCCAACCGCCAACGAAAGTTGGTGGAGGCATACTATTCAGCTAAGACCAGCGGCAGCGCGAGAGCGTTTAATGCCAACAGCGAGCGACAGTTCGTGGGGGCATACTGTTTATGCCAACCGCCAACGACAGTTGGTGGGGGCATTCTATTTATGCCAACCGCCAACGACAGTTGGTGGAGGCATACTAATCAGCTAAGACAAGCGGCAGCGCGCGAGCGTTTTATGCCAACCGCCAGCGACAGTTGTTGGAAGCATACTATATATGCCAACCGCCAGCGACAGCTGGTGGAGGCATACCTAGAAGCTAAGATTAAACGCTTAAAAGTGTTTTCTGCGTGTACCCGATATCACACCGTCGCCGCCGCGAAATTTGCGGTTAAGTGTCTGGCAAAATAGATGTGTCGATAACCGCAAATTTCGCTCTGGCTTGCCGTTAAACGTTTCGCTTGAAACGACTGCGAATAAGGCTAACACGGAGGCTTGTATCCAGTTCACGGCCGTCGAAGGCTTGTACGACAACGGTTGGTTTTCTGCGTGTACCCGACATCACGCCGTCGCCGCCGCGAAATTTGCGGTTTCGTGTCTGGCATAATAGATGTGTCGATAACCGCAAATTTCGCTCTGGCTTGCCGTTAAACGTTGCGCTTGAAAAGACTGCCATAAGCAATCTTCTTTCGCAGCGATACTCGGTTTAAAACCCGTCCTAGTGAGGCTACTTTTAGGCACGCACTATCAGTCCAGCCTCGACGATATTAGCGAATCTGCAACAGTCGTGATTTGCCTTGTTTTTAAAAACAGCGACAAAAATGAAGAAAGAATTTGCCTTGTACGTTAACTAATGGGCAGGGACTTCAGATCAGAGGGGGCCCAATTGGTCTGCAAAAGCATTTATTCAAATCAAAACGACCGGGCACCGACCCTTATCTTATCGCCCAAAATCTGACGGGAAAGTCGACATAACCCTCGGTGGAAAAAACCGAAGCGCTATATCGCGTTTACCCCCAAATTTGTGGGGTGGAGCACGCCCGGCAGGACTCGAACCTGCAACCCTCGGTTCCGAAGACCGATGCTCTATCCATTGAGCTACGGACGCATTTAACAATGACAGATAAAGTGTATTCATTTTGTTAAATTTGTTCAACGAGGGGGGACAGGCTTCGGGCTTCAGACGTCTGGGTGCGGCTGGGGCTCAGTGAGCAGCTGGGGCTCAGTGAGCAGCGGGGGCTCAGTGAGCAGCGGGGGATCACAAAGCCGCTGGGGTTCAGTAAGCACCGGGGGTTCAGTAAGCAGGGTTCGGATAGGTCCGGTCGGGGCGGTTGGTGAAAATTTGGCTGTTAGTGGACCTTTTCAACCTCTTTGTCGGATTTGACGCCGGACACACAGATTTTTTAGCGGTCGATCGACGAAAGCGCTGATATAATAACCAAGGACTTTATTCGTATTGCTTCAGGGCCACGAAAGCGGATTGATGACTCCAGTCACACTACGAGTACTCGAAGGAGCCGACCGTGGCCGCAGCTGTGACAAGTTGCCGACCCCTATTTCCATCGGACGAGAAGAAGGCAATTCCATCCAACTCAACGATGATCGAGTCAGCCGTTTTCACCTCAAAATCCACTGGGATCAAGACCAATTAGTGCTGACGGATCTGGAAAGCACCAACGGAACAAAAGTCAATGGCGAAGACACCACGCTTAAAATAATTCGCGAAGGTGATTTGATTTCCGTGGGACGCAGTACGCTGATCGTCGGCTCCCGCGAACAAATCAATCGCCGACTGTCTCGACTCAATCAACCCGGTCTAGAAAAACAATTGGCTTCGGCCGGCGCAAGCGACTCTCAGTTTCGCGCTCCTTGGGACCAAGACCCCAATTACCCGTTGGCCCTGCTCAATATCGATCGACCAAAATTACCAGCCAAGCTAAGTCCCGGGCAAGCAGCCCAACTGGCCGAAGTCTTGGACTACCTACATATTCACTTGCGAAAATTAATCGCCGACAGTGAAGTCAAAGATCGCAATGAACCCGTAACGATGTCGCCCAAACAATGGCAACAATTACTTGACCTGCAAGCTCGTGTGGCCGAATACATGCGCGAAATCGGCCGATAACCCCAGACAATCTAAAAACACAACTTCCCTAAAAACTCAAACCGCGTCTATTTTCAAACGAATTGCCGCAAATATTCCACACTCGAGCGGGCTATATGCTCAGCGCCCGGCGAATAATCAAAAACTTCAACACTCAAATAACCTTGATATTCCACTTCGTTTAAGGCGGCCAATATTGGTTCATAGCGCACTTGCCCCATGCCCGGCCCTAATCGGTTGGGATCGTTGGCGTGAAAGTGAATCAAGCTCTCACAGTTTTCGCGAATGATTTGATCGTAAGGTTCCGACTCCGTACTCATCGCTTTGACATCCAAATGCAAACGAACCCAAGGTGAATTAAATTCATCGATAAATTTTCGAGCGGCCTTGGCAGTTTGCATGAAATTGGTCTCCTCAGGTCCCAGTGGTTCCAGGGCCAATACGACTTGATGCTGTTCGAGCTGGGGAATTAATAATTCCAAAACGCTGCGAAAATTATCGTTGGCTTGAGCTTCGGTTTGTTCAGCCGAAAAACTGCGCTGCTGGGGCGATCCAAAAACCATGACTTGCCCCCCAAGTTCCGCACAAAGCGCGGCGAGTTCCCTCAAATACGCGACTGCTCGTTGCCGCTGAGACACGTCGTTAGTGGTAACGTGCAGCCCCACGGTTTTTGCTAACAACCAGTGCAAGCCAATAATTTCCAGGCCATATTTTGACGCCGTTTCGCGCAGCTTTGCGCGATCAATGTTGGAAAGCAGTGGGAGTGCCGTTGTCTGGGGTGGTTGCTCGATCGATTTGCCGTGGGCGTAGCCGGCCAGCGTAAATGGAGCCAGCTCCAGACCGGAATATCCCATTCGGGAACAGACTTCGCAAATGCGAGAAAATTCCCAACCTTCAAACAGTTCGTTGCAAATGCCTAGCTTCATGGGTTAAAATCTTTGGCGTTACCGGTTTACAGGCACGTTCTGCTTGGCAATCTACCAAGTGGCCTGATCGACAGAGTTTTTGGAACAACGGAAGAGTATATCAAAATGACTGCTGGCGTTCGTACATGGTATTTAATCCGAGGGATCGGTTGTTGGATGGCATTTGGATTGGTCAGTCTATTCGTGACATCGGTCGCTTGTGGCGATGATTGGCCGGGATGGCGCGGTGCAGACCGTACCGATGTTTCCAAGGAAAAAGGATTGTTGACAACCTGGCCGGAAGGCGGCCCAAAAAAACTTTGGACCAATAACAATGCGGGGCTGGGCTATGCCGGGTTTGCCGTCGTCGGTGACAAACTGTTTACCTTGGGCATGGAAAACGATATTGAATTTGCCTTGTGCCTCAATGCGGGCACGGGCAAAGAAATTTGGCGACAACCGATAGGTCAACGATTTGCCAATGGTTGGGGCGATGGCCCGCGCAGTACACCATCGATCGATGGCGAGTTGGCTTATTTCATGTCGGCTCAAGGCGATCTGGCTTGCTTGACTACAGACAGTGGCAAAAAAGTGTGGGCGGTTAATATGTCTCAATTCGGCGGAACCATTCCAGATTGGGGTTATGCGGAATCACCGCTGGTCGATGGCGACCGCGTGATCTGCACTCCCGGTAACGAACAGGGGGCGATGATTGCTCTAAATAAAAAAGACGGCAAGCTGTTGTGGCAAACAAAAGATCTTGTCGCCACGCCGCATTATTCGTCGCCAATTGTTGCTGATTGGAAAGGAAAACGTCAATACATCCAGTTGCTGGTGGACTCTGTGGTTGGAGTCGATGCAGCGACGGGCAAAGTATTGTGGCAGTCCGATTTTCCCGGTCGCACGGCTGTGATTCCAACACCGATTTTTTCTGAAGGCAAAGTCTATGTTACCGCCGGATATGCCGCTGGAAGCAAAATGGTTAGTCTCGATGATAATTCAGCCGCCACCGAAGTCTGGTCCAACAAGGTGATGAAGAATCACCATGGCGGCGCAATTTTGGTGGGCGAACACGTTTATGGTTTCTCGGATGGCGTGGGTTTTGCTGTACAAGATTTGGCGACGGGTGAATTGATCCAGAAAGAAAAAACAAAAATTAAAAAGGGCGCTGTTGCTTACGCCGATGGTCGTTTCTATTTCGTTCAAGAAGATAATGGCAAAGTCATGTTGATCGACGCCTCGCCGGAAGGTATTGAAATCAAAGGCGAATTTACAATTGAACCCCAAACGGAACGACGCAGCCCGTCGGGACGAATTTGGGTCCATCCCGTGATCGCCAATGGCAAATTGTATTTGCGAGATCAAGAAATTATTTGTTGTTACGATATTCGCGAACCCAAGTAATTGGCGGACTTCCGCGATTTTCGATGGTTACGGAAACTGACTATGAGCAAACCGACGGCTGCGCCCATTCCATTATCGGCGCCATTGCCAAAGACAGTAATTGGCGATGACGGGACGACACTTGCGCAGCTGCGGGCCGAGGTAAAGGCATTTGTTGCCGAGCGGCAATGGGAGAAATATCACAACCCCAAGAACATTGTGATGTCGATGGCGGTGGAAACCGCAGAGTTGATGGAACATTTTCAGTGGCTAACCCTGGAAGAGGCAGCCTCAGAGCGGCTATCTCCGGAACAAAAACAGGGGATTGCCGAAGAGATGTCGGACGTGTTCTGTTACCTGATGGCACTCAGTAACGTCTTGGGAATTGATATGTCGCACGCTTTTGCCGCCAAGATGATAAAAAATCGCCAGAAATACCCGGCTGCCGATTTTCAAGGCGTCTACCGCCGCGAGGAAAGGTGACGAAGCACAAATTCAGCGCTGATAGTGGGTTCCGCTTGGTAACTACCGTCGATGCACGTTTTCAAACATCTAGTGCAGAAATTTCCATTGTCGTTTAGGATAGTTCGCGCGACCTGGAATTTGACGGAATTGAAATCGGCGGTTGGAATCGCCAGTGAGTGACAGCGGATGATGCAACAACGAAGGTGGATTGCTGAATTGTTTCCGCTAGTCAATAGGCTAAAAATCTATACTTGGCGGGACACCTATGGAGATCTGGTCGCCGGCACGATTTCCGCAGTAATGGTGGTACCTCAAGCGATGGCCTATTCGCATCTTGCGGGATTGCCGCCGGAAATGGGACTTTATGCCTGTATCTTGCCGTTGGTGGTTTATGGCTTGTTAGGCAGCAGTGGAGCATTGTCGGTAGGGCCGGTGGCTCTGCTGTCATTGCTGGTGATCGCCGAAATCGGATTGATCGCGTTGCCAGGTTCGCCGGAATATTTGGAGCTATGCGTTACGTTAGCTGCCCTGACCGGCGTCTTACAAATTGGAATGTCGCTGCTGCGTTTGGGCTTTCTCGTGAACTTCATTAGTCATCCGGTACTGATTGGATTTACGAGCGCGGCAGCAGTGCTGATTGGCTGCAGTCAGTTGAAACAATTACTTGGAATCTCCGTCGATTCGGCCCAGGCGCAGTGGCGTTGGTTACTTGAATTGTGGCAGGAGATACCGAATGCCCATTTATTGACCAGCGCGATGGGGGGTGTTTCGATTGTTGTGTTGGTACTAACCAGTGGACCAATGGCATTGTTTTTACGGCGGCGGCAACTTTCGGAAAAGTGGCTTCGCTTGGGACAACAACTCATGCCATTGGTTGTAGTTGTGGTGGGAACAATATTAACCGCCAGTTTTGATTGGAGCGAACGTCGTGGGGTCGATGTTGTCGGTGTGGTTCCTGCCGGTTTACCGCGTGTGACGATTCCCAATATGACTTTGGAATATTGGCAAAAACTATTGCCAACGGCTTTTGTCGTGGCAATGGTTGGTTATGTGCAGAGTATCTCTGTGGCCCAGACGTTTGCCAGTCGACGACGGGAACGTGTCGATCCCAATCGCGAGCTATTTGCGTTGGGTATGGCCGACTTGGCGGCCGCATTTACGGGAGGATATCCGGTTACGGGCAGTCTGAGCGTCTCGTCGGTAAAAGAGACGTCAGGAGCGCGGACGGCCGTTTCGTCTTTAATCTGCGCCGCATGGGTTTTGATCGCGGTAGTGTTTTTGACGCGGTGGATGTACTACGTTCCGCAGACTATTTTGGCAGCCGTGGTCATAGTGTCGGTTGCCAGTTTGTTCAATTTGTGGCATGCGCGCCAATTGTGGCAATACAGTCGCGGTGACGCGGCCGCTTTGGTTGTAACTTTTGTTGCCGTATTGTGGTTGGGAGTACAAGTTGGCATTTTGTGGGGAATGGCCGCGAATATCGGATTGTGGATGTGGCGAACAAGTCGTCCGCGAATTGTTGAAGTGGGCAGAATTCCCGGCACGGAAATATTTAGAAATATCGAACGACACCAAGTCGAATTGACGGAGGGTTTGCTGTCGATTCGAGTCGACGAAAGTTTGTATTTTGCGAATGCGCGGTATTTGAATAACTTCGTTTTGCGAAAACTTTCCGATCGGCCGAGGGTTCATACGGTCTTATTAATCGCCAGCGGTATCAATCAAATGGACGCCACTGGAATGGAAATGCTAAAGTCGTTGATTAATGAATTGGGGGATATCCGAGTGCGATTGTTAATGTCCGATATCAAGGGCCACGTCCTGGATCGGATGTCCGCCGCGGGCTTTGAGGCCGGTTTTTTGACAACTCACGTTTTTTTGTCGGCTGATTTGGCAGTTAAATCGGTTGCGGCCCAGCCCGTCGGCGCAACTTGGAAAAATTCTTCGTTGGAAATCGATCAAGCGGTAGAGTAAACAAATTGTTGGTTGGGTAAGTAACGGTCTTAATGAAAACGGTCCTAATTAAAGGTTATCCAGGAATTTCAGTGGCTGGCTGGGGACGATTCGATTGCTATAAACCAGGATAACTATTTTACTCGGAGGGTTATCTGGCAACCGACTTAGATAATACGGGCTTCACGTTGCTCTAGACGATTGGCCACGTTTGTGGACGTTTCCGGATCCACTCTGTATGACCCTCGCAAAAGTGCGTGCCGCGTCGACTTCGACCGTACCGGGCATTTCCCTGAAAACAGTCTGACACACCACCCAATCCTGTGTTCGTGCTTTTCGTGGTTAAATTTTTTAACCACTAAATCCCGAGAAGAGCCTAATTAAAAAGTATGACTTGACCGTTGCCCTGAGGGCCATCACCTTCTTCCCATTGTCGACGCACCTCGCGGAGCCCATAACAGCACAATTCGAATCGTTCGCTGAGTCGTTCCAGTAAATCGGGTTCTGGCGGTTCATCGGGTGCCACGATTTGACTCGCCAAGTGATACGAGCGTTTGCCATGTTGGCAATAATCTAAAAATTGATCTTGGGCCGGTGAACTGGGGTGTCGCAAGGCTTCGGGGTAAATTCCGGCCCAAAATAGCGTGAAATCACCAATATGGCGGTGCAATTCACGTTGAGCATGTCCGAGTCGCAGGGCCGCCTCGGCCGCCATCTCGGTCACCGTCAACAACGGGCGACCGGTGATTGAGCGGATTCGATGGACCATATCCAGTCGAACAAATCGCACTAACAGGTCTGTGAGATAGTCCACCAGTGGCGGGTCGACCACCCCCAATTGGGTTTGAAACGTATTTTCGGCAATTCCGGCAAAATAGCGTTCGACCGAATAACGGTCATTGGCGGGCCGTTCCGAGGCACCGCGATGATTGTCGCCGTTTTCGGGGGATGAATTTTGATCGTCGTCAAATGGACGGATTGGATTGGACATCGATGGCGCCTCCTCTGGTGAATGCGACAACCGATACGAAATGCCTAATGAACTTGTGAAAAAACACTATCTATCAAAACTGTAGTCCCGTATGCCGGTCGGGGTCAAGAGATTTTTTTAAAAAACGACGCGTTTGGAACCGACGCCCCGAGGTGGTCCGGCTTTGTTCTGATTTGAGCTAAAACTGGAAATTGGGCAGATTATGGCGATATTGCCAATTGAAACCTTAGTGCGGTTTATTAAACTTGAACATAACTTAACTGGTTCGGAAGAGTGGGATCAGCTTTTCCTGTGACGGCTAAGCGCTCATCTTATGTATGCAAGAACAGAGGAATTGGACCTCAGGGTCCTCAATCGAGGGGAATGTTTTAATGCGCAAAGGTCAACGAGCAGCCAACCAACGTGGAAAGTCAAGCAAAACAATTAGCACGAAGCGAGTCCAGCGCGATCAATTGTTGGTCAACAACTCATCGATTTCCTACCAAGAACTAGAGCGCCGCCAACTCCTGGCGGCCTTAATTCCGACTTACATCAACGGTGTATTCACGCTCGGCGATCCGGTTGCCGCCGCGCCATATAATTTGGCAGATACTTTTCTGTTGGAAAGTCGTCCAGGGGCGACCAAAACGATTTACCTCGACTTTGATGGCCACCATTCGGTCAACAATAGTTGGAATCACGACATCATGTTTGAACCCTATGATCGTGACGGCAATTCGGCAGCGTTTTCCACCGATGAGCTGATCGAAATTCAGAGGTTATACCAAAATGTCGTCGAGGATTTTTTGGTCTTTGATGTTAACGTCACCACCAAAGACCCCGGCTTGGCAGCCCTAACAAAAACCAGTGCCTCAGATCAAACTTACGGAATTCGCTCGATCCACACACAAGCCAAAGATGGTTTTGGCAACGGCATCGGCGGCGTGGCCTTTTTGTTTAGTTTTGATAACAGCATCGATGATCCCTGTTTTTCGTTTAACAAAGGTGTCACCAATGGAGGTATGACCCAATCCCATGAAATTGGGCACACTTTAGGGCTGTCGCATGATGGGCTGAACTCCCAAAGTTATCATCCGGGTACTGGAGTGAATACCGATCCGACGAGTTGGGGGCCGATTATGGGTGCTCCATTCGGCAAGAACGTCGTGCACTGGAGCAAAGGGGAATATGCAGGTGCCACGACAACTCAAGATGATTTAGCCATTATCACGTCCAATGCCAATGGTTTTGGGTTCCGCCCCGATGATTTTGGCAACGCCATCGCCACGGCCAGCCCGATCACCCGCAACGGTGGTGATGTATTTCAATGGGGCATCGTCGGCCATCCCACGGATGTCGATTTTTTCCGAATTGATGTCGGCAGTGGCAATCTGAATTTGTTATTGCGTCCGTTTCGCGAAAATCCAAACTTGGATATCAGCGCGGTATTGTACGACTCCGCTGGAAACGTCGTGCTGACCAGTAACCCAGCCGATGATGTGACCGCCAGTTTTAATGTCAGTGTCACGAAAGGCACTTATTATTTGTCAATCGATGGTGTTGGCAAATCGGGAGTGTACACCGAATACGGCAGTATGGGTTTTTACACCATTGAAGGCACGATTCCAGAGCCGGTGGTTACCATTGGTACCACAGGACGCGTGCGAATCAACGATCAATGGCAAACGGTACAGTTATCGAAGAACTTTCAAAATCCGGTTGTTGTAATGGGCGCACCCAGTCGCGCTGGGGGTGAACCGGTGACCGTGCGAGTCCAGAATGTGACCGGTAACTCATTCCAAGTACGCATCCAAGAATGGGATTATTTGGATGGTCGTCATGGATTTGAAGACGTTAGCTATTGGGTGATTGAACAGGGTACCCATGAACTAACCGACGGCACGATTGTGCAGGCTGGTGTGGCAACGGTCAATCATCGTTGGACCGGAGTTAATTTTGATACGGCCATTCCATTTTCTCAAACGCCAGTCGTTTTCACTCAAGTCGGATCCGTGATTGATCCCGCGGCCGTTGCTACGCGGATGGATAATATCTCAACGAGCGGCTTTGAAGTGCGCGTACAAGAAGAGCAGGCGGCCGATCGTTTGCATGGCAATGAACAAGTCTATTGGATTGCCATTCAACCTGGGACCGGGGACGATGTTCAATCCACAGAAGTTGGGGTGACGCCAAATACAGTAACCCACGCCAATTACACGATTAACTTTGAACAACAATTCTCAAACCAACCTTACTTTTTTGCACAAATGCAGTCTCACTTTGGTGGTGACCCCGCTACGGTGCGATATCGTCAATTGAACACAACGCGAGCGATTATTTATCTGGAAGAAGAGAAGTCATTTGATAGCGAAGTTCAACACAATTCGGAAGTTGTCGGTTATGTCGCTGTTGACCCGACATCTTTGGTTGTTACCGGTCAAGACGCCAACCGAACGGAATTTCCACTTTATCGAGTAACCGATGATCCGGTAATGTTAGCCGAAGCGCTGGCTGTCATGGAATCACGCGAGGATACTGCTTTTCCACTTGATCATTGTTCTACAGGTGGTGGATGCTGCTGTGCAGGGTGTGTAAGCGAGATGTTTGTCGACGCAGAAACGTCGCAACGTTCAGCGACAAATGAAACCGCTTTGTGGACCGCACTCATGACCCCTAGTGACAATCAAGTCATTCAAGGGGAATCCAATGTCGAACCTGCGATTCCTCAGATTGACACTTTAGATCAGGACAATTCAGCCGTTTTGGTTGCTAGTCAATCGGCAGCCGAGACTCAACTTGATCGTTCGAATCAACTCGACAGATTTCGATTCGACAATGTTGATCGCGACACAAACGGCGGACAAGTTGCCACTGGGTTGGTTGACTTGGAACAACAAACTTACTTCAAGTTTGTCTAAGAACCCTTACGCTCATCAAATTAAAGCGAGCCAGCAATCGTTGGGATTGTTGGCTTTGCTGCTGTATTGTGCGCAATAAGTACGTTGACGATTCAATTTGGAGAGATTAATTCGGTATATGATTGAAACCATCAATTCGGTAAAGGAGTCTGATTGGTGGCGCGGTGCGGTGATCTATCAAGTGTACCCGCGCAGTTTTTTTGATAGCAACGGCGATGGCGTGGGTGATTTGCCGGGCATCATATCCAAGCTCGACTATCTTAGCGACCTCGGAATCGATGCCATTTGGATTTCGCCATTTTTCCAATCGCCAATGGATGACTTTGGCTACGATGTTTCAAATTATCGACAGGTCGATCCGATCTTTGGTACTTTAGCTGACTTCGATGTTTTAGTGGAGTCCGCCAAGAAACGTCGGATACGAGTATTGATAGATCAAGTCGTCAGTCATACTTCCAATCGACATCCTTGGTTTATTGAAAGTGCGAGTTCTCGAGACAATTCAAAAGCCGATTGGTATGTATGGGCCGATCCTCGTGCGGATGGAACCCCGCCAAATAATTGGATGGCAGCATTCGAGGGATCAGCATGGAAGTACTCACCGCAACGACGGCAGTATTATTTACATAATTTTTTGGAATCACAGCCGGATTTGAATTTTCACAATCCGGAAGTAGTGGACCAAGTGCTCAGTGACATGCGGTTTTGGTTGGAGCGGGGCGTTCAAGGATTTCGTCTGGACACTGCAAATTTCTATTACCACGATCGGTTGTTGCGAGATAATCCCGCCAATCCAAACGTTCAGGTTACCCCGGACATAGCCAATCCGGCCAGTTTGTACAGTTGGCAAATTCATCAATACGACAAGTCACAACCAGAGAATCTTGGATTTCTCAAAAAAGTTCGAACCTTACTTAACGAATTTGGTGAGACTTTTTCAGTGGGCGAAATCGGGGCCGACCAAGCCTTGCCGTTAATGGCTCAATACACTCAGGGCAATGACCATTTACATTCGGCCTACACATTTGATTTGTTATCGCCCGAGTTTTCCGCGGAAAGAATTGTAAAAATCGTTCGCGACACGGAAGCCGCGATTGGCAGCGGTTGGCCGTGCTGGGCGATGAGCAATCACGATGTGATGCGAGTGGCGACACGATGGGGCCGCGACCGAGAGCCCACGCTTCTCAAAAGCCTGATTGCATTATTGTTTAGCTTGCGCGGGACGGTATGCGTTTATCAAGGCGAAGAATTGGGGTTAACCGAAGTGGATATCCCGGTCGACCAGATCAAAGATCCCTATGGATTGCGAAACTTGCCTGTGTTTAAAGGGCGAGATGGATGTCGTACCCCCATGCCCTGGGATTTTGAGTCGGTGCATGCTGGTTTTACGCCGGCGATCCCCTGGTTACCGGTTGACCCGCTGCACGCTTCGCGGTCAGTGGGCAGTCAAATAAACGATGAGCAGTCGATGCTGCGAGTTTTCCAGAGGCTGGTGAAGTGGCGGAAACAAAATTTGGCACTGCAATGGGGATCGATATCCATCGAGCAGTTGGGACGGGAGGTTGTATTCATCCGTCGAGAGCATGAAGGGTGTGAGTTACAGATGTTGTTCAATTTGGGTGAACAAGCTGAAACGGTTGAATTGTCACCGGATCATTCCATGTTGCTGCCTAGTCATGCCGCTTGGTTCAATGATCAAACGCCGGTGCCGTCTTGGCGAAGCATTTACTAAGTGATGCTGACTCGAAAAGTTGCGGTTTTTGCGATTGTTAGCCGCATTAGGTCCGGTTGAGGCATTTTTGCTCACCGGACAACGGAACACTGGAAGCCCGATCGATTTAGTTCTCCAAAAACGGCTTAGGTTTTCACGAAACTGAAATCAGTCTTGGGGTGACATGCGACTACTTTGACGTGGTGTTTGCGGGCGATGATTTTCCGTTACCAGTGGGTCTGTGGGGATTGAAGACCATGCTCGAAGAAGATGGCAGGTAAGGATCTGCCATGCACGAATCACGACATTTCTACAAAATCTGCAAAAGTTTAAGATTTTTGCGAACCTTTTTGCGCCGAAAACGACATTATAGTGTCTGACGCAAAAGTGCAATTTCAGTCGGGACGAGGCTAGAATATTTTGCGTCGACAACCATTTGCTAAGGTTTACCGATTAATTACTTGCTCCAATAAGTTTGATTCGGTACCGTAGTATAGGTTAGGAGATGAGAGTTTCCGAGCTTTCGGCGAGACAATGGTCGATTGGAAACCCAACCTTCTCCAGGCGTTTATTGGTTTATTTCTTGTTTCTATGTGTGTTTCGGCAACTGTTCGATAGTCTTTTGCACTGCCTGACATTGGTTCGATACTTTTATCGATCGGTGGCACAGGCTGAATCCTAGAAATAGGGAAAGCATGCGACAACTTAAACAGCGACGGCACTTGAGGCCGCACTTGCCAAAATTGGGAGTACAGAACATGCGTTACAACATTCTCAACGCTAACGAAATCACCACCGTAGGCAACTTGGCGAATCGCCAAGTCATCGGCGGCAGTCGTTGTGGCGATGCGGAGATGTTACGCAGTGAATCTCCCCGCTCCGAACGTAGTCGGGTCCAGCAACCGATGCAGGTACTGCGCCCGATACAGTTACAGCCGAAACCATCTTGGTATCACTGCGGGCTCGATCAATGCCAAACGGCATTGTTGGGCAACTTGGATCCCACCGCCAATCGGCGCTGGGCCAAAGTGCTCAAAGCCAGGGGCAGAACGTTGTTAAATACAACATTCCGTTTCCCAAGTTCGAGTCATCTTTTTTGTTTTGATTGTTAGCAGTTTTAGATACCCATTCACTCCGAAATCTGATTGAAGCACTGTGTGCCACGGGCCCAGTTTGTAATTCGATCGATTTCCATTCGATGCAAGCCGTTGGAAATATTCCAACGTTCGCTGGCAAGTCTCAATCGCCTGATCGGGTGCTCGGCACCTGACAACTGGCGAGACGCTTATTAGTCGCCAATTTAACGGCACTGGTAATGCAGTTCTGAGTTTTGCCCAAGGCGGGGGTTTGCCAAGGAAGAACCATGAACGCCATTTTGAAATTCTCGACGGTTGCCGACTCGTTGTCCGATCTGGTACTTCGAGCCCAAGCTGACGATATGCAAGCCTTCGGCGAATTGTACGAACGTTTTTTGCCTGTTGTCCGGGCCATCGCTCTGCGTCGATTGCGCGATGCCGAAGACGCGGATGAAGTTGCACAAGACGTGTTCGTCAAGGTTTTGCGCAAGTTGCATCAATTGCGCGATGCAGCCGCTTTTCCTGGATGGATCAAGTCAATTGCCGTTCGCATGTCAATCAACTACGCACAGCGTCGTCGGGTGCAAATGCCGATGTCGAGCGCTGATGTGTCGTGGATTGAAGACGAATCGCAAGATCCACTGGGGGCAGTCGCCGGATGGGAGTCTCGCGATCAGGTCCATGAGCGATTGCAACGGCTTCGCGAGCTCGACCGCGCAACGTTGTTGGCTTTTTATGTCGAAGGCAAATCGTTGGCGCAGATGGCGGATGAATTCGCTGCTCCACTGGGCACGATCAAACGACGTTTGCACGTTGCTCGGCATCGCTTAGCCGATGAAATGCGCGAACTGGTTAGCGCTTAGTCATTTATCAACTCACGATTGAGGATAATCGATTACGAAAGTAGCTCGATTGTCCTCAATCGATTTTTTGTTGATGGTTTGCAGAAAACGCGAAATCTGACAGCAAGACGAGCATGTCGGCGACGTTCACAACGGCGGTATACGACCCCGATTGCAAACCACGCCAAACTCGCGGCAAACCGCACAAATCATCAAACTCCATCGCCCGCACTTACCGGCAAGTTCTCATTGCGAACCGGCAAATTCTCATTTGCGTCAACCAATGAAGTTTGGTTAACAGCAGGCCATTAACAGCGCGTCCACGATAGAGGCCAATCGGGCCACAATCCTACGATTATCATTCATCGGTTATCATTCATCTGTCGATCATCAAATCAAATCTACACGTTTGCGTTCGCGGCGATGGTTGCGGCGGCAATCGATACAGACACCTTCGACGATTAACCGCTGGGATTGGACTTGAAACTGTGCTTGGAGTGCAATTTCACCCACCAGTTTTTTCAGGGCATCGTTTTCGAATTCAAATAATCGTCGACATTCCAAACACAACAAGTGGTCATGTTCGGGGTAGCCATAGTCGTGCTCATAAAGACAGCGGCCATCCAGATCGAATTTCTTGAGCAAGCCTGCTTCCACGAATTCGCCCAAGGTTCGATAGACCGTTGGGCGGCTGACATAATTTTGTTGTCCCCGTCGGGGCAATTGTTCAATGAGTTGGTCCGCATCAAAATGGTGCTGTTGCTTAAAAACGGCTGCCAGCAGAGTCTGTCGTTGCCGCGTGTCTCGCATTCCACGACTTTGCAAAAAGTCAGCAAAGCGATCTTGTGGAGATCGAGACACATCGAGACGCGGCAACGTCATTCCCGAGCGTGCTGGCAATGAGGACTCAGTCATGATTAATGGTCGTGTGGGGCATGCGGTGGGATGGTGGCCTTGACTGTTTTATCGCCCATTTTGATTTCGATATTGACACCGAGAGCCATCGCCAGATTTAACTCTTTGCTGTCGAGCATATACTCGGCAGACTCGCCAGCCGAATTAGGGTTTACCGCGGTGAGTACCCATTTGTCACTGGTATTGCCGGTGGCCCGAGAGATCGTCAGGCTGTCAACTTTTGCCGGTTGATTTTTTTCTTTTTTGCCATCCAGCAGGAAAATGCGAATGATATCGTTACTGTTGGAGTGGGTCCATTCCAACCCGTGATCGGACGAGTCCGCGGTAATCAAATGACCGTGGTTGGGACCATGGTCGGCATGCGATTCGTGGTCATGGTCGTGATCGTCAGTATCGCCTGTAGCGGCCGTGCCGTTGGCAGTGCCACTGCCTTTGCCGACTGTTGATCCTCCATCACAACCCGCGAAGTTCAGGACAACGGCGGCCGAAAGCAAAAAACAATAAAACCAAGATGACATGCGGTTGCCCGCGATTAAGTTCACTTTCATTGCTCCAAACTTTCTTAGAAAATTACAACCTACCAAATTATAAGTAAACCTGGCCAATACAATTGACTTGATGATGGCTCGGTGACAGTCGTTGACTAAGTTTCGCATAGATGCAATTTGATTGCAACTTGACCAATACTAGAATTCGTTAGGTTCGAGAGCCTATCCAGGCCAAATACCCAGCCGGGCTTAAATACCGGGCATAATGTACCGGGCATAATGTACCGGACATAATGTACCGGGCTTAATATATAGGCATTTGGCAGTGATATCAACTTTTGATATCAACTTTTGATAACACCGTTTGCAGTGTTGCGGTCAACAGTCCACGAGTCAGCAACCTTCAATCAACAGCCGACACAGCTTGTGTTAATTTCGAGTCGGGTCGGATGAAATCCGAAAAGAAGGGCCGACAACTGAGCGCATTGTCGTACGCCCGAAACTGAGCAAGGAGCGTTCCCATAAGAACGTTGGATCTTCAAACACCAAATTGGAGTCCCCCGGCATCAAGTGCCAGAGTCCCCGCGACAATTCTTGGGTCAATTGTTGGGGTTGCCAGCCTGCAATTCCAAAGAATATTCGAAATCGTTCATTGCCCGACTGAATTACTTTGTCGATTACTTCGGCTGAGGCCGTTAAGAACACGCCATCTTGCATGGGGACTTCGCCCAGTGACTCGATTGGATGCACGGCGTAAATCGGGCCCCCCAGGGGACCGCCCAGTGAGAAATGGTCAAGCTCTGTTTGTTCATCGCCAGAGATTTGCCGCCACGCTTGCAATAATGGCTCCGTAGCCGGGCGATTCAATACGATTCCAAATATCCCTTGCTCGTCATCTTGAACGATCAAAACGACGGTTTTTTCAAAATTGGTTTCGCGCAACAACGGAGTGGCAATTAACAACTGACCTTTAAGATTGCTCGCAGGTCCGTTCCCCCTCGTCGTAGGCATAAATCTGTTGTTAGCGTTCATGGTTCACCTGAATGACAACACAAATGATTGGAGATCGAACAACGGTCAATTCGTTTAACACACTCCCGGACAAAAACTCTTTTAGGACTTTGTTCTGTTTTCTTTACTACGAAAACTCGCGACACTTGGATCAAAATGATCGGAAATTTTTCCGCTCAAATTAAACTCGCGAGAAACCGACCACTTTATAAATATGCCCAAAACGAATGGGGTGGTCTGCCATATTTCGCGAGTCGGGGCAATTGTTGACTAAATCCGCCACAAGTCAAATTGTCAGACACAATCGAACTTGCTTGATTACCAAGCAAAAACCGTGCCGTGCCAAAGGTCGAAATGCTGTCAAGTTGACGATTGGCTACAGTTAGAACCCCGTAAACTGCGGTTTGATAACTCCAATTCCTTAACGTTTATTTCATTCGTCCCCTGAATTTAAATTACCTTTTTTTCCCGGATTTGGCGTCATAAAAATCTTGTTTCCGATCAGACAACCCTGGATTCATATCCGAACGGTGTACTAAATCGGATATCCAAGCGACTCCGGGGACTCCGGGTATAACGCCTTGGCCAGAACTTTGGCGCCTCATATCGAAACAGGGGAGTGAAACGTTATTCGATTTTTGACGAGCCCGTCAATTTTCAACGGATAGGACGGTGCCACTGAATTAATTGAGCCTTGCCATCTCGAACATCAAGGGCTTGGTCTAACGGGATTTGGCTCAAAGGACCATTTTGGCCGATCCATTGGGTAATGGAATCTATTTTTTGTATTGCAGGAACATTGTCGGTTGCCAACGAATTGGACCAAATAATTTTGGAGCCATTGCGGGTCCATAATTCCCAAGGCAATTGCTCGCTAGGCGATTGTTGCGGGTGGCAGAAGCTAACCAATTGAAAAATCTTCCAAGATTGCCAATAGGGCTTCAATTGATGGCAGATCGCCGCCGACTGGACGACCAAATCGTCTTGCCAGGCCTCTCCAGGTTGTTTGTCGCTATAACCGCTTAGGTCCCTCAATTCCACGCGGAGTAAAGAATCCAAGTTGAGATTTTTGTTTATTGAATTGGCGTCGGTGACGTCGGCAACTAAAACAGTTCCCGTTTGATCGATAACCCAAAATCTTTGGGGGGCCAATTCCAATTTAGCGACCGGTTGACGATACCGAACCTGGAGTTTGATTCCGCTGGCCGTCTTGTGGGCGCTCTCGACGGACTGAACACTTGGAAAAGATTCGACGTGGGCCACCGTTTGTGTAAGTAGTTGAGGGGTTATCAGCCAAGGTTCGTTTGCTGAGATTTGACGTTTAATGTCCTCAACAACGCTGGCCGGAAAAAAATCTGTCGGTGGATTGATTTGAACGGCGTCCGCCGTCAAAACTAGTTTTCGACCATCGACAATTTCCTCGCGAAATTCTTGCCAACACGCATCCGTAAGCGCGATCAGCAAAACCAGCGCGACCGACATCGTCGTCACCGGATGCCGCAATAGACGCCAACCGAGCGAATAGGTGATCGGAGTTTTCGCGGGCGATTTTCGACTCATGACTCTTGACCATTGCCACCGGACAGAATCCATAACTTCGTATTGGATCGTCCAGATCGGACAATGGAGGCGACAGAAATCGAGATCGGCCGCATATTGCTTAGGACTGAGCCAACTGTGTTAGCTAGCGCGACCCCAGCATTTGACAATTTCGACTCCAACCTCACATGCTGCCAACATTTCATCGAGTGAGGCCCATTCCAGTGGCGAATGAATGTTATGCTGGCCCGAACTCAGGTTGGGTGTCGGCAGTCCCATTTCGGTAAATTGACTGCCATCGGTCCCTCCGCGAATAATCGTCAGTTGTGGATCGCGCCCCAGTTGTCGATGAGCATCCAATGCAAATTGTAGAGCGCGGGGTTCGTGTGCCAATCCATCGGCCATATTTCGATATTGTTTGCGAACCGCGACTTCAATCCGGCTACCGGGGAATTCGAGTTCCACTGCCTTGGCCGTGGCGCGAATCAAGTCAGCTTGTTGGACTAAATTAGCGGCCACAAAATCTCGCAACAAGATTCGAACCTCCGTTTTGGCGACCCCACCTTCGATCGTGTACGGGTGAAGAAATCCTTGCCGGTCGCAAGTCTGTTCGGGTGACATATCGCGAGGCAATCGATCAATAAGTGCCGAGGCAATTCGCACCGCATTAACCATTTTCCCTTTGCCAATGGAAGGGTGAATATTGACGCCATGGACGGTTACGGTAGCCAGATCGGCCGAAAATGTTTCGTGATCGACTAAATTCCGCGAACCGCCATCAAACGTATAGGCCGCAACGGAACCGATTGCTGCCAGATCGACATGTTGAGCACCGCGGCCAATCTCCTCATCGCACGTGAACAAAACTCGAACCGGACCATGTGTGATTTCTGGATGTTCGCACAAATGCTGTGCGATTTCCATGATGATGGCAACACCCGCCTTGTCATCGCCACCAAGTAACGTCGTTCCATCAGTGGTGATCAATGTATGGCCATGCACGGTCGACAACTCGGGACTTTGCGAAACGGTAATACTCGATCCTACGGCACCCTTAAGCTGAATATCGCCACCTCGATAATCGGGTATCACCTGTGGCTGTACATTTGCGCCAGTTGTCTCCGGCGAGGTATCGAGGTGAGCATTGAAACAAATCGCCGGGGCCATGCACCCGGGACTGGCGGGTACCGTCGCCATCACAATGCCATGTTGGTCTTGAATGGCGTCGGTGAGGCCCATCGATCGCAATTCTTCAACGAGTTGTTTGCCCAATGTCCATTGACCCGGGCTGCTGGGGTAATCAGTTGTTTGGTCATTCGCTGTCGTATTGACCCTAACAAAACTCAAAAAGCGTTGTAATAACCGATTGCGATCCATCGATACTCCATTTCCGATACTCTACTCTACTGTGCTATGACTATACTGTGCTATGTGTTTGTTGGCTTACCGTTGCATTTGGCTAAATTAGTTCGCTCGTTGTCGCCAAGCGTTCATTATCTGGGTCATGACCCCCCAGACGCGTTTTGCCGGGTCCAATTGTTGCCGACTCATCGACTGACGACCATAAGCCACTTGGCAGTAAGATGCAGCTAGGGCACTGGCGTCGGCGAGCAACTCGTGATGTTGTTGACCAAGTCGCTCGACAAATTCAAGCGGGGTTTGATCCGTCTGCCGGTCGAGCGATACATCTGCAGCAAATGCCTCCAACGCCGAGAAGGTATAACGGATGCAGTCTTCAGGCGACCAGCGTTCTACGTCACCAGTGACAAACGGGTTGTTAAAGTCAGCAAACGAACGTTTTTTGGCAACAGTTTTGGGCGCCGATTTCGTTGACGTTAGTGCGGGCGAAGTACGAGGTTTTCGTCCCCACCAACTAGACCATGCGTCCAGGATTTCGCGAATCAATTGAGCCAATTCTTTTCGGAAAAACCACAGTCCGGCAAGTAAGGCGGCAATACCCAACAGCGTCGTCAATCCAGATGCCAAACGCGAAAGCGATTCGGGCGCTAAGCGCTGCGGTGGATTATTTGGGGGCGTCGATTGAGCACCGTTATTGCTTGAGGACGACGATCGGGTCGCTTGATTGGGTGGCACGCTTGTCTTGGATCGGTCCGCTTCATCTTTTCGTTCGTCGGTTTCTTCCGCTTTTTTGTCGTCCGGCGATTGCTGGTTGCTGTTTTGCTGGTTGCTGTTTTGCTGGTTGCTGTTTTGCTGGTTGCTGTTTTGCTGGTTGCTGTTTTGTTGGCTGTTGTTTTGTTGGCTGTTGTTTTGTTGGCTGTTGTTTTGTTGGCTGTTGTTTTGTTGGTTGTTGTTTTGTTGGTTGTTGTTTTGTTGGTTGTTTTGTTGGTTGTTTTGTTGGCTGTTTTGTTGGTTGTTTTGTTGGCTGTTTTGTTGGTTGTTTTGTTGGCTGTTTTGTTGGTTGTTTTGTTGGTTGTTTTGTTGGTTGTTTTGTTGGTTGTTTTGTTGGTTGTTTTGTTGGTTGTTTTGTTGGTTGTTTTGTTGGTTGTTTTGTTGGTTGTTGTTTGAGCGTCCAGATCCTGAGCTTCCGGACGTTTTGGGACCCGAATTGGACGATTGGCCTTGGGAGGAATTGCCAGCGTTTGGGCCATCTTTGCCCGATTTTCCAGGGCGGGTTTTCTCAGCGTCTGGAGAATCGGTTTGGGAATTTCCCGAAGGCTTGGTTTCCGTGCCGTCTTTTCCAAGAGCAAATTGAGAGCTTGAGCGAGTTGGTGTGGTAAGCCAAGCGAGACTATTTTGCACGGAACTTTTTAGCTGTGGTTTAGGCAGCACCAGGACCACAACGAGTAGTGCCAATGCGATTGAACACCCAACGGTCATCCATCGCCGCATCAGATCACTTGGCATTTCAACTTGTCGACGAAGCAAATAACGCTGCAATCCCAATAAACTGGTGGTCGTCATGAGCGCCAATGTCGCGGCAATGTAAATTGCAAACAACATAACGGACCAGCCTAACCGCCCTTGTTGGTCTGTGGCCACAAACCATTGCCCAACGGCAAACAAGGGAACTGCGACCAACGACAAGTACAGCGTCCATAATCCAGGCGTATTTTGGCCACCTGATCCAGATAACAAAGCCCAAAAAAGATTGCCGGCTTGCGAATCACTAGCCGG
This sequence comes from Pirellulaceae bacterium, assembly GCA_041739975.1. GTDB lineage: Bacteria > Planctomycetota > Planctomycetia > Pirellulales > Pirellulaceae > BJ22. The sequence continues at coordinate 36,770 of JBGSMY010000018.1, forward strand.
CTGATCGGTCTGCTGCGTCACTGGATTACTTGAAATACTTGAGTCAGGCGCGGGTGGCGGTGTCTTGCGTTTTCCGAATCCCCACAAGTCGATTAACCCGGTAGCAGTTACATCGCGACTTTGGTCAATTACCGTACAGTCCCAGGTCAGACGATTGGCCGTCCAAAGTACGACCAGAATAAATAAAAGGAGCAACAGAGGTTTTAAAAAGGCCAAGAAACCTTGGAACTCGATCAATACCGAGCTGGTAAGAAACACTGCTGCGCCTAAAGCAATGCCAAAAATTGCAGCACGCTGACGGCCTTCTTCAATTGAAATTCTTGCCACCAGCACAGCGGCGCCCACAAATAACCCCATGATCCAACACAGCCGCGCGGCATGGGGTCCGCGGTAAAAGACTTCAATTAGGAAAAAAACCAGACTGCCGACCATCAACATGATCAGGATCGGTCCGATTGCTATCATCAGCCAATCGGATAGCGCTTTAGGGCGAAGATCGCTCACTCGGCTTTAAACTTGTGCACAGTTTTATGGAAATATTTTTCACCCGGATTCAACAGCGTTGTAGGAAACTTGGGTTGATTTGGTGAATCAGGAAAATGTTGAGTTTCCAGGCACAACGCGCTGTATTGCGGATAGTTGCCGCTGGCGAGGGTCCCATCCAAAAAATTGCCAGTATAAAACTGAATGCCAGGTTCCGTGGTATGTATTTCCATCGAACGACCGGACGATTTGTCTTTGACAACCGCTGCCAATCGCAGGGTGCCGATGGTACCGTCGACAACATAACAATGATCATATCCAATCGGAGTTCCAGTCAGCTGATCAAATCGCGAACCGATAACCGTCGATTGATTGAAGTCAAAAGGAGTGTTTGCCACCGCAGCCAAGTCGCCGGTTGGAATTCCCGTATCATCTACAGGCAAGTACTTGGCCGACGCAAGTCGTAGTTCGTGGTCTTGAATGGTTCCTTTACCGGCCAAATTCCAATAATTATGGTTGGTGAGGTTAACGTGGGTCGCCGAATCCGTCGTGGCTCGGAATTCCACAATGAACTCATCCGCATGACTGAGAGTATAGGTCACTTGAATTTCCAAATTGCCGGGGTAATTTTCTTCGCCATCCTTGCTGAGGTATTTAAAGGTTACCGCTGGTCCCGCATCCGAGTCTGACGCTTCAGCCTTCCACATGACCTTATCATAACCCTTCACGCCACCGTGCAAATGATTTGGCCCATTGTTGGTAGCCAATTGAAATGATTTGTCGCCAATCGAAAATTGACCTTTGGCGATTCGATTGCAAAATCGCCCCACGGTTCCATTAAAATACATCGTGCAATCTTCAAATCCTGTGATGTTTGGGCAGGTAAGGACGATATTTCCTAACTTGCCCTGACGGTCCGGCGTTTCCAAACTCACTACAGTTGCACCGTAGTCGATCATTTTCAAAACTAAGCCATTTTTGTTTTTCATGGTAAACAAAGTCACTTGCTCACCTGTTTTCGTTTTGCCGTAGGGTTCGGTTAAAACCGCTGAAGAACTTTCATTGCTAGCAGCTTGAAGCGAACCGGCCGATGACGCTTGGTTCGGTTGCGACTTGACATTCACCATGAACAAACAACCCATCAAAAAACAAGTAGCTAAAATCAGCGGTTTCATTCTAAGGACTTCCCAGGGGAACAGATTTCAGATTGCCTCAAACATATTTTGTAGCGACTTCATTTTAACCGACTGAGGCGATTTGATTCAATCAGTCGCCTGACTTGGCCGGAACTAACCAACGAATATCAGCTTCACCCGCAGTTAATGGCTTATTCCACTCCCCATATGCCGGGTTAGGGAGTATGATCCAGTCGTTACCCCATTTAGCGATTTGGTTATCAACGGCCGTTTTGCGTTGTTGCACGGCGTTTTGATCAATTGGGGTTTGAAATCGGAATTGTTCGTCGAAATCGCGCAGGTTATCGCCCAAGGTCAACAAGACATTGAATCGATGGTTCACCCAGTCGCGTCGAGACGATTTGTTTGTCCCGGTTGCCTCGTTAGCACATAACAAGAATTGGGGCGGCACACCGATCGAATATCGTTTCAAAATTTCCATGGTTTGTTGGTGATATTTCTCGTTTCGATTTGTAATGAAGATCGGTTGCACCCCGAGTGCTTGGAGTTGGCTAATAAAAGTCAATGCGCCGGGCACCAGCTCAACCCGCGAACCGCCTTCTCGTTCCCAGATTTCCCAATGGCTGTAGTCGTAGGCTCGACCGGCACGAATTTGGTCCGCTTGAAAACCGCTGTTGTCCAAAACGGTTTCGTCGAGATCCATCACGACCGCCGGTGGCCAACTGCCCTCTGGCATGGCGGCCAGTTGTTGCTTGACGCGCTGCGTGCCCCAAGCGAATGACTGCAGGCAACAAGCTCGGTATTCCGCCGACATTTGCAGATACAAATTGGCATCGAGACCTCTCCAGCGAGGTGTTTCTGGGTTGTCTTGGATTAACAAGGCAGAAACACTAACTCCTAACAGCAAGAACAGGCTTCTTTCAATTGTTCGTGTCATGGTTTGGCTCTGGTACAGGTAGCGATTTTATATTTTTAGACAAGCGAACGCAGTGTGCGCAAATTGATAACATCCCAGTCTTCGCCGTCATGCGTCCCTTTTTCCGTTTCCAAATACATCGGGATGGAGTTTAACCGGGTGTCATTGAGTATAAGTCGGAACCCATCAAGTCCAATGCGACCATGGCCGATGTGTTCGTGGCGGTCGACTCGGCTTCCGCATTCCTTTTTGCTGTCGTTTAAATGGAGAGCAATGATTTGTTCGAGCCCAATATGCCGCTGTATTTCGCTGAGTAGGTTCTCAAGGCCCGCAGCGCATGACAGATCGTATCCAGCCGCAAACGCGTGACAGGTATCGATGCAAACACCTAACCTTTCGACCTGGGGCACCCGTTTTAAGATAAACCCCAACTCATCAATCTTTGAACCCAGCGTGGTGCCTTGTCCTGCGGTATTCTCAAGTAATATCCGTGTAGGAGTATGTGCGGATCGTTCGAATATGTAATCCAATGAATCGCAGACCAACGTCAAACCCGTCTCGATGGTGGACGAGGTATAGGCACCTGGGTGCAGGACTACATTTGGGATGCCCAGCATGGCCGCGCGATCCAGTTCGCTCAACGTTGCTTGAATTCCTTTTTGCCTCAAATTAGCATCGGGACTGCCAAGGTTGATGAGATAAGAAGCATGTGACAAGGGATGGGAAATATGGCATCGTTGCAGGGCTTCTTGGAATTGATTCCCAGGTTGAACCAGATTCTGCAACGCTCGATTGGATTGGGATTCGCCAGGCGTAACGGCCTCTTCATCAATGATATGGGCCGCGAATTGTCGCGGTGGCGCGGTGAATAATTGCAGACAATTACAACCGGCTTCGGCGGCCCGCTCGACGGCACGATAGAATCCACCTTCGATGGACATGTGCGACCCGAGAATTAGCGAAGACATCAGAAATCCAATATTCGAAAAAATTGAGCCACATCGGTACGGAGCGGGCGATCGACCAAAGGTCCAGATCGCGTTTATTGAGGTCGAGTTCGCCCGATTCGACCGTCGGACCCAACACCGATTGCCAGTTGTCCATCTGCGGAGATTGAAATAGCGTGAAAACCTTCCAAAGATAGTGGAAACCAATGTTCTCCGTCATCGTCTGAGCCGTCTGTGCCATTGGGGCCAACGCAAACCCATAATCGCTGACCTTTGTAGGGTGTTACGGCAACAGCTGAACGATAACCGCCTGGCATCGAAACAGCACTTTGCCACGATTGGCCACCGTCGCGAGAAAAACAAGCGACAATAGAACGTTGTTCGGGTTGTTGATAATCGCCGCCGACCGCAATGCCAATTTGGGGTGTGCAAAACTTGACTGAAAAAACTCCGCTGGATTGAGTACTTTCCAGGGGGGTATCCACCGCCGACCATTGGTCAGAATTTACATTTCCGCGCCAGACCCGCGCTCGATTGGGAGCCGACGAATCGACGATCGGGATGGCGGACTCTCCACTTACTTCTTTGTTTGATTCGGCTTTGTCGGTTGCCGATTGCCGCCCGGCATGTAATCCTCCTAAGCCAATCCAGACTTGAGAACCGAGCATACAGAGACAAGTGCCGCTGGCTGCGAAACCTGCTTCCCCAACCGCGATTTGAGGTGATTTTTCGGCAGGCATAACTTCCCAGCTCTGTCCCCGATCGCTGGTCTTCACTAATAACAAATGGCCGTCAACGGGATCGCTAAAGGCTAACCCACTGTCTCCGCCAGCGAATTCCATCGCATCGAAAAATGCCGTTGGCTCAGGCGATTCATAAACTTTCTGCCACGACTGGCCACCATCTTTTGTTGAATAAAAGACGGCAGGTTGGCCAGCAGCCATGATAATCGCTTGATTTTCATCCCATGCATGAATGTCACGGAAATCGAGCTTTGATAAATCTTTGGGAGCGACATTTTCCCAAGTTAGTCCACCGTCGAGGGAGCGAACGACAGTGCCTTGATTTCCACTGGCCCAAATTGTCCGAGCATTGACGACGAAGACACCTCGCAAACTAGGGCGATCGCCAACTTGTTGGATTTCCCAATTCCACGATGGCGGGATGTTTTGCGGAATGTAGGCCCGCAGTTGTTCATTCCCGCCAATAACTGCCGAGACCAAACTCATTAATGTTAGGTACCGCCACCAATGGCACCGCAGCAATTTTGAGTTGCCGATGGGCAGTTTTAAATATGCGAAACGTAGACTACTAAGATTAGAAATGGAATTTGGGAGCATGCTCATAAAATTGTCTAACAAAACAGACCTTTATTTTTCTGGCCATCGTTCCAGTCGCAACGGCGAATTTGATTTCGGATCGCCAATTCGCAGAGCTAATTTCCCAGCGATAATATCGTCCATCACATCACCAATAACGTGACGGCGCCAGCCCGATAACAGATAAGGAGCTTCGTCGCTCCGCATTAACCCAAGTTTCCAGGCAGCGAGGTCCCGAATGTCTTGGGCTGTCGCCACGAGCGAAGGTGCCAATTGTTGTTGAACGCACATGAGCCCCAGGCCAGTTGCCAGGAATTGCCCCAACAAGCCTAGCGAAACAGTTGGGACGGCTGCGCCACGTTCGGGCAATTGGTTATCAGGCAGCCGAAGTGCATGTTGAACCTGGGCGGCGATTTCGCCGAGGTAACGTTCGTTTATACGTTGAGTCAGGCCGCGAATCGCCTTGAGCTTTGCCACATCGCCTTCGCCCCGTTTGGCAATTTCCACGACTAAATCGTCGGGGATGATGCGCCGTGGCGATCGTTCTTGTCCGCGAGCTTGCTGGTCGCGCCACTGAAAAATTTGACGAGCAATTCCCAAAGCACGCCGCGATAAACGGCTTAATCCTGGCAAACGACGCCACTGTAGTTCCGTTTCAGTGGACTCCAACTCGGTTTGCCAATGGCTGAGTTCCTCGACATACCAGTCAAATCGCTGCAACTTATCAAGTTGCACGCGAAGCTGGACCGCCAATTCGCCAAGGTACTCGACGTCTTGCAACGCGTAAGAAATTTGTCGGCGACTCAAGGGGCGGACTCGCCAATCCGTCCGTGTTTCACCTTTGGCGACCGTTTTTCCCAACAATGACTCGACTAACGTAGAATATGAAGCCGGGTAATCTAACCCAACAAAGCCGGCGGCCAGCTGAATATCAAATAAATTCTTGGGTCTCAGGCCAGAGTCGCGAAAGCAAAATAAGAATTCTTCGCGCGAGGCGTGCGCAATCGTCGATTGAACATCGTGACTGATTAATTGCCAAAACGGCGACAAGTCGTGAACCGCGATTGCATCAATGATTGCCAAACTATCGGGAGTCGCCACTTGAACAAGACATAATTGCGGACGATAACGATTTTCGGAAACAAATTCAGTGTCAAAGGCGACGTATTCAGCTCCGCGCAGCCGGGTGCAGAATTCTTGAAGGGCATGCGAACTATCAATAGTCTCAAAGTCCAACGTCGCTAATCTTTCGGTTACAATGTCGACCGTTATCGTGATCTAGAGTTCAATTTTATGATGTGAATCATGCGATTACTAGTCAGTGTCCGAAGTGTCGCGGAAGCCCACCAAGTGCTCGGCGAGCCAGTCGATATTATCGACATCAAAGAGCCTAAACGTGGTTCATTGGGAAGAGCTGAATGGACCGAAATTCAGTCGATATTTGACTTCGTCGCCGGGCGACGGGCTTTAAGTGTGGCACTGGGGGAACTGTCCGAGTGGATGACATCCGATTTGAGTTTGGCGGAAATGCCACCGGTTTCATTTGCCAAGTTTGGCATGTCAGGCCTTGCCCAGGAGCCCCAATGGCGATTGCAATGGCAAAAATTGTGGTCGCAAATGCCAACCGGTGTCATTCCTGTGGCAGTCGCATATGTTGATCATCAATTGTGCCAAGCACCTGCGCCTGCCGAAATCATAGATTTTGCGGTTGAAGTCGGTTGTGGCGTGGTGTTGTTGGATACGTTTTTCAAACGTCGCGGTCGTCTGCTGGACTATTTGACGCGATCCCAGCTCGAGTCTCTCATTGGTCGTGTCCATGCACACGAGATGCTAATCGCCCTCGCGGGATCGATTTCTTTCGATCAAGTACCTAAAGTCGCCGACTTACCAGCGGATATTTTGGCAGTCCGCGGGGCCGTTTGCGGACGGGGGCGGGCCGGTCTGATCGACGCGAAAAAAATTAGAAAATTTTGGAATCTTATGACGCGATCCCAGCAACCAATTTGAAGGGACGAAAATTGTTTCCCTGTTGCCGGTTAATGGGCCCTACGGTTAACTACCCATGCCCGCTTTGGGGCCAGATTTCTCAAGGTTCACCGCTTAAATACCAAGTGCGTTGAATGGTAGTGGGCCCTAAGTGGTCGAAGGCCCTTAGTGGGCGAGAGACCTGGTTGTTCGAGTGGCCTGGGTGGCATTGTGCGATATTGGTACATTGGGCTAGTGAAATTTGGATTGAGGGCATTGGACTGAGGGCTTTGGACTAACGGCTTTGGCATGGGAGCGTGGAGCAGATTGGGCCGATGTGGCAGCCTTAGCTTGCCAATGAGGATCTTGATAGAAATGTTGACGGCGACCTCACAATTTTGGCTGCATTTGCGATATCTCTTGGAGATGATTCGTTTCAGCCATACTTTGTTTGCGTTGCCATTTGCATTGTTGGCGGCCGTTCTTGCTTGGACGGCCACCGATAGCGCCGGCCATACGACCGTTTTTCAGTGGCAGACTTTCATCGGAATTGTGTTGGCGATGGTGGGCGCGCGATCGGCGGCGATGGCATTTAACCGTTTGGTTGATCGTCAAATCGATGCACAAAATCCGCGAACTGCCAATCGCCATCTCCCCCAAGGCGTGCTAAGCATTTCCAGCGTTGCGTTTTTTATTTGTGGGTCGTTGGTAATTTACTTTTCGGCCATGTTGATTTTTCTACCTAATTGGTTGCCGCTGGCCGTTTCCGTACCTGTATTGGCCGTATTGTTGGGGTACAGTTATGCCAAGCGGTTTACGGCCTTTGTCCATTTTTGGCTGGGACTTGCTCTAATGTTGGCCCCGATCTGTGCTTGGCTGGCCATTCGCGGCGATGAAGTGATGATGCATCCGGCCGACTTGATCCCGGCCCTGATCTTAGGTGCCGCGGTGTTGGTCTGGGTCGCCGGGTTTGACATTATTTATGCGTGTCAGGATTACGCCTTTGATCGGCAAGCCAAACTAAAAAGTATTCCCGTCTTGATGGGCGTTTCGGGAGCGTTGCGACTCGCGGCAGCGCTGCATGCCCTGATGTTAGTGTTATTAATATTGCTGCCGTTTGCTCATCTTTGGGGTGCGCCTCAGATGGGACTGGGAGCGATTTACGGTGTTGGAGTTTTGGCAATCGCCGGCCTTTTGGCCTATGAGCATTGGTTAGTTCGTCCTGGCGATTTGTCGCGAGTAAATCAAGCGTTTTTTAATGTCAACGTAGTTGTCAGCATGGGACTATTGATCGTAGCCACCATTGACGCCGTTTGGTAACGAATGATTGTTAGCAAGAAAGTAGAAACGTCCATGATCTATACAGTGGATCCCCGGTTAAAAGCGATTCAGGAAAAAGTGGAATCCGGGGAACGATTGTCGTTTGCTGACGGGATGTTGATGTATGAACCGGAGATCCCTCTTAACGACGTTGGCCAATTGGCCAATTTGGTGCGGGAACGGATCAATGGAAATTTTGGATACTACAACATCAACACACATTTGAACGCCACTAATATTTGCGTTTATCGTTGTACGTTTTGTGCCTTTCGCTCGGATTTGCGCAGTGCCAAAAGTTATGTGATGAGCGACGAACAAATTCTGGAGCGCGGTCGGGAAGCGGTGGAAAATGGTTGCACAGAAATGCACATTGTCGGCGGATTGCACCATCAACGAAAATTCGAATGGTATTCTAATTTGCTTAAGATTTTGCACGAGGCCTATCCAAAATTGCATTTAAAGGGTTGGACGGCGGTCGAATTGAATTGGTTCGAGTTTCTGACAAAACAATCGACTCAGTGGGTGCTGGAACAATTGCGAGCTGTTGGGTTGGGAAGCCTGCCAGGTGGTGGCGCTGAGATATTTCACCCGGAAGTGCGCGACAAGATCTGCGAGCACAAAGCCGACGGTTCCAATTGGATCAACATCCACCGCACGGCGCACCAGATGGGAATACGGTCCAATTGCACGATGTTATACGGACATATTGAGCAACCGTTTCACCGCATCGATCATTTAATTCGATTGCGTGAATTACAAGATGAAACGGGTGGTTTTCAAACGTTTATTCCTTTGGCATTTCACCCAGACAATACGGGCCTAGCACATATTCCCAAGCCGACGGCTTTGATGGATCTCAGAACCATGGCCATAAGCCGTTTGATGTTGGACAACATTGCCCATATCAAGGCTTATTGGATCATGTTGGGAATCGGTACGGCTCAAACCGCTTTGTCATATGGCGCTGATGATCTGGACGGCACGGTGCGACATGAGTTGATTTATCATGATGCCGGAGCGACTACCCCCGAATTGTTGACGGTGGATCGTATTGAACACTTGATTCGCGAGGCCGGGCGCGAACCTGTGGAGCGCGATACGCTCTATCGCCGTGTCGTTCGTCATTCTGATCGTCCCCAAGAGTGGGATGTGGGCGAAGACGTACAGCTAGGTGCATTGCTCACCAGCCAAAATTAAATGAGGCGTTATGCCATTTGAAATGATTCCTACCGGCCCCGCCACTGCTTCGTTGCCGACGGGCCGTTCAGTAACGCCGATTACCGTCATCGGTACCGAAGCAATTCGCAGTACTTTTGACGACCTCTGTTTGCAACAAGCGATCAATTCTCGCAACGCGCCGGGGGTCGAGGCCGTGGTTTTGAATCCGGACGGCCATTGTGGCTACGGAGCGCCCATTGGATGCGTGATGGTTTCGCCTTCACATATTTACCCTGGTCCGGTGGGTGTCGACATCAAATGTTCCATGAGTCTGTTGCAATTAGAACTGCCGGCCGAAGAAATGAGCGATCGTCGTGTCCGCCGGAAATTGATCGATGCTATTTGCGAGCGGACGCCCACTGGCGCTGGTCGAGGGCAACGACATGCCTCCAAATCCCGTAGGGTCGATCCGAAACTAGGGTTAGAAGCCGTCGTTGACGGAGCCACGCCCTCGGTCTGCGAGCAATTGGGAATTCCTCCGCAATGGTCGCTGCGCTGTGAAGACGCCGTGCATGTCGGTCACGACGATTCTAGCGAATCGTTGCGCCACCGTCTCGACTGGCATTTAGACCGATCGACCTTTAAAAGTTTTTCGGAGAAGGTCAGTCAATTGGGTTCTTATGGAGGCGGTAATCACTTTGGTGAATGCGAAGTCGTTGACATTTCTCCGAAGGCTCGCGCGCGTGCTGTAGGTGAAGTTTTTGGACTGCGGCATGGCAATGTTGCGTTTCTATCGCATTGCGGTTCGCGGGGAATTGGGCATAACTTAGCCATGCATCAATTTCGTTCGTTGCAGCAAAAATTTAAAGAATGGCAAATTCCGTTGCCAGGCAGTGATCGTGAGCTGGTATACGCACCTTTGGGAACGCCGGAAGCGAACGCTTATCTCGACGATATGGCGCTGGGGGCTAATTTTGCCACGGTCAATCACCTATTGATTAACTCGTTAGTCGCAGAGGCTTTTGCCGAAGTGTTTCCTGGTATCCGCAGTCAACTCGTGTACTTTATAAGTCACAACATTGCCCGCCGTGAGCCGACCCCCCAAGGTTGGGCTTGGGTGCATCGCAAAGGCGCAACGCGAGCTTTTCCCGCCGGACATCGCAGCCTGGAAAACACGCCATTTGCAACGACGGGACACCCCATTTTATTGCCAGGTAATCCTCAGGCTGGGTCCAGCGTAATGGTTGCTGATCCAGGGGCGGTGGTGAGTTGTTATAGCGTAAATCACGGCGCTGGACGTCGAATGGGGCGCAAACAAGCCACTCGAGAGTTGGACCAAACGGCCATTGATCAATCGTTTGAGGCGATGGATATTTTGTCAAACTGTCGCCAGTATCCGCGCGATGAGGCACCGGCCGCCTACAAGGACTTCGAAGAGGTCTTGCGCTCCGTTGAGTTGGCTGGATTGGCGACCGAAGTCGCAAGATTGCGGGCTCGGTTTGTAATCAAAGACTCCAGCAGCGCAGACGATTAGTCCACGGCGCTGTTTACGCCTTTTCAAGCCGATTTTTTTAAGGCCTGATTTTTTCCAACCGGAGGATTACCGATGAAATACTCTGCGCGAAGCAACCGGTAATGGACCTCACTTGCCAACTCGGCTATCGACCTCAATGGGGTTTGTTAAACCTAAATCGAGTGCCAAGTTCGATCTTTCGCGCTGTTAATGACCGCTTCGCAAACGCGCTGGGTTTCTAAAGCATCGCGGAAGGTCGGCCCGACGGGGCGATTCTCTCCTAAACCGGTTAAAAAATCAGCCACCTGATGGACAAAACTGTGTTCGTATCCGATTTGCAAACCGGGAACCCACCAATGGTTCATATAAGGGTGATCGCCGCCATTATCGGTGACATGGATACTGCGCCAACCGCGGACCACTCCGGGATCACGATGATCAAAGTACTCCAGGCGATGAAGATCGTGCAGGTCCCATTTTAAGGAAGCGTGTTCGCCGTTTACTTCGAACGTATAAAGCGCTTTGTGTCCGCGGGCATAACGCGTTGACTCAAACAAACCCAAAGAGCCATTTTGAAAATGACACAAGAACGAACAAGCATCATCGATGCCTACGGGTTCGACTTTGCCCGTCAAGTTATGTTGTCGTTGTTTGACAAACGTTTCGGTCATAGCGGTAACGTCGGCGATGGGTCCGTTTAGCCAGAGAGCCGTATCGATACAGTGTGCCAACAGATCGCCGGTCACACCCGAACCTGCGGCGTCGACATCCAACCGCCACAAACCGTTGCCACCTTGTGGCAAGTCCTCCGAGATGGTCCAGTCTTGCAGGAAGTTAGCCCGATAATGATAGATCCGCCCCAGATTTCCTTGGTCGATTAAATTTTTGGCAAGGGTCACTGCGGGCACGCGGCGGTAGTTGTACCAAACGATATTGGGAACACCTGTGCGCTCCACCGCTTGGCACATCCGTTCACCTTCTTCGACGTTCATCGCCAACGGTTTTTCACAAAGAATGATTTTGCCGGCGTCAGCTGCTGCCAAGGCAATTTCGCAATGCAGATTGTTAGGCACACAGATATCAATGGCATCGATATCCTTGCGGGCGATTAATTTTCGCCAATCGACTTCGATCGACTGATAACCCCATTGATCGGCAAATGCCTGAATCGACTCGGCATTACGTGCACAGGCCGCTTGCAAAACCGGGCGAAAGGGCAGGTCGAAAAAGTGGTTAACCTTGGTGTAGGCGTTGGAGTGAGCGCGGCCCATAAAGCCGTATCCAATCATTCCAATGCGTAGGTCTTTGGGTGGCATATCGTGTATTCCTTATTGTGCGGTTTGGACGTCGAGCATTAATTTGAGAATTGTATTCCAGGTTTGCGGGTTCATCAGAGTGGCATTGGGGAACATACAGCCATCCCAACAAATGTGTTTGATACCCCGGGCGGACGCATCTTGCAGCCAATACTGCGAGCATTTGACAACATCGAGTTTGCCTTGAGGATCGTCGGGCAGGCAATGTCGACCGGTCTTATCGTGAGAGCCACTGCCATGAACCGAACCATCATTTTGAGCGACATGGAAATCAATCGTCCAGGGCCTCAGAGCATCGGTCATTGTTTTGTAAGCTTGCCAAAATTCTGAATCAGAATAATTCGCTGACAACAAAGCATGTTCGGGGGCATTGTAGCCCATCAAATAAAGATAGGTATGCGCTAGATCCGCTTGGAAACCGACCGTTTTGGGGCGATCGATCATTTCCAATAATTGCAGCATGTGTTTCCAACTGTGCATGCCGCCCCAGCAGATCTCCCCTTCAGCCGCCAAACGTTCCCCGTAAGTATCTGCAATATCGGCCGCCTGTCGAAACGTGTCGGCAATCGCGCTTTGATTTACTTGCGGATCTGCTTGCCAAGCGGCCGCCCCAGCGGCCGAGTCGATGCGAACGATTCCGTAAGGTCGGACACCCCATTCGCTGAGGCGACTGGCAATCCGACAGGCTTTGTCAATGGCTGTCAGGAAATTGCGACGTTGCTGTTTGTCGCCCATGGCCGACCCATCAAACCAAACCGGAGCAACGACGCTGCCGATAACAAATCCGTGTCCGACTATTTTGTCGGCCAGTTTGCGGAGTTGGTCATCGGCAATATCGATATTGATATGTGGTTCGTACAGAAACAAATCGACGCCGTCGAATTTTCGGCCGTCGACTTGAGCCTGAGCGGTCAATTGCAACATGGTATCCAAATCGATTGCCGGCTCCTCGGCTTCCGGGCCTTTGCCGACTAGCCCTGGCCACAAGGCATTGTGAAGTTTTAATTCTGCCATGGTTTTAAATTCCTTAGTACGAATGTGTGCTTTAGTACGATTGTGTGCCGTTGATTAAAAGTTTGATCTAACGAAATCGGATGCCTAGCGAATTCAGTGTGTTTATGAATGAGAGTATTGCCAGTCATCGGGTCGAAATATTTGTGATTCGATTATTTATTGATTGTTGTCTAAATGCGCGCCTACTTCTGGGAATTGGTTGAAAACGTCGGGCCCAAAATAGCGCAAGCCAACTAAAGGTTCCGTGCCCGAATTAACGATTTCAACTCCTTGGCTAGCGGCCGCATGCGAGATAAAGAACTCGTCGTCGGTCAACTGACCAAAACGGATCAGGACCGGTGTTTGGGTCGGGTAAGGACCGATTTTTCCAGCACCTTGGACTGTCAGCCAGCCACTGGCGCCGGGATCGCGGAGGGTGACTCTCGCACCAGGTTCAAGTGTTAATTCCTTGGCACTAAAGAGCTGTTGGCCATTAACGCGTCCATAAACCACCCAGCGATCAACCCAACCTGGACCTTGGTCTGCGACGATGGGTTCCAGGTAATTGTTTCGTTTGAAATTGGGGTCAATGTTCTTGTCCCAGTCGAGTTGTCCAATAATAAAATCAAGATCTTGATGTTTGGCGGCAGGCATGTCTTTGACTAACAATTGCCGCGGGACAAATCGGCCTTCGACGATATTTTGAAACATCGAGAACACATCACTTCCCCACTGCGGTTCGTAGGTACAGAGCGAACCGGGTGCATGGAGTACGCCTGGGGGGATTAACCAGCCTGACCCTTTTTTGAGTTTATAAGCCTTTGACAGACTAAGGATTTGGTTGTCAGCCGCTTCCCACTGGGCGAGGCAATCTCGCACATGATCGCGTTGAGTACCTGGCTCCAACCCCATGAAAGTGTAGGGGAAGTGGTTATCGCAATTATTGTATTGAGGCGGGAAATAATAGGCTTCGGGTTTGCCTTCTTGTCCAACGAGTTTGGCGTCGGCATCGCTTTGGTGCATATGGTGAGGGATTGGCCCCATATTATCAAAAAACTTCGAGTATACCGGCCACCGCGAGAACTGTTGAAACATCTCCGATCCGATCAGTTTCGCACCAGCTTCGGCAACGGCATCGCGCAGCAGAAATTGTTGGTTTTCAAACAAACAGAAACTAAGCCCTTCATGCCATTGTCGATTTTCATTAGCGGCTTCAGTGGTGCTGGAAAACCAGCGTTCGTCGATGCCTCCGCGATTGGCACCGAGTGCGTAGTAGTCGTCGGGATGCAGCCGGATCCGACGTCCAGGATGCAGGAAACTGCGAGGAACCCAGGTGGGGGTAAGTCGCAATATGCCTTGGCCAGCGCTCCAAGCGCGATCGAGGATTTTGGCCACGTTGTCGGACTTAACTACCGTCGGACTAGAGTTCGTCATAAATTCGCTATTCAAATTAATCAACCGTTGGACTTGGCGAAAATGGCTTATTTCGCCCCGCGCAATCCCCCAGGATGCTTCCCCAAATCCTCAAAGATGATAGTTTTATTCGTTGGCTCGGGAGCTGACAAGCAAGGTGCGCGAGCAATTGGCATTGTTCCCCAGCTATCCGCGGTTGAAGTCCTTGGAATCATAAATTTACGGTGGGTGTAACGAGCCGGAGAAACAGCGATGAGTCGAGCCGAGATTCGCGAAATTAGCGATACTTTACAACTAGGGCAGGTCGAAGAATTTGAATTCGCCGATTGTCTGGTGCGACAAGAATGTTTATCAAGCGGTCGATCGGCGGGAGTTAATCGACTGACCTTGTCACAGGCTGGAATGTCGGTTTCCTGGTTATTAACTCGCGGCCTTTCGATCGAATCTGTCGTGGTGAATGACCAACGTTTTGGCTGGATTTCACCGATTCGGGGGCCCATTCATCCGCAGTGGGTACCGATGGCGGAACCTAGCGGTTTGGGATGGCTCGATGGCTTCGATGAATTGTTCGTACGCTGTGGATTGACAAGTAACGGCGCTCCAGAATTCGACGAGCACCATCGACTGAAATATCCGCTACATGGGCGCATCGCCAACTTACCGTCACAATCGGTTTCGCTTTCGATTTGCCCGCAGACTTCCCAAGTTATTTTGTCAGGTGACGTTTGGGAGACACGTTTTCATTTTCACAAATGGCGGCTGCACACTGAATATCGAATGGACGTTGCCCATAGGGCAATCGCTATCGTTGATCGAGTGACTAATTTTGCTGGTGCTGCTCGTGATTTTCAGATGTTATATCATTTCAATTTAGGTGAACCGCTATTGAGTCCGGGCGGCCGAATTGCTTGTCCGGTTGCCGTGGTTACTCCCCGAGATTGGAATAGCGCACCCTCGATGAATCACTGGAACCAAATCGAAAGGTATAAAGCGGGCGAGCCGGAACACGTATATTTTTGCGAGCCAATGGGGGACGAACACGGAAATTCATTTGCCGTTTTGACAAATTCCGAACGAACCGCGGCGGCTGGAATTGAATTTTCCGTGGCCGCGATGCCGTGCTTTTCGCTCTGGAAAAATCTGACGTCCAGTGCGGACGGATTTGTAATCGGGTTGGAGCCAGCCACTAACTTTCCAAATATCCGCACCTTCGAAGCTCAGCACCAACGCACTGTGTGGCTCGAACCGGAAGCGACTTGGCAAAATGACCTGATATTAAGATTCGCAGACAATTCTGTTGATACAAGACAATTGCTCGATCAAGTAGAACGAGTTCAAATGGGTCGTCCGGTGCATTTGGCTCCAGAACCCAATCCACGTTGGAGTGCCGTCAGGGCTTAGTGCCTTCAGGGCTTAGTGCCGTCAGGAGCGGCTTGGAAACGCGAATTTGTCGTCGTTTTTATCCGCCGAATCGGCAACGGTCTCGGTTGTGATTTTTCCGAAGTAGATTAAAGTAAATGATGCTTGAAAATAGGTATGCTGGGCGCCGGACGGCGTTCGTGATAGCCTTTATCATATACTTCCCACGAAGATTTTGTGATTTTTCGTCAAGTGAGTTTGTGAATCGATACCGAACGGTCTCTTTTTGAAAACGAAACAAATCCCGCAG
>JBGSMY010000054.1:0-6169 GCA_041739975.1 Pirellulaceae bacterium
TTGCGATTCGTTCTTGGACGACCTGGCGGCCGCGATAGACATCTTGATTCCAAGCAAATTCCACTTGGATAACGGACAATCCCATGTCCGTTGTACTGCGAATCGCTTCGACCCCCGGCGCACCACTGAGTGCAATTTCGAGTGGCATCGTAACCAACATCTCAACTTCTTCGGGGGCCACTCCCGGACATTCCGTGATAATCGCCACTCGGGGACGCGTAATGTCAGGAAACACATCGATGGGAAGCTTGGGGATATTGAGCCATCCGTAAACGACAACTCCGACTATAGCGGTCAGTAACATCAACCGCTCACGCAGGGCAAAACGAATAATGGCTTGCAACATCAACGACCCCTCCCTACACTTTTAGACCACTGCGAATCACTCCATCTTTTAGTGATCATGATCGTGACCTCCACCACCGCTCGCCTGCTGAGCTTGCCAAGCAAAATACAAATGACTTGCACCGCGTTTGGCGATCCAAGTGCCTGGCTGCAATTCCTCATTGGGTTCAATGACGGCAAAACTGCGGTCCTGAAACAGCACGTGCACTTCGATGGGCTCGTATTCATCACCGTGAGAATGGCTCATTGCGTTGTCTTGGTCTGCTGGGGCAATTTCCAAACGTTTAAAAACCAAGTGTCTTACGCCATCGAGCACCACGGCTTCCCGTGGCAAAACAATCTTTTTCTGAAACGTTTGCTGAGGGATATGCACGTGTGCCCGCTGTCCCGGTTTCCAGAGGCTCGATTCAACTACTCCGGTTTCATTGGCAAGACTTACCACCGTCGAACGGTTAACAAAGTACACATAAAACGGAAAGGAATTGGTCGTTCCGTCGGCATGATTCGATAAATAAGCAACTGGCAAATCGTGAATTTGAACCTCTAATGCCTCGGGTCCTATCGATAAATCGACGGTTCCTCCCTTTGCCATTAGCTCTCGCAGGGTCGGCAAGTCCTTTTCGAAGGCGTGCCCCTCGACAGCTAACACTTCATGAAAAGCCAATTTGACCAAATCGGCCCCGGCCTCAATAAAGGTACCGGGTTTGGCCGCAATCGACTCAACGTAAAACTGCTCAACAAAGTCATTGGCATAGCTCTCATCGTTCAGTTGTGGCGGCAACAAATTCTCTGGAACTGTAACTGTAACTTCTTGAACCAATTGCCGTTTGGATTCAATCTCCTGCACTTGCTCAAGGGCCAATCCCCGCAAAAACAACTCTTGACGCCGAGTTTCAGCTTTAGCTTTGAATCGTTGCTGTTCGTATTCCAAATCCAACACCCGTCGGCCAGTAACACCTCCCGCATCAACCAATGGCCGTAATCGTTCCAATTCAGTGGCAATGATCTCCAGTTGAGTCAAACTGTCCAGCAACTCAATTTGCGCTCGCGCTAGGTCTTCACCTACGAGTTCAATCCGACATATCCGATCTCCCGGACGGACGGGTGTCCCCTGGACGGCATACACTTCGGCAACCACACCCGCATAGCGACTGCTGACTCGCATGTCTTGTGTTCCCGGCAATTCGCGGACGAATCCGTGAACCTCATGCATGCCGGTATAGCTGTCCAATTCAACCGGAGCGATGACTAAACCTAAACTCGCGCGAACCCGATCTGAAACCACGACGACATCCGCCCCATGTTCGTGATCATGCTCCTCTTCGACTTCGGTTTTACTGGCACCTGCTCCGTGATCGCCATTTTCAATAGCCGCGAGCCAACCTGTTAGCAGCGCACGCCAAGCCTGCGGCCCCGGTAGGAAAATGCCGCAAGCAATGCCAATGATCAACATCAACAGCAAACCAACCCAGCGAACGCGAGTCGCCGACGTTTTTCGACTCATACTAGAAATTCCTTAACTTCATTCCAGGAAAGCGCACAACAGAAACTCGCGCAAACGCGAACAACGCGTCAATAAGATGCACAAGCAATAGGAAAGAGCGGGCCTAAATCAGCAGCCGACAAACCGTGGCGTTAACAGGAGACGCCAGAAGTGAATGAAATCGACACAGCGACCAGGTTTCTATCGGAGCCTGATGGTTCTGACGGTACCAGTCTATACCAAGATAAAAGCTTGCCGTGGCCGGAAATTCAAGCGGTAACCAATTCCATTCATCAACAGCAGCTGATGCGAACCGGTTTCCAATAAAATGTGGACGCCCACTGCATTCACAATCGGAATGGTCGTGTGATGAGTGAGAATTTTCATAAGACTCATGGGCGAACTGAGCCTCACGGCTTTCCGATCGAGAATTATCGGGCTGCGGAAACTCTGCACCGTGAGATGTGAATCCGAAATCACAATGAAACGCCGATAAACAGGTCAAAGCCCCCCGATACCACAGGTTTTCATCCAAACAACCACACGAACAAGCGCCGAGCTGGTAGACCAGCAACCAGCAGCATGCTTTGGCGATTATTTTGGGTGAACCCAGCACAGACGTCGTTCCGAAACACAGATGAGTAATAAGGCAAACTAGTCGCCACAAGCTATACCGCAACCCCAAAGCGACGACCGTTAGCCTTAGCTTACCTCACAACTATACTATTGTCTACGCAAATCACGAGGTCTCGGGCCCCGCAAATCCAGCATTCCCCGCTTTCACCCGTGATTTTTTTGACCTAAATTATTGGTTTTCAGCCAGCGCGAATTTGGTAAGGGAAAATTTTCATG
This sequence comes from Pirellulaceae bacterium, assembly GCA_041739975.1. Lineage (GTDB taxonomy): Bacteria > Planctomycetota > Planctomycetia > Pirellulales > Pirellulaceae > BJ22. Next base: position 2,681 of record JBGSMY010000054.1, read on the forward strand.
AATCAAACCACACTTACACGTGTCTACAATTTTTCAGCCGGCCCAGCGACTTTGCCGCTAAGCATTTTGGAGGAAATCCAAAGCCAAATGCTGTCGTACAACGACACAGGTTTGAGCGTCTTTGAAATGAGCCACCGCAGCAAGACTTACATCGATTTGCATCGCGAAGTAGGCACTCGCTTGCGACAAGTCTTGAGTATTCCGGATGATTACGAAGTGATGTTTGTGCAAGGCGGCGGCCGCTTGCAAAACCTGATGATCCCTATGAATTTTGCTAACGGCAAAGATCAACCGGCCGACTACATCGTTACAGGTGCTTGGGGAAAATATTCCAGCGGCGATGCCAAAGCGATTGCCAATGTCAATAATGCCTGGGATGGTGCTGAATCCAATTACTCCAGAACACCCAACGCAAGCGAATTGAAACTAAACCCGAATGCCAACTATGTCCATTTCACCTCGAATGAGACAATTCACGGCGTCCAGTTTTCGGCACCACCCCAAACCGGCAACGTGCCTCTGATCAATGATGCCTCCAGTGACTTTATGTCGCGACCCATTCGAGTGGCTGACTATGGCATGATCTACGCTTGTGCCCAAAAGAACGCCGGAGTAGCCGGATGCACCATTGTGATTCTGCGCAAAGACTTAATCGAAAAAACGAAAGGCCGCGCACCTGGTTATCTCAGCTACGCGGCTCACGCTGCTGCGGAAGACCAAATGTTTAACACGCCGCCAACGTTTTCAATTTACGTAACCGGCTTGGTATGCCGATGGATTCAAGAAGAAATTGGTGGATTGGAGCAAATGGAAAAACATAATCGCCAAAAAGCATCGATTTTATATCAAACCCTCGATCAACATAGTGGCTTTTACACTGGGCATGCCAAAGTTTCCGATCGCTCGTTAATGAATGTTCCATTCAAAACGCCGACGCCCGAGTTGGATCAGAAGTTTGTCAACGAAGCGAAACAACATTTGCTGAGCGACCTGAAAGGCCATCGCAGCTTGGGCGGAATGCGAGCTTCGATTTATAACGCCATGCCCATCGAAGGCTGCCATGCTCTGGCCCAATTTATGGCTGACTTTGCGCAAAAGAACGGCTAAGGGAATGGCTACGAAAACGACGAAGGCCGTTGTGTTTTTTTAGTTAGACAATTTCGATAATTTCGGGGGACGGTGAACTTGAGGAAAAGTTCCTAGCCCCCGTTTTTTGTTTGTACAGATTAATTGCGAATCGAATGCTTGGTCAAACTCATCGGTGCTATTCGAACGCAACGGTCCTATTCCAACTCACTCATGAGTCCAATTTGTTCGCCTGGGTCCAGTCCGTACGACCAGGATTGAATTATCGCCTTTTTTTGGTTTGATTTACGAGGAGAATTTCCGAGTGCCACGAATCATTGTTTTAGACGACCTTTCCGCCGAGGGGCTACAGCTTTTAGACAATGCCGCCGAAATTTCCTACGAAATCCGCTTGGGTTTAAAAGACGAGGCATTACGACTGGCATTGCTTGAGTTCGACGGAGCAATTTGTCGCTCGGGAGTAAAAATTACAGCCAAATGTTTAGAAGGTAATCGCCGACTGAAGGCAATTGTTCGGGCAGGCGTTGGGACCGATAACATCGACAAGTCAGCCGCGACTCGCGCAGGTATCATTGTCATGAATACTCCTGCGGGCAATACGGTCAGTACTGCGGAACACACGATGGCTCTACTGTTAGGGTTGGCCCGCCAAATTGCTCCGGCACACGGCTCGTTGGAACGCGGCGTTTGGGATCGAAAGTCTTTTTCAGGCGTTGAACTCAACGGCAAAACCCTAGGCATCATCGGACTGGGACGGATCGGCCAAACGGTAGCCAGTTTTGCCAAGGCCTTCAATATGCGGATTGTTGGTTATGACCCGTTTTTACCTCGGGACAAACAACAATCGTTGCCAATCGATGTTTGCCAGTCACTCGATGAGTTATTGCCTCAAATCGATTTTCTTACTGTGCATACGCCGTTGACTCCCGAAACCGAAAACATGATCGGCGCTGAGCAAATTGCTCGCATGAAACCAGGCTGTCGCTTGGTCAACTGCGCACGTGGTGGTATCTATGAAGAATCAGCGCTCGTCGAGGCCTTGGCCAGCGGCGCGCTCGCGGGAGTCGCACTGGACGTCTACACCCAAGAGCCTTGTACGGACCACCCCTTGTTCAAAATGCGCGGGGCACTTTGCACGCCACACTTAGGAGCCAGCACCGAAGAGGCCCAACGAAACGTCGCCGTAGAGGCCGTGCAGTTATTGCTGAGTTATTTGCAGTCGGGAGAAATTCGACATGCGGTCAATGCCCTGCCCATCGATGTGGCTACGTTGGATCATTTGCGCGGCTATTTAAATGTCGCTTTTCGGTTGGGCTTGTTGTTGTCGCAATGGCATGGCGGCGCCATCGACCAAGTCAAATTGACTTATTCTGGCGATATCGCCAGCGAAGACCCGCGGTTGTTAACCGCCGCTTTCTGTGCTGGACTGTTGGCTCAAATCACGCAGCAATGCAATTTGGTTAACGCCGAATTATTATGCCAAGAGCGAGGTATCACCATCCACACCGAACGACGTTCTCAACCTGGGGCGTTTAGCAGCCTGATCGCAGCCGAAGTCTCAGGTGAAGATCGAGAATTTACTGCCGCTGGAACCGTTTTCGGAAAAAGCATGCCGCGCCTGGTTCGCTTGCAATCCCACCCGCTGGAATCATTTCTCGACGGTCACTTGCTGGTCTTTACCCACAATGATGTCCCTGGGATTATCGGATTTGTCGGTAAATTGCTCGCCGAACAAGGCGTCAATATTGCGCAGATGGCCGTTGGCCGCGCCCAACGCAAACCGGGCGGTCCGGCCATTGGTGTCTTAAACCTCGACTCCCCCGCGCCTGACGCCGTCATGAAAGCCATCGCCCAGCATTCCCAAATTGGATCGGTCCAATGCCTGCAATTGCCCGGCGAGGACCAAGATATCGGCTGGCTGCTATAGGCAAATCATCCGACTAAATCTTCAGATCTCTATGCGGCCTGCGCGAAATTAGCGCTGTCATTGGAGAACATTTTTCTTCGGCCCGACTTTAACGGCACAATCGATAAAAAGCAGATCCGGAGTTTTGAGAATTCATGAAAATTGGTTCGGAATCCGCGCCGATACACAATCATGGGGAATGATTCCTCAGCCCCCGTTTCTGTAATGACATTCAACAGAAAAGTCGTCAGTAACGAATGGCACTGTCGGAGCCATTCGTTCCTGACACCGTTTCTCTTCCTACACGGAAAGTACAACTAAAGGATTCGCAACTCGCGCACCAAGAATACCCTAGGGCTTGCCCCGGGGATGATTCTGTTTTTCAATACACGGGCGATTCCAACATACATATTTTCTTTTGCGGCCGTCACCACAAATACCCTAGGGCTTGCCCCGGGGATAATTCTGTTTTTCACTACACGGGCGATTCCAACATA
>JBGSMY010000068.1:0-39772 GCA_041739975.1 Pirellulaceae bacterium
GTCCCGAATCTTCTTGTCCCGAATCTTCTTGTCCCGAATCTTCTTGTCCCGAATCTTCTTGTCCCGAATCTTCTTGTCCCGAATCTTCTTGTCCCGAATCTTCTTGTCCCGAATCTTCTTGTCCCGAATCTTCTTGTCCCAAATCTTCTTGTCCCAAATCTTCTTGTCCCAAATTCCGGTTACTCAGGATTTCTGGTGTCGCTTCGTCACCAATCATCCAATAAAATTACCGGACAAACTTAAATTTTGGCCTTTTACGGCCAACGTGGGGGCTTTTGGCAACCGCGCACCGAAATCGCAAAGGCAGAGCCTTGTTCTGAACCCAAATAGGTTTATGCCAAGACCAGTCTTGCGATCGAAAAATAAATCACCAGGGTCACCATATCGGCAAGCGCTAACGCCAATGGTCCGGCAGCAACTTGCGGTTCCAACTTGAATTTGTGCAGCAAATTGGGGATGGCGACACCGATCATCGCGGCCATGGTTACGCCACCCATGATTCCTCCCAGGATGCTGATCGAAACGGCGGGCTGCCACAACCAAATTAATGCCACGAGCGCAACCGTTACTGCACAAGCGGTCCCCAACATCACTCCCGTCCCAAACTCGCGAGTTAACTTCAACCATATCGCTTGCCAAGTTGGTTTAGGTCCGTGGAGATTCTGTAAAGCAATACTGACTGATTGAATACTGACACTTTCTGCCAAGGCTAGAACTACGGGAATGAACAGCGCCAGGGCGACAGCTTTCTGTAATTCAATTTCGTAAAAACCAGTAATTAACGCGGCCAAAATTCCACCGCAAATATTGGCAATTAGCCAAGGAAACCGGCTTTTAAATGAGGCAAACGACGACGCTTGTTGCGATTGATTAAAATGGACACCAATCAGTTGAAACAAATCGTCGGAATCTTGTTTTTTGTCGATCTCGAAAATCTCATCGGTGTAAAGCTCCACATCAACCATTCCGAGGACGTGATTTTCGTCATCGACGATGGGGAAGGCTAGGTATCGATGCAATAGAAAGAATTCACAAGCTTCTAAAACGGTGGCTGTATGGGAAATCGATATGGCAACTGGGTCCATGATTTCTTTTATGGTGCTAGTGCGATCAGCCAACAGCAAGCGCCGAGTCGGCACAATTCCGACTAATCGATTATGCTCGTCCACTGCATAAAAATAAATGATTCGGCCTTCTGGCGGCAACTCACGAACGGCGGCGAGTGAATGCTCGATGGAGTGGTCCTGTCGCAATTTGGCGACATCCGTTTTCATATGCTCGGTAACGCGATCGTCCAAATGAGTCATACTGGCGGCTTGATTCATGGCGTCATGTCCTGTGCTAAACAACCTGTATGATGGAACGACTTTACCCCCGCTCGAGTCAATGATACGAACATAATCCGCTGGGGTCGAACGGGCAAACCCAAATTATCCGCGTCCCACGAAATTCCCAAAACGAGATACAGCTTTTCGATGTGACTATTGTTACAATTTTTTTTTCGCAGACATCATATCGCAACCAAGTAATTGAGAGTCGATAAACATGAACCAAGAACAAGCGGATGCCGATGTTTTGGTGATTGGCGGCGGTCCGTCGGGCAGCGCAACGGCAACACTATTAGCTCAAGCTGGTTGGCGGGTCGAATTGCACGAACGAGATCGCTTTCCTCGCTTTCATATTGGCGAATCGCTGATACCACATACCTACCACGTCATTCACAAACTGGGATTGTTGGATGCTATGAAATCCAGCGCGTTCACAAAAAAACGATCGGTACAATTTGTTGCCGAAAATGGTCGTCTTTCCGAACCTTTCTATTTTGAAGACTACGACCCCCACGAGCGGTCCCAAACGTGGCAAGTGAGGCGGAGTGAATTCGACCAAATGTTGTTACAGAACGCTCGCGATTGCGGCGTGATGGTTCACGAAGGTTCTCGAGTCATGGATGTTATTTTCGACGGCGATCGCGCGATTGGAGTCAAATACAAAACTGCGGATAATATGGAACGCGAATCGTATGCACGCGTCGTCGTGGACGCCGCGGGTCAGTCCGGATTGCTGATCGATCGATTTCAGTTGCGGCAATGGGATCCCGTGCTCAAGAAAGCCGCTGTGTGGACATATTTCCAAGGTGCCCAACGCGATAGCGGTCGCGATTCGGGGCCCACTGTGGTTCTGCAGACCAAGGGAAAACAAGGTTGGTTTTGGTATATACCGCTTCAAGATGACATCGTCAGCGTCGGTGTCGTCGCCTCTTACGAACATTTATTCGTCAATCGACAATCGCGAGATCTGGAGCAAATCTTTTGGGAACAAGTCGAACGATGTCCAGGAGTTCAACCTCGCCTGGATGGCGCGACTCGGTGCGATGTGTTTCGCGCTCAGAAAGAATACAGTTATCGCGCACAGCGTTGTGGCGGAAACGGTTGGGTAATCGTTGGCGACGCGTTTGGATTTTTGGACCCACTCTATTCGTCAGGTGTCATGTTAGCACTCACGTCCGCCGATATGGCCGCCACGGCGATCGACCTCGCGTTAAAAGTCAACGATACCAGCGAAACTTACTTACGACGATGGGAGTCCGACTACATCAAAGGCATGGATCGCATGCGGCGACTGGTTTGTGAGTTCTATGACGGACTTAGTTTTGGTCAATTGGTTCGCAAGTATCCCGACAAAAAATACTTGATTACGGATGTGTTAGTGGGCGACTTATTCAAAGATGAAATCGATGAATTGTGGCCACTTATCGAAGAACTAAAAGCCGATCAAATGAAACCGGAAAAACATCTTTGACCGCGTTATTTGTTTAGACGATTTGGCCGTGTGATCGTTATTGTTTGGATCGTGAATTGGCGATGAATTTAGGAAGCGGCCGCGGCCGAGCTTGCCGCCACCGTGGCGACCACCATCGCCGCTTGAATGGCGACGATCACTTCTTGAGTGGCACCCGCGGCCAAAGTTTTCGCTTCGCTGATTTCCTTAATCCGCAAATCGTGTTGCCGCAACTCTACCGGCGCAAAATTTGAATGCAATACACTTGTCGACTTGGCCAATGCGATCAATACGGACGTGCGGTCATCCGGCTGTTGGTTTTCGGAAAACATGGAATCAGCCATGCGACGGCGGATTGCATCTTCGTAGCTGCCATCCACCTCTGGCCAACGTCTTCGGGTGAACAGCCACAGGAATTTCCCTTCAGTCTTTGTTACAATACCTAATTCACTTAGTTGTTCGGCAATGCGGTGCACGAGGTCTTTGAGGCTCGCAACCTGGGTTACCCAATGATTTAAATTGCGAGGCTTTTTCGAGTTCGAAATCTGAGTTACGACCTCGTCCAGAATGGGATCTCCAACTGGATTGTCGTTTGCAACCGAAACGATTCTTTCCTTGTCGTCCGTGACCTTAATTACGCCCTGGAGTAATAGCTCACTCAAAATTGCTCCGGCTAGGCCATAATGATACATTGCTCCGCTAAAACTTCCTTTAGAGTCGTCGAGAACCAATAACGCCAATTCATGGTGCAGACACAATGGACTTGTCGACATGAAAATTACCCTTATGAAAATTACCCTTGATGAATCAAATGATGGAACTCTGCCTATTTAATTTGGCCTGACGATGTTTGCCCATAGTATGAACCCTGGCAGATCTCACTTCAAGCCGCCGATTTCCAAGTTCAAATCGAGGAACTGCGCTGAAATACATTTCGATATAATACCTCTGGTTGCTGGCCTGTTCGCTAGGTAACGATGCAAAACATCTCGAAGCCATTGGCTTTCTTCGGCCCGAATCTGCTAAATTAGCTGTATTAAACTACTCTTATGACAAGTTCCGATGGCAAGTTCAATGACCGACCCAGATCAACGTTTTAGCTTGAAAGACCATCTATTCAACCAGAACCGTGTAGCCTATTTGGCTGGGTTGTTTCATCAAGCCGATACCGCATTCGATGCCAAACGCTTTGTCCGCAAAGCAATGTCTGGGCTTGCCGAATTGGAGCTGAAGCAACGAATTACTCATATCGCAATTGCGTTGGAAAGCTCTCTCAATTCGGATTTTCGGGTTGCAGCCAATCAGATTATTGCGGCCTTGCCGCCGCCGCTTGATCCATCACGAACGGACGACGATTTCGGAGATTTTATATTTGCCCCGCTCGGTGAATTTGTGGTTCGCAATGGAATGTCAGCTAAATCGCTCGTACTGTCTCTTCGCACGCTTAAAGAAATCACCCAGCGATTTTCGATGGAATACGCCATCCGTTCGTTTATCAACGAACATCCAGAACGAACGATGTCCGAGCTTACCAAATGGTCAGGCGACAAGAACTATCATGTGCGGCGATTAGTCAGTGAAGGCACACGGCCTAGCCTTCCCTGGTCTGGCAAAATCTCGATCGATCCGATGACGGCCGTGCCACTGCTGGACCGATTGCACACCGATCCCACGCGTTACGTAACGCGTTCAGTTGCCAATCATCTGAACGATCTGGCTAAAATCGATCCTCATGTCGTGTTGGACCTGTTGACGAAGTGGCAGGCGATCGGAAAACAGTCCAGGCCCGAACTGCAATGGATCACCAAACATGCCTTGCGAACACTGGTCAAACAGGGGCATCCTCAGACACTTAAATTCCTTGGCTTTGCCACGCGTCCCAAAATCAAAATCGACGATTTTCAATTGGTGCCGACAGAATTATATCCGGGCGATGCCTTCGAGATTCTTGTGACGCTTTCGGCTCAACGACCCGAATGTCTGGTGGTTGACTACGTAATTGAATTTGCCAAAGCAAACGGCAAACGTTCAAAGAAAGTTCACAAACTAAAACAGGTTCAAGTGTCGCCTGGTGAAACAGTTTTACTGCGCAAGCGTCATCCTTTACGGGCAAACGCAACTACCTTCAAACTTTATCCCGGAACTCACCACGTAACAATTCAAGTTAACGGTCAAACGTTGAATAGCCAATCGTTTGAATTGCTGACACGAACTAAGCTATAATGATTGCTCTAGCGATGTCCAATTCAACCTGGAATTATTCGATCACTATCTAGTTACCGGCAATTCATGGGGAGTTAGTTCATGATCATGTGGTACTCGGCAAAAGACCTAACGATGAATCGAATGAAATACCACTGCCTATTTGGGATGATCATTTCTAATGTGGCTGCCGTCTTGACCGCCGCCACAAGTGCGCAAACATCGGCAACACCCAGCCTTGCCAAACCGGGCGACGTCGTTGCCAAACTAGCAATTGAAGCCGAGTCGATGTCTGCGTTTATTCATGGGACATGGACACAGAATTGGGCTAATTGCGCTGGCAAGCTACCGGCGGTTGAACCCTTTCAAATTCGCTTAGGTGATCGCGATCGTACCGTCGACGAGGCGCTGTTTTATCAAGGACGATATGGCAGTCCACTTTCCTATGCCCGGGCCTTTGATGTGGCTGAGTCGGCCGGCTTGAAATTGGCGGAAGGGTCCAAAGTCTTTGATTTCGGCTACGGCACAATTGGACAATTGCAGATGTTGGCCGCCATGGGAATTGATGTTGTAGCCGCCGATGTCGACCCAATCTTGCCGTTGATGTACGAGAGGGTCAAACAACAGGCGCCCGAGGGGAGCATTCAATTGCTCCATGGTCAATTTCCTGCGGACACGAAGCTGATGGAACAGGCGGGCAATCAATTTGATTTATTCATTTCCAAGAACACGCTGAAGAAAGGTTACATTCACCCAACTCGCCAAGTAACCAATCCGCGGCAACTGATTGACCTCGGAGTCGATGACGCCAGCTTCTTGGCACATATTCATCGTCTGCTCAATCCCAATGGTTACATTGTGATCTACAACCTTTGTCCAGCAAAAGCAAAAGATGACGAGCCATATGTTCCTTGGGCAGACGGCGAGTGCCCCTTCACTCGCGAGCAATTAGAAACAGCAGGATTCGAAATACTCGCGTTTGACCAATCCGACGATCAAGCAGCCCGACAGTTGGGAAAATTACTAGGCTGGGATGCCAGCGGCATTTCTTTAGAAAATGATTTGTTCGCTTGGTTTACAATTGTTCGCAAAAAAGGAACCGCGCTCGACCGCTAGAGAACCAATTGTCGCGACCAAGTACCACCGATGCAATATTGTAAGTCTAGTAGACGACTACGATTGGGATCGCGTTGGATGATGCGAGTGAATAAGGTAGGGTTTGCCAGAGAATATTTTTTCATTGGCGGCAGGTCCCACAATGGTTGCTTCGGTTGGCCAAGTTCCCCAACGGACAGGAGTTTGTGTGTTTTCCCCCCAAATGACTCCCAAGTTTCCAAGAATTAACAACAGGCCCCGCTCATCCCCCATGGCCCATGGCTCGGATCCTTTGGGATATTCCTGAAGTCCACATTGTTTGCCAACTTGTCGCGCAATTTGTTCTCGGTTCGCTGCCTCGACGATAAAACCAATTTCACTGCAATACATCAAGTCGTTGGGACCGAAATTGTCTGCGTCTGAGGCTGTATTTTTCAAATCGTGCCGAGCAATATATTCGACGATATTGTAGGCAGGATCAAAAAAGAAAATGGAATGAGCATTCCAATTGTTGAAGTGCCGAATATCATCAGGAAAAGCGGGATCACGTAAATGAACTGGAGTTGGAACCAATGGCGTTCGTTGCAGTTGCCATTGTCGGGCCGCCATGATTTTATTCTCAGCGATGTTAAAGGCGAAATGATAAAATGGTTCTCCACTATCTGCTTGACCTTCAAAAATTCGCCCTCCATTATCGGCAAGTTGCGTAGCGGTGGCCGGAACAAAAGTAATCGATGTGCCTCCCACTCGAATAACTAGTTCGTCGTCCCGCGCCGACACAAGGTCAAGTCCCAACGTTTGGCAATAGAAATCTTGCATTTTTTTCAATGACACGGACGTCAGTAATCGAAGCCCATGAATTCGATGTGATGTATTTTCGCTGAAATCTGGCGACCGTTTAGGACTCTGCAGTCGACGATTTTTTGTATTGGTTGAGTCCAATCGTTCAAGAGGTAACGGTGGTGATCGCGGTGCAAAATGGCTTATCGGATTCGCCGCCGCTTCGTGGGCGCTGAGAAAGGCTGCCGCCGCCATTTGCCCGATCATTGCGCGGCGCGAACAGGATGTTAGCTTTTTCATGTAAATGATCTCGATTACGCCTGGTGCGATTTGTCCACCCGTCGATTGTAATGGTGTCCGCCGTCCCAGTCGACTTTTTTCCGGTCTTTGTCCGCTTTTGGGTTTCGATGAACTCCAGTGAATTGCATTGATTCCATGTCTGCCTCAGGACGATACCCAATTATGCCATTAAAATGTGACTTATTTCGCGGTGATTCCCGATTGGAACAGGCCGCACAGAACAGCCCGACAATGAAAATGGGCGAACGCGGTGACCCGGTTGCAAAACTCCAACGCGGACTGATCAAACTGGGTTTTGCGTTGCCGAAGTCAACTAGCGGTGGCCCACCCGATGGCATGTTTGGCGAAGAGACTCGAATTGCTGTTGGTGATTTTCAGCGAACCAGGGGTTTATCACCAGACGGAATTGTTGGGCGGCAAACGTTATCGCGACTCGACGAGGACGTTCATGCAAAAATGTATCAGCCCGTCCGCCATTTTGTTCGTGGCGCTCGACCGATGAAACAACCAGATGACGCCAGCTGTTGGGCTACGGCATACACGATGATGGCAAATTGGAAGCTTAATCAAAACGTTGACATCGCCACTGCGCTTGGTCGTTTGCGGCGGGCAGCCCATTGGTTGAGTTATTTTCAATTAAAGTCAGGATTACCTGTTTGGGAAAGCGACCCGTTTGGACGCGACGCAGCGCTTAACCGTCGCGGTCTCCAGTGTTATGAAGCCACTCACTGGGAAGCGATGCTTAAAAAACAGGGTTTATTGTGGATAATACACGGGTGGCAAGTGTTTGGTTTGAACGGCAAACCACAATCGCAAGGACGACACGCGGTTGTTGTCAGCGGGATCAGCGGTGATGGCTCGCCACAAAATACCACGGTGTACTATTTAGAACCCAGCTGGGGACTCGAAGGTGCTCGAACTCTCGACAAATTTACTTCTAATTTTAATCTTGGCGTCGATTTCCAAGGTCAGGATCCGTTAGAAAATTGGGAGGTCACTAATTTCTCGCAAATCTTACATTATTGATAGTTCTAATGCTTGGCTTGTTGCCGTTTGCCGGTTTGGAATCATAAGGCTGGCGGTTATCGTTTGGTTGGTGATTTCATAACAAGGACAGAGGTGGTGACGACACCGCCGATGAATACACCGCCGATGAATACATCGGCGGATACTGTAGGTCAGCCTTGTCCTCAGGCGGACAATCCAAGACGAAATTTTTGCAACTAAAGCTGCCAGTGGTTTTTGGATGCAGTGCAATACAAAAGGTTTTGGCACCGACGAATACGGCGGTGACTACGACTGCACCGCCGAATACGGCGGTGACCACAACTACACCGCCGAATACGGCGGTGACCACGCTATTCCTCCTTTTCCGCTAAAATAATTCCCGATCGGTATTTTTTGGTTGACTTCTGTTATTTACAGGCAATTATTTACCGATCGGTAAAACAGACCGGACTAAGCCCCATAAAAGTCAGCAATTGTCCCGAGCGGGAATTGTGCTAGGAGACTGCGAAATGACCAAAGTCAGCACCCCAATCGAAATCGGAAAACTAGTGCGAGCGAGGCGCAAAGCAGCCGGTCTAACGCTCAAAGACGCCGCCGGAATGGCTGGCGTGGGGGTCCGTTTTCTGTCCGAACTCGAACGGGGTAAAGCTACATTGCAATTGGGTTTGGCAATTGCCGTCCTGCAAGTCTTTGGGCTGGAACTGCACGTCTTGCCGCGAGGTGAATCCCAATGAGCGAGGCACTGTTTGTTCATTACGAACGCCAATTGATCGGCCAGTTAACACCACTAAATTCTGGTCAGATGGAGTTTCGTTACCACGAGGCTTGGGCCCACTCGCCCTCCGCGTTTCCGATTTCAATCTCGTTGCCTCTGGACGGGACGTTTTCCCCCAGTGCCAGACATCATTATTTTGCCAATTTGTTGCCTGAAGCCAATGTCCGGCAACAGATCTGTCGATCGCTGGGCATTTCCAATGCAAACGACTTTCAACTACTCAAAGCGATTGGGGGCGATTGTGCCGGGGCCCTGACTATCACTTCCCAACAACAACTCGATCCAACACCTTTGCGACCTCGTTATGAACCAATCTCCGACGAACAACTTGCACAGTGGTCGGTGGGAACGCCAGATGCATTCTCCGCAATCACAGGTCAAAACGAAGTCCGACTCTCGCTGGCCGGCGCACAAGACAAGTTACCCGTGCATCTGGAGGGCGAAAACGTCTTTATTCCGGTGGGTGGGACGCCAAGCACGTACTTACTCAAATTTGCATCGCCGTTCTATTCACATCTGCCCGAAAATGAAACTTTCGTTTCATTGTTAGCGCGCGCGGTCGATCTGCCAGTCGTCGAAGTTGGTTTACGACACACGGCCAAAGCACGGATTGCCGTAATTGCACGCTACGATCGAATTGGCGACCGGCCCAAACTATCGCCCAACAATCAAGTCTCGGGAAGCTCCGGCGAACAGACCGCTAGAGCAGGCGAGTATCGTCGGGTGCACCAAGAAGATTTTTGCCAAGCACTGGGCATTGGCCCTTTACAAAAGTATGAGAAAGAGGGGGGCCCGGGCCTCAAGCGTTGTGCGGACGTTATTCGGCAACATACATCGTTTCCGCTAATTGAACTGCAAAAATTGTTGAGGTGGACAATTTTCAATTTGCTAGTCGGCAACGCAGACGCCCATGGCAAAAACTTATCGTTGCTTTACAACCCGGAGGGCGGATTGTCTCTAGCTCCCTTCTATGACCTCGTCTGCACCCGCAACTACAAAAAGATCTCGCGTCACTTGGCGATGCACATTGGCGGCGTTTACGATCCGGACTTAATTGGCACACCGCAGCTTCACTTACTTGCTTTGGATTTAGGCGTGCGTCCGGCGGTTGTCATCAAGGCTGCCCATGACCTAATACAAACAACTCAAGAGGCAATTGCTCCAACAATTAACGAGTTCGTGCAACGGTTTGGCACTTCACCAGTGACATTGCGGTTGCCGATTATCATCCGCAAACAAATCCGCAGACTGAAGACGCTGCTCAAGTAAAACCTGCGAAATTGCCGGGAGCGTGCGGGCGGCTCCTGTGCGAGTCAGGCAAAATGTGAGTCGACCGCAGGTGACATCCAACAGAAACGCACAGCGGACCAAAGAATTCTCGAGAAGGTAATTACCCCAGCTCTAGTTTCTTTATACCACTGTGCTTCCCCAGATTCAGCAAGCCAATCTAATACTCGGTTACGTGGTGTAGATGTGTTTTGTACTTCTAAATTCCCAACCATATTTCCATCGACAGCGGAAATCTTTACTCGATCTATAATACGTTCCGCCTGACACAAGGCTGTACATCTATCGGTGCAGCGATTAATCCGGCGCTGATACGATTTCCGCGCCTGCGCGTGTACCGAGAGCCCGCCAGACAACCAAGTCAATTTGTGCCGTAAAATTGCGGGTGCTGCCATCGGCCATCGCCGCATTCACTAATCCGCCTTGATGGTAACTTCGTGCAGTGATTGCCGCACACGTCGGATTCGTTAAATGAACGCCTTCGGTTTGGGAATTAAAGTCGCAATGTCTGTATAAAACTCCTGCATAGGTGACTTCGACGTTTGTATTTGGCGTCAACGCAGTGGTGAAGCCACCATGATGAATTCGGCCGTCAGGCCATTCTGTGTGACCGGTATTGTCGTTGGTTGAAGCTCCCATCTTTTTCTGCGAAGCGGCCAACACATACGTGCCAACTTCACTAGCATCTATTGGACGCGATAGAGAGACACCCGTCAAATTCCGCGAGTAGGGCGTAAAGGCTCTGACTTCAGAAAACATCAACGTATTACTAAGTCCATCAATAAAATCTCGGGTTTTAGAATTCGAACTTGGAAAAAATACGCCATCCCCTCCGCGTCTTGATACCGGATCCCAAACAAACCACGTGCCAAAGTTTCCTGCATAATTCAAGGGGTGAGTATGAGGCGTTCCGTCAGGTTTTAGACGAACACGATCATTGATTTCGGAAGGGCACATAAAAGTAGGGATTCTCAACTGTGGAATTCCAGACGAACTATTTGGCGGCTGGTCGTACCCCACTTCCAAACTCACCAAATTTGCAGCATTCTCTTGTTCAATAAACGGCAAGATTCTGCCCATAATTCCCCATGAAGCATTGCTCGTTGGATACGTTTGGCCAGGTGGCGGTGCAATCAAACTGGGCGGAAATGATTTCCGCGCACTTTCGTATAAGTGATTTGCCAACGCAATTTGGCGAATATTGTTTAGACATTGCGTTCGCCGCGCTGCTTCGCGAACCGATTGCACAGCAGGCAATAACATACCGACCAAAATGCCGATAATCGCAATTACCACTAACAACTCGATCAAAGTAAAACCCTGCATTCGATCCGTTTTTCGAATTCCGCTCATGTGCTTACCGACTCCCAGTCGTACTTATCAAAAATGTTCTCATCCGGCTCGCCTCTCCCTCCGCACTGGGAGTCAATCCATGAATTGCGGCTTAACCGCCAATTGCGGTTGCCCTTGAAAGCAATTCTCGTACCAAAAATTCCGTGACGACTATTTAAAAAAAATGCCGAAATCGGCGCAATTTTCGCAGATGAGCCCCGGCGTGGGGATCTCTTAACCTCCGCGATCGTCGAGCATTTCGACAGACATGTCGTGATAAGCGACACCTCGCGAGTTCAACCGTGGGGCGACCGTTCCATTGGGAATGCTTTGGCTCACATTGTCAGATGAAGCAAGCAGCAATCGATCGAGCCAATCGCAACAAATTTTACGTCACTCGCGGCTCATTCCATCCAATGGTCGAGTATTGGGCATATCGAATGTCGGCTTAGGTTTTTGATCATGATCCAGCTCCTGAGTACCAACCCCCGGCTCCGCAGAAAAATGATCTAAAGTCACCGTGTTGGGATTTGAAAACATGGCGTCACTGCGCACCTTTGAATTTGGCTTGAGGTCGAGAAATTCTTTTGGTGTTTCCGATGGAGACGAAATCCCCTTCGGGGAATTCATTGACGAGAATGTCGCAATGTAAAATGCCGCTAACAATAAAACCGTCGCCAGGCTGACGACAAATTGGATTCCAAAATATTTCCATTTCGTTCGCTTAGAATCGTTGACATAAATCTGTTGACTGCCGCCGAGTCGATTTGTGTCTGACCAAGACTTGCTTAGGACTATCAAGGTATCAGCAGCTGACGCGAATCGTTGTTCAGCGCGTTTGGACATTAACTTGTTTACGATCGCCACCAAAGCAGGGGGCAAGTCGGGACGATGCTCACTCAGGCAAATTTGTTGAGTGCGAATTCGATCAAGAATCAACAATGAGTTATCGCCGGTAAACGGCATTTGGCCCGTGGCGGAAAAAAACAACACACTTCCCAAACTAAATAAATCGCTGCGATACTCAACGGTCGCTCCAGCGGCCTGCTCGGGCGACATATAACCGGGAGTACCCGCAATTAACCCCGTCGCAGTAATGGCGTTGCCGCGAAAATCATGAGCCAATCCAAAATCTGAAATCAACACACGACTTAACTCATTCTCCACAAGCACATTGCCAGGCTTGACATCTCGATGCACCAGACCTTGTTCGTGGGCTGCTGCGATGCCGGCAGTCATTTGCATGGCGATTTGCGTTAATTGCGTCGCCGACAACGGGCCCTGGCGATCGACCCAAGATTGCAACGAATCATTTGAAATGAATGGCATTACAAAAAATGGCATCCCACGATGTGTGCCAATGCGATAAATCCGAACCACATTTTCATGACAAACAGCTGCCGCTGATTTGGCTTCGCGAAAAAAACGCTGACGGGCCAAGTCAAATCCATCCAGATGTGGCGCTAAAAATTTGATGGCAACAGCGCGATCTAGCTCGGTATCATAACCTTTGAATACAATTCCCATTCCTCCAATGCCAATGACACGTTCGATGAGATATTCATCGATTTGCCCAAGAAAATCGTTTCGCGGTGCGGTCGCCATTCGCGCAGTCAGATATTTGACCGGATCAAATCGCCCGGCCTCATATTCTTCCGCAGTCTCCAAGGATTCGACGATTAAGTGATCGATCGTCGAGTCATTTAGCTTGGAAATCAATTCCGGCCGGACGGTTTGCCACCACCATTGATCGGAAGTTAAATTTTGGAGACGTCGTTGGCAGGTCGAGCAATGATCCAAGTGATCCAAATCATGCTCGTGACCTGCTCGCAACAAGTCACTTTCCGACAATAACAATTGCAGTCGTTCATCAGATAAATGCGGTGATAACGGTTCGGAATGTTGGAATCGGTTCATGCTAAATTCAATCAGAGAATGACCACAATTACCTTACGTTTATTCGCCAAAACAATTCCGATCCGCGACAACTCCTTCGGAAAACTTTTCCGCCTCTTCTCGAAATCGTTTCAGGATGCGACTCCGGGCCACATACACTTCGCCAATTCGCATGTTGAGCGCACTTGCGGTAGTGGTAATATCATGAGCCTCGACGTAGGTTCTCCAAAACGCTTGCCAATTCCGATCGCTGAACAACGGTTGGATTCGAGTAGTGATGGTAACAAAAATTTGCTGCCGAAATTGTCGATCAAATTTCTCTGATTGCCGCTCGGCAAAGGTTGTTTGGTCGACAACGTCCGACGGGATCTCGCCACCATTGGCCCAAGAAATCCCCCCCAGCTGACGTTTATATTTGATAATCACATTTCGGGCCACGCGATATAGCCAACCTCTAAAAGTCGCTTTTGGGCCAACCGCTGACCACTGCGAAAGAACGCGGAGCAGTTGCAACAACACTTCTTGCGTCGCTTCCTCGGCATCGGCAAAATCAAGTCCCATGCGTCGGGCCACCCGAAAAATTATCGGTCGATAAAGGGCCAGAAATTGTTCCCAAGATCTCGAATCGCCGCCTGCGTGCAGGCGTTTTATCATGCTTATTCGCGTTGTGGGATTGTGCACAAGTTCCCTTAGTTTGCGATTGTCATTGCAATTCAATGGCCAAACATGGAAATTTTGGTCCTGGATATCACGAACGCATTGGACGAATTCTTTCACACAATTCAAACATGACTATCTTTTTTCAAGAATTTTACCGGAATCGGCGCAAGATTAACGCTCAGTTTGAATTGAACTTTACATAAGCTGGCATTCGGAGCCCATCCGAATTATTTGATAGGCCCATGTGAATGCCCAATAAATTCCTAAATTTTACGACAAGGAGTAATCAGGATGTTAAATACGATTTGCAAACCAATTTTTGTGTGTTTTGCGACCTGGGTTTTCGCCGGAAGCCTAGTACTTTGGACCCTACCATCAGTCCTTGAGCAAGCCGGAGTCCAAGAAGCGGCCATCGATCCAATTGGAGGCGCATCGACCGATGAGAAAGTTATCAAAGAACTGATGACGTTACTGTTGGAACAGGAAAACTTTGCCATCAATAAATTAGAAAAGGTTGTCAAACAGGCGTCAGTCGCTGCCATCATGGTCGATCTCTACCGCGACTATGCAACGCAGGCTGAACCGGATTGCAAAGACCTATTTGATATCGACAACAATTACATGACGGCGACGATTGCCATGGAACCTTACGGCAAAATCAACTCTACTGGATTTGACCCAGCCACCAATGGAGCTCGACCGATTACGAATCGAGATGTAAAAGACAAAAAATTGCATCTTGTCTTGGAACGGATCCAAGACGTCCTGGGCGAATTCCATCCCGAACCAATCAAGTCACCTCGAATTCCTGGATTGACCTTTGAGTTTCAAGGGGCAGTCAATGATGGTGGGCCAGCTAATTTGAAACACGCTCAATTCATTTGTTTGATCAAACCAGAATAGAAGTGGAATTAAATAAAATTCAACAGTATTCGTTTAGCGATTAAATGGCACCTCATTGATCCAGCGAAATCCGCGACGCGTCAATAGATAATTATCTTTATCAAAATCCCCGCCCATGGCCGTGGCCGGGATGCCGTTGCGGATTTGCTGGACCAAATTCCATGAATGAAATCCAACGGGCAATAGAAAGAGACCAATAACCACCGTTGACTTTACGGCCAGTTTGAGCCAACGCGCAGGCCTAGCTGTCCATGGATCAGAGTTTGACGGTTGTACGGCCGAATTGCGAATGAAAAACGACCACAATCGGCCGGCATCAGGCAACAAAATTAACAACCCCGCAATGACCAAATGCGATGAAAACAATTTAACCGGAACGTCGTAACAAAAATTGAGCATCGCAACATTCACCATCACACCTACGGCCACTAGCGCACCCAACAACGCCGTGCGTCGCCAAATCAATAACAACGCAGCCGCCACTTCGCCCAATCCGGCAAAAATCGTATAACTGCGCGACGCGCCCATAAAGGCCCACAGTACATTCATGGGCGACGATTCACCCCAGGTCTTGTCCAATTGAAACGTTCCATTGATAGGAAACTGATTAGATTCCCAGGAAACTTTGGCCAATCCATATCCCAACAGGATTGCCGCCAAACAATAACGCAAATAGCTCCGCAACAAATCGACCTGAATCGCTCCCGTCGCCCGCGACTGCGGCACTAGCAAATAAACAATTGCAACGATTATCGCAATCGAAAAAAAACTTAAAACGGCTAAGTAATTCCAGGTTGTGTCCCCACTGCCATTGGGGCCGACCAACGTATCTTGGATTCCAAAGAATTGCTTGGCGGTTAAACCCACAACCCAGTTTTCGGCCGTCTGCCGCCAAACACTTGCGGGAACGCCCGCCCAATCCAAAATCGACGTCAACGGTGCTGGTAAAAAGTACAGCAACCAATAACAGATCGTAAATCCCAGTGCAAATTTGCATAACAATCGGAAAGCAGCGCTGCGTTGCTCCAATGACGATTTGGATTGCCACTCGGTCAGCGCGACCGCGAACAACACCACCGCGACCAGGGGCAATACGAGCCACAGCGTAAAAAAGGGTTGTTGCGGAGCCAGATGCGCCGCCGCAAAAGCCTTTTGAAGTTCCGGTGAAAATTGGGGTCGGGCTGCCGCTGACGACTTGGTGCTCGTTCCAGTTGTCGGCACCTCATCGGCGACCACTTCCAAAGTCACGTCATCAATCCAAGCCTGGCCGTTTCCCAGCACGAACATGCCAGCAATCATCCTCTCGGCTGTCGCATCGACGGGCAAGACTATTTCATAGTACTGCCAGTCATCGGTTCGAATCGGACGATCCTGCATGTTGTCAAATCCGCCAACGGCTGCGTTGCCCGCGTCATCTGCAGCGAGATCAATCCTTAACCACAATTGTGCGGCAGCGGGCCCCACGAGTTCCGCCGTCCGCACGGCAGCTCGCATCCGAACCTTTTTTCCCCGGTAAGGTTTGGCATCGAGCGACTGCGCCAAATTACTAAATAATTGAGGATTCTTGTTACCCTCGCCCACGGCGTCGATTTGAACGCAATACTCTCCAGTTTTTACGTTGTCTTTTTCAATCAATAGCTTGGCATCGCCGGTAGAATTAAAAGCCCAAGGGGCCACGGTATTAGATTCTTCATCCACCGTTTCAAAGCCGCCATTGACCAACAAAGGCAGTTCTTGAGCGAGACCGAAACTTGTCGCGATCAACCACAAAACAATACAGCGTATAACACCTACGCCAGAAACGGCTGAACTCATATTCTCTTCCTAAAACATTTTTAATTGCGGCAACGAGTCTCGCCTTAGTTTGATTCGGCAAATAGTCGTTTAATCGTTTGAATTTGACCGGCATGATACACGTCGTGAGAAGCAATTCCAGTAATCAACTGAATCACTTTTGTGGAACCACCGGCTGCCGGTAACAACAACTGACTGGGCTTGATTGCGGCAATCGCACTTCGCAATGATTTGTGCGTGGCGATCAACAACTGAACGTCTTCATTCCATTGGCTTGTGCTAGGACCGTCCGCCGTTGGCCGCAGAAACCAATTTGAACCCTTAAATGGAAAACTGCCTCGTTTTTCGCCACACAATCGACGGCGGACCGTATACTTCCAATAGGCGCAGTGCAGCACCATTTCGTGAATGTTTTTGCGTTGTGGTTGAGCGCGCCAAGCAGCTTCGAGGGCCGTCAGCCCCCGAATGGACCCTCGCAAATTTGCCCCATGCCACGATTTTCGATCAAACGCCTCATCGATCAGCCGCAACAATACTTCGACATTATTCATTAAATACTCCCATCAACTAATCTTCATTTGTCGAACGTTTACTGCATTGCCCCGAAAGAATTTTAGCAGATTCGAATTGGTGAGTTGATTCCTCTTTCCGGACCCAGACCGCACCATTGCGACGAGGCCCCGAAACGGTTCGCGTTGGCTGTTCTCCAAGTCATCGGGGACGAGGGAAATTTTTTATTTTATTGCCAAGAACCGCTCTGGCTCTGCGAAAGCTTGGTGTGTATACTGTGTATATGACAAAGCACAGTTGGATCACAATTTCGATGGGCGATCCGCGGGCGCTGTATCTGCAGGTCATGGAGCAGATAAAACGTCGCGTGGCGGTGGGCGATTTGCCGTCTGGGACCGAATTGCCTTCAATCCGACAACTCGCGGCCGACCTCCAAATCAGCGTCATTACTATCAAACGCGCTTATTTGGAATTGGAACGCGAGGGCATCATCGCAACCCGACAAGGCAAAGGCTCGGTCATCGCGCAGCGACCTGGCCTACAGTCGTCCATTCAAGAACGTGAATTACGCGAACATTTAGAACAAGTCGTTAGTTTAGGCATGCTACTGGGGCTATCGAAAACCGAAATGCAACGACGGGTCGCCGAAGTCTATGAGCAACATCAAAAGGGGAAATCATGAGTATCGCACAAGAATGTCCCAGTGGAGTCGTACTGGCTGCATCGTTGAAAAACGTAACGAAAACCTACCCACATTTCAAACTGCAAGGAATTAATTTTGATTTGGCCCAAGGATCCGTGGCCGGATTAATCGGCCCCAATGGAGCCGGTAAATCGACAACGATGCGATTGTTGATGGGTTTGATTACACCTGAATCAGGCTCGGTGACCATCTTCGGTCTGCCTTTAGCCACCAATGAAGCCAAAATCAAACAAGACGTCGGCTTTTTTTCCGACGACATGCGGTTGTACAAACCGGAATCGCTGGCTTGGCACATGCAATTTGTGCGTTCTCTCTTCCCCACTTGGGATGACCAATACGCCCAACAATTGCTCGAGCGATTCGGACTGATCGAACAACAGGCCGTCAAGGGACTTTCGCATGGTCAACGAGTCAAAGCTATGTTGCTATTGATTCTGGCGCGTCGTCCAAAACTTCTTATCCTGGATGAACCGACAAACGGCCTTGATCCGGTTGCGAAACACGAAATATTAACCGAGTTAATGCGTGTGGTCGAAGATGATCAACGAACGATCTTGTATTCATCACACAATACCCAGGACGTCGAGCAGATCAGCGACTCGATAACATTTATCGATCGCGGACAAGTCGTCGTTTCCCACGACCGCGACCTTTTCTTGGAACTATGGCGCAGAATCAAACTACACGGACCTGACAATTGGAAAATGCCGCCAGTTCATGGCCTGCGGATTGAATCCACGTTTCGCGGACTGCGCGTCTTGTCGCACAACCAGTTCGACGACAGCGTCGTATCGCAACTAACGGCGTCCGGCGGCACGATTGAATCGATTGAACCGATGACTTTAGAAGAGATTTTTGTTAGCGCCGTGCAACGCGGCAGAGAAGGTAGCGCGATATGAATGTACAAGCCATCCGCATATTGTTCCTCAAAGACCTCTATTTGAGCCGTCGACACTTATTTGCCTACTTTGCCGCAGGAATCGTTGCCGCTGGATTGGCTTGCATCCCCAATGAAACCGTTTCCTTTATCGGCTTTATTCTGATCATTACCGCTGCCATCGCCGCGGGGATTCATTTGATCAGTACTTTGTTATTGTCTGAATCGATCGATCAAACCCGAATGTTTGTGATGAGTCTACCGATCAGTCTATTGGATTATTCCATTAGTAAAATATCCGTAGTCTTGACGACTTACTTAATCCCATGGTCTGCCATGTTTGGCTGTGCGGCTTTGGGGACGGCGATTTTGCCTTGGGCCGAACGCGGTTCATTGGCTGTGCTACCGGCGGTATTTGGGTTTTTGCTGGCCTCGTTCATGGTGCAATTGGCCGTTGCTGTAGTTTCCGAGTCGGTTGGCTGGACAATTTCCGTCATGGTTGCCGGCAACGTCGGGCTCAATGTTTTTTTGATGAAATACCATGCGATTCCAGAAGTCGCCGCTTTGAGTAAAAGCGATATACTGACTTGGCCTCCGATAATACTCCAGATCCTGTTGATTGAGTTAGCGATTATCGTTGCAACTGGCGTGTTGGCATTCTATTGGCAGACGCGAAAACGGGATTTGATTTAGATGTCCAAACTGGTTGCCGAGTTGCCTGCGCAATTAATTTCGAGCAAAACTGCAACAAGCCAGGCGGCTCCGCTGCACCACAATATCCGCATCGATTATCTAGATAACCTCCGCGCGTTAGCGATGTTGCTCGGCGTCTATTTGCACGCGGCACTGGCTTACGCCGATCCCGCGCAATCGATCTGGTTAGCAACGGATACGCAGTCGCGAGTCTGGATCGATGTCAGCATCTGGTGGATTCATCTGTTTCGCATGGGCTTATTCTTTTTGTTGGCCGGATATTTTGCCAAAATGGTTTACGCGCGGCGCGGTTTGGCGGGATTTTTGGCTAGTCGTGCGTTGCGAATCATCGGGCCATTTGTATTGTTCTATCCATTGCTGTTAGTCGCGATGACTTTAGTAATCGTATTTTCATTGTCTTATCAAGTAAATCCACAGGGATTGATGGGATATATCGCCGCGGCGGAAAAATCGTCAACGGACAATGACGCTTCACCTCCGGGCACGATGCATTTGTGGTTTCTCTATTATCTATTGTGGTTCACATTGGCCAGTGTTATCGTCGCCCGACTCAATTGGTTTGGAACATTAAAAAAGCGGTGGCATCCACTAGTATCAATTAGTCTCCCCCTGTTGTTGGTGCCGCCGCTGGTTGTCGCTGGAAACCCAATACCGGCACCGGAATCATTTATTCCGACTTGGTGGCCCTTTGTGTTTTATGGGTGGTTCTACGTCGCCGGATGGCGATTGTGGGGCAATGAATCCTTATTGGAACGATTGAGCACTTACCGATGGCAACTGTTTGTCGTTAGCGCCGCTTTGTTTATCCCCTATTACTGCTTGCTTCCTCAAATGGACTTATCTGCAATCACCACTTCTTTACCTCGTGTGAACACAGAAACTTTGATCGTTTCGATCTTGGGCGCTTACTTGTCGGTGTCATGGATAATGGTAGCGCTCGTTTTTGGCAAACGATGGCTGAATTATCGTAGCGGGCTGTTGCGGATTGTTGCGGATAGTTCGTACTGGGTTTATTTGGTCCATTTGCCCATAGTTATTTTTTTGCAGACATTGCTTATTCCCTTGTCCTGGCCAGCGGAAATTAAGTTGTTTTTAACCGTGTTATTCACCGTGTTACCGTGTTGGGCCAGCTATTTGGTTTTTGTTCGCTATACTCCGCTGGGCTGGTTGCTTCACGGCAAACGAACCTTTCCCTGACCGATCTTCGAATTTCCAATGCAACATTGATGGCAATGGAAATTCTTGCTCTAACGTCACCATTTCGCCGGAATTTCAAATTTTCATATGAAGCGCTAAGACAGCATTTGTCGCATTGGGCCTTGGGATTGCTGCCTGCGACCAATGTTGCAAGCAGCGGCATATGGAAAAAATAGGAGGTGAACGGTGGGCAAAGATACAAAGGCCGATGACTGGAGATTTGCTGGGGTCTTGTCCCTCGGAGCTAGTATTGGACTAGCGGGAGGCGGATGGGTGTTCTCATTTAAAAGCAACAAGGCCTGCCATCAAGAAGATTTTGTTTTGCTCGCCGCTGGATTTGGAACGCCTGGTATTTCGGTTGATGTCTCGTTGCCGGATTTTAATACCAATGATTTGGGCTGGACGCCAATTCGTTGTGCTCGCCCGTTCAGTGCATCGGACCTGCACGGGGCGGTCGGCGACGTCCTGTCAGTAGGCGCCGCCATAGGCGTCGGATACTCTCGCATAATCATTGCGGCCAAGTTGCCAAACAAGTGGATTCCAGGGGAAAATAGCTATGCCGGAAAACTGCCAAACAAGTCTGTATCAAATTCGTCTCCCTTAGCCGCATTATCCAATTCCAATAATTCATCCGGGATGCTTTCAAACGGATTTAATAACAGCTTATTAAAATCCACCGGTGCAGGTACCAAGGGGCCAACCTCGACGTTGATGGTCAAACCTGCGTTTCCAACTGGCCGGATGACGCCGGTTCCAAACAAATCAACTGCAGGCGGCAACACCGCAGGGCATTGGGAAAAAGGCGTTTTGTTTCGCAATCAAACCAACGATGGCTATTGTGGCGTGGGGGAAATCAAAAACTCGGCCCAGAGTATTGGGGATGGTTTGTTAGAGGCGGCAGGCAAACCCGGAAAAAAGTTCCGGCCAGCTGCAACACTCGGCGCGGCCGCCGTTGCCGGATTTTGGTTTGGAATCGGAAACGTTGTTCTCAGCGAAGTGGTAAAGGCCACAACGTATGTTGCCGTTAGCGTGCTGTCCGGCGGGTTAGTTCAAGCGGGCGAGGCCCTTTTATCCGGGCGTGGTCTCGCTGTGCTCTACAAATTTGCTTCGGGCTACGCCACCCGATTGGCTGATCTAACCTCGAATTCTCCCGATTTGTCAAACAGCACCTTTAATACGCTGAAGTATTTGGATTGGAAAACGGTACTAAAAGAACAAGGCGATCATTATATAAACAACCGCTCGCGGCTTAGTACCGAACTTAATGCGGTTGAGCAGGCCGGAGAAGCAGCAATTTTGCAATCTGTATTGCGTTTTGGTGAAACCCGCGGCGAAGATGCATGGTATGACGTCAAAAGCAAACATCGAACACAGTTGGGTGAAAGCAAAACGGCTCGATACGATTATTATTGGCGAACATTGAAACGACAAATTGATCAGAAATTGTCCGTCGGACTTTCACCCGACAATTCATTCTTGCCATAATAATATCGATTACTTACCGTCTGGTCCTGCGCTGCCAATACCCCAAGGCGTCTCCTGCGGGATGTTTCTGTTGCTCACTACACCCTGGGCACTAATTTGTTAATATGAAATCGAAAACAATCTCAGATTTACTAATCAGCGTTCCGACGTCTATCGGTAAAAGGCGCCTCTGTCATGCCCTACAATGAATCACTTGCTGATCGTGTGCGTCAAACGTTTTCGCAGCGGCATGTCATACCCGTTGAGAAAAAAATGATGGGAGGATTATGCTTTATGGTCGCCGGAAAAATGTGCATCGGCATCACCAAAGATTCATTGATGGTTCGTTTAGATCCCGTTGAATACGAGTCGGCACTGAGCCGGGCTGGCTGTCGCGAAATGGATTTTACCGGTCGACCCATGCGGGGGTTTGTGTTTGTGGGAGCCGAAGGATTTGACGTTCAAACCGATTTAAATTGGTGGATTGACCGGGCACTCGATTACAACCCTCGCGCACCGATCTCTGCTAAAAAGAAACGCAAAACTAAATAAGGTTATCCAGGAATTTTAGTGGCTGGCCGGGGACGATCTTCAGGTTTCTCTAGTCGATTGCCTACGATTGATGAAGCTTCCCGATCTACTCTGTGTGACCCTCGCGAAAGAGCGTGTCGAGTCGAATCCAATCTTACCTGCAATTCCCTGCAACCAGTCTCACGCCCGCCCGATTCCGTCTTTCGTGCTTTTTGTGTTTTTCGTGGTTAAATCTTTTTTACCACTAAAATCCTCGAAGAGCTCTAAATGAAAAGTTTCGTTTGGCCAATTGATTCCGCTGAATTCTCACGTATATACTTTTTGACTTCCAAAAAGCTCTACCTGACACAAAGCGATCAAGGACAATCGCTTTAATCCGAGTCCCGTTGGCTATATAATCCGTCGGTACACTTTGTAATTCATTTAGGACGTCCTTGTGCCAAGCCGTTTACCGAGTGAAGAGTCCGAGTATCATTGAGAAATCAGTTTCCACATGGCCTCCGCAAACCCTTGTCCAATTCCACCGAGTATTTTTGCAGACCCAAGGTAATGGTAAGCTTGATTCGAAACACCGATCTGCAATGTCTCCCATTCCGAATCGCTGAATACTGCCTGGCGAAACGCTAATTCTCGTTGCCGGGTTTGCTCATCGTCCAAAGATTTTTCTTTTACCTCCTGCTGCAGTCGTCGATTCATTTGGTCACGTCGTCGTACCAATTGATCGAGTACCGGATCCCAGTATTTTTCTGTCAAGACATTGGCGACGGTACCGCGAAATTCGTCGAGCTTTGCTGGTGCGGCCATTGCATCGCGAAAATTCTGGTGCACAGCGCTGTAACGCTTTTCTTCAGGTCCATATTCCGCGATAGGTCCCCCCACACCCAACACTCCAACCACCACAGGCAAGTTTGGTGTGTTCAAATCGCGTCGAACGTCGCGAATGAAATGTCCAAGCAATTCGCTGTATAAGTTGTATCCGCCCGGCTGATCGCGTTTAGGATAAACACCTCCATCAACCATATCGTTCCAACCTTGGAACCAAACCAGCCCCGCAATCTGAAACCCAGCCTCTACGTCATAATTGGGATAATTTTTTTCTAGATTGGCAAGTGTGGACTGGATGTGCTGAATCATCTCGCGGTAACTGTTGCCGGTTGCCTTAGATTTTTCGGCCTGCATCATGCTAACGTCTTTGCCTTGTTCGGCAAATTGTTTCAACTGATCTTCGGGAAACACAAACGGCCCACCACTGGGAGAGCGAAAATCAGTGTGCAAACTCCTTCCGCCCCAAGCTGCTTTGATGATTACCATCGGCTCACCCAATTGTTTCTGCATCTCAATGCCAAAGGTTAGTTCGGGCCCAATCTTGTTGGCATCGGCTCCAAAACCCGTTGACAATGGCCCTTGCTTGACTCCTTCACTCGACAAATAAGAAATCCAGACTTGCGGATGGACGCGGGATTGGCCTAGGTTATCGACGATGGAGTTGTACATTGGAATCGTCGATTCGCTGGCTCGAAGGTGTTCGAGCGTTCGCACTTGCGCGTGTCCTTGCATATTGGACTGTCCCACCAAGATAAAAACCTTGAGCGGTTCATGGGCCAACGTTGCAGATATCAGAACTGCAAGAGCGATGGATTGTACAATTAAAAATAAAATGAACTTGGGCATCGCTAGTCGCCTACTGAGAGAATTATCCGAGCGATACCTATCTGGGATACCGCAACAGCCATCCATTCTAGACAGAGGCGTCCGCCACCACCACTCGGGTAATCGAGCTGACATTTACGTCTGCCGAAAAGATTCTGAGACAGGGTTGATTCGTCTTGCCACACTTTGCCCAAACAATTAACACAGTTCAACTCAGCGACGCAGCGCTGCTATTCGTCCGTTCCTAGTTCTAAAGTTACTAATTCGCTTTGGAAATATTCTTTACTGAAGACCCCGTCGCCTTGTAGGATCAGGCGTTTCGATTCTTGAGTACTCAATGCCTCGCGCCAATTCTTGCCTTTGCCGCGTAAATTGATTTGCAAGTCGCGAAAATGATAGGGCAACATCCCCTGGTCTGTTGAGTATTGAACAGCCGAAAACTCAGGAAATTTTCGCGCCAAAAAAGTAAGCGGTGGCGAAGCAAATGTGTTGTGTCTTTGTTCGCGGTCAGCAGATTCAATTTTTAATTGAAAAGCGTACCCTGTCGGTAAATTTGTGAATGAGAATTTTCCTTGTTCGTCAGTCTTGGTTTGCGCTACGACACTCGTTGAAGGTGGCAAGAATTTTCCCGTCAGCGAGACACTGTGGTCTTTGACCGGTTGCAAAGTGTCGCCGACAAGAACCCTGCCCGAAAACGAGACGGCAGGTGCCAAGACAAAATCGATTTGCCGAGGCTTGCCCGGTAAAAACAGATGTTCTTCGGTACGATCACCCCATTCAATTCTTTCTGGTTTTTCTAGCGCCGCCACCATATCGCCTTGGCGACCGAGGTTCTTTTCAAAAAAACCGTCCAGCTTCACTGATATTGTCGCAGCCTGAACCAATTGTTGATTGTTTGAGAAAATTCCCGGCCCAAAGTGTAATACATAATTACCAAGCTCGTCGGTCGTCGCATTCCCAGTTTCATGTAGAGACCCCACACCGCAATGAGCTCGGACAACTGCGCCGACGATGGGTTGGCCTTGGATATCGGTAACTCGGCCCGTCGCTTGCCAAGGTCTATTCGGATCGGTTTCCAATTCACCTTGAATTGCCTTATCATCTCGCGCTTGATACCGAAACTTTGTCAGAATTCGATGCAATGTCTGTTGAAATTCTGGCCACAACTTTTCAGCGTTCTCTGAGGTAATCAGTAGAGCTTCTCCAAACACAGTAGTACCCAATCGGGCGACCGGCATGTTTCGACTTTGAAATCGGTCTATTAAATCAGCCGTTGCCGTCTCATCGCGAAATACCAGTTGTATCGAAGTAACATCGCTTTTTAAATTTGTCGGCGAATGAGATAAAAAGATATCACCAAACCCCGTGCTTACTTTCCAATCTTCGGGCGTCGCTGCCAATAAGTCAGCAATCAACTGTTGTCTTCTAGTCAATTCACCTGGTGGAAGTTGAATGGTGATTCGATTAGAATCTTGCCAAATTGCTTGGAAAGCCCATTCACCTCCTTCGGCAAAAATTTCGACTGGCTCGGTATCGTTCATTAAATAATAATCGTTCAGATCGACTTTTTCCCACAAGACATGGCCCTCACCGGGCCGAAGTTCAATCGATTGCCCTGTCGTTTGCGGGGTCATGCCAATAAACGGTTTTCGACCTGGTTTGCCCACATATTCAACTTGTAAAACTCGAAAAGGTGCGTATTTTTGCGGATCAATCGAGGCCGGTTTTTCGCCGAAGTTTTTCACTTCCAACTTCAATAATAATGGCTCGCCGATTCGAGGTTGTTCTGTTTGCAACGTCAGTCGCGATCGAATGCCCGATTCAAACGCCAACGCGCCCCAAGTTTTTTCGTCGTCAACATTCGGGTTCAATGGGGTGGTTGCAGGGCCTGCGGATTCTTCACCTGGCAGTGATTCCACTAATTGTTGAAATTCGGCATAGTTAAGTTGTCGTTTATTTAATAAGTCTTTGGCGACTAGGTCGGATTGATTGCCTGGAAGTAAATTGCCCAATTCGGATTCTAAGTTAAACACGATATTTTTGAATCCTGTGTCAAATAAAGGCTTTACTAGCCTCATCGGCCACTCCCATGGAATTTGCCGATCGACTTGGATATTGACTCGAATTGTTGCTGGGTCGAGAGGTCTGGAAATTCCCTGTTTTGCCCACCAATCGATGATGGCTGCGTTGATACTCGCTGGCTGTACGTGTTCGTCGTCACCGAGCAAGAATAACGGCACATTACCAACAACGTGTTGCAAACGACCGACGCGCAAATTAACGATTGGCGGATCGTTTTCCGTCGATTCTTTATCTGCCATGTTTTCCGCTTCTTGGCCGATTCGCTCGACATCATATCGCCAACTGATACGAAACCGAAATTCGGGTGAGCCGATTTTTCCCGGTAAGTCAAATCGAACGGCACCATGTGGAGACTGAACTTCGTTGTCCGGTGCTCCGGTGTCTGGATTCACAATGCACTGCACAATTAAATTGTCGTCGTCCGGATCAGGCTTTAGACGCCCAGCCGTCAATTTTAATATTCTTTCGCCAGCTTGTTCCTCATAGTGGGCGATCAATACTTCAGCTCCGCCATCCGGCGAAGCCCATGCTCGAATTACCCCGCCGGCATCGATTAATTCGACGCGGCCGTTGGTAACCGTAACGATGGGGCCTTGTTCTGATTCGCCAAGTTCAACTCTATCGCCCCAGAACTCTGCTCGCAAACCAGAACCTTCTGGCAAGTTAAATACAATCATTTTTGCATCGACAGCATTTCCTATATGTCGGCCAGGATTTGCCGACACCAAGGTTTCACTATCGGTAATGCTATTGGGGCGCCGAGAATTAAATTCGGGTTCTGCCTGCCATTGACTCCACAAGTCTCTAGCTGTGCGACCCTGTGGCTGGGCAGAGATCACAGCGCGGCGAGTAGTGTCGTTGTCTTTTTCGACAATAGTCAACGGGATTTCGACGTTGGATTGAGCCGGCGTGCGTGCAGCGGTAGGTGGCGGGAGCTGCTTTCCTGTGTGCAAGGTAAGGTACTGATAAGCGGGCTGGCCGGACTTACCTTCACCGGCAAAGGTCTCAACCACGAACTCCGTCTGACCTACTTGATTCATCATTTCGACGATCGAGATGGTATTCCAGAAAGGATGTGCTTTTTGCCATTCGACAAACCACAGCACCTCGCCGGATTTCTCATCGATTGCCACAAGATCGTACATCAACGTCATCCCAACCCACACTCCGGAAGCAGAGACGCCTACGTCGACCGGATAAGATTGATCTTGAACCTTGATATAGTTTTTTGATTGGCGATTGGAAAGGTCATACAGATGTGATGCTACCAAACGCACTCCCGCTTGATCGGTTCGCTTCACTACTGCGCGGTTGGAATGTGATTCGACCGACATTTGTCCCCCGTCATGCACGGCTAAATCGGGTGGAGGGGCAGATGCTCTAAATTGTTCCGGCGGACTCATTAAGAAAAAAGCGGAATCGGCCGCAGAGAAAAACAAAACTTCACCTTGTTGGCCTCGAACCTGTTGCACCCAGTCGTTGCCTAAGACGCCAAAATCGGAATTTTCGTCGTCAAGTACAAGAGCATTAATCGGTCCAAAGGCGGGCCCGATTCCTAATGATACTTTGTCAATGCGCACCACTCGAAACTTGCGCTGCTGTTTTTGATTCATGTCGTAGAATCCCAGATGGCCTGGTATCCACACTGCATCGTGATCGTACGGCACAAATTGTTCGCCAGCCGCTAGGGGCTGAGATACTTCGTGGACATAAAAGTTCACGCGTTTTGCTGGGAGCGGAATTTGTGGAAGCAGTGTTTCTTGTTGTTGTTGATTGGTACCGAATAGTTGTTGCAGCTTGAGAAGCTCTACCGTTTGAGGGGCTGGTGGTTGTTCACCGAAATCAATTTCACCCAACGTCACGGCTTGTAACTGCTCGGCCACACGTGCAGGTATCAGGGTATAAGAAAATAGGTTGGAATATTTCAGCCCCACCTCTGCGGTCCGTAAATTATCGCGGGTTCCAACTTCTAGTCGAATGTTTGGCAACACCCGTGCCGGTCGACCTGTTTTATTATCCGTTGCTATTTGTTCCGCTTTTTTTGTAACGATAGGTCCATCGTCGGCAATCGGTGCGAGAACATTAAGAAGGGAATCAGATTCAAATTTGGATTCCGCTAATCGTTGTGGCTCTTGCGTTGACTTTCCCAGTGGTACAGAAGAATATGCGCTGGTTACGCTAATTCCAATGGCCAAACTAGTAACCAATAACAGAGCAAAAACCCCCGCAGGCCAAAGCGTTGATCTCGTCGCGGCAGGCTTGCCGACGATTCGCTGGATTCGCTGCAACAGAGAACCGCCGGTGGCAGCGACCGCCAGATTGGGTTCGCGGCCACGCAGTTCCTCGATCCGCGCGAGCGCTCGGGCATACTGTACCGGATTGCCGCAAACGGCGACGGCGATATCGTCACAACAATGTTCGCGTTCTATGCGGACTTGACGCGAAATCCACCAGACAGCAGGGTGATAAAACAAAACCGTCTCGATCATCGATTGCATCAAATTAACTAGCCAATCGTGGCGGCGAATGTGCGCTATTTCGTGCGCCAAAATTGATTCCAATTCTGTGAGCGTCAACCCGGTCACCATACTTGTCGGCACCAACACGGCGGGTTTGAAGAAACCGATCACCGCGGGAACCGCAACTTGACTCGATTGCAATACTTGGAGCGCCAAGTTCGGTTTAATACGCGCAACTAATCGCTTGACAATTAAGTCGACCTCCGCACTTGACCACGGCATAGCCGCTGCCCGCCAACGTCGCACTCGCGACAATCCGATCAACAGTCGTGCAGCCAACATGACCACGCCCAGACACCAAAACAACACTAACCAGGGCAACAATGGCAATAACCCACGAGCGGCTTGTTCGAATCTATCTCGCCATTGAAGCTGTGCGTTCACCGAATCCGCGACATTTTGATTTTCAGCTGGAACAGTATTTTTGGGCTGTTGATTCGCGATCCAATTGTTACCGTTTACCGGAAATTGTGCCTGCCATGCCGTTTGCGATGCTCCAGTGGTTTCATCGGAGTTAATCAGGGAATTCGATAATTGGGTTTGAACAGGGAAATTACCCAATCGGCTTTCAGTTCCCGGGCACGTAACCAAAAAGGCACCCGTTGCCAGCGGCAATATCGCCAGCACAGCTAAACCGATAACACCCGTTAAATATCGCGAGTGAGCTGAATGGCTTCGCAACATTTTTAGTGCACTGGCCACAATGATGGCGACCACAATCCCTTGCCATAAAAAATGAACTAAAGTCCAACCAAGAACTTCTAGCCAGGGATGGTCGACCACAGTTTGCAAAAATTGTGAAACAGTACTCATGGCCGGCTCCTTTCCATTTCATCCAGTAATTGACGAATTGCCGCCAAGTCTTCCGGAGAGGATTTTTTGGCCGATAAAGCTTGCATGACCAATTGTTGGGCGGACCCCTCAAAGACTTGATCGAGTAATTCCGACACCATTCGTTTTTGAGTCGACTGGCGGGAAACGGCCGCCTGATAGACGTGAGCGTGGGCCGAATCGTCTCGTTTGAGCAATCCTTTTTCGAGCATGATCTGCATCAATTTAAGCGCCGTCGTATACCCCGTGCCGCGTTCCTGTTCCAAGGCGTCCTGAACTTGCCGCACCGTTGCCGGTCCGCGTTCCCACAAAACTCTCAGTATAGCCAATTCGCCTTCAGTTGGTTTTGGAATCTTACGTCGATCACGGGTCATATCAGGCTCCTAAATTTAGGCTTTGGTCTTTGGTCCAATTAGCCGTGTTTTGGCGTCATATTGCAGGATTCTCCAATCCCGACGACCTGATTATACGAACTGATTCGTAGATGTCAACGAAGATTTTCGTAGATTTTTTTTCGATCAAAGTAACTGATCCATCAGCTGCCATCATGGCCCCCGCGTTTCTATCCCATTAGGGACAAGATCGCGGTAACCTAACAAAGCCCGGTTCAGCATACCCGACCGGGTAGGGACGCAATGTCGGTAAAAAACAATCAGCTCGAGCATTCCCGTCCCGGGAGGGAAACAATGCCGGTAACCAAGCAAGTCGGAGCCAGCATGTCTGGCCCACTAGGGAGACAATGGCGGTAGACAAATAGGCCGAGGGTATCGACATTCGGACCCCAGGGGACGGAAATGCCAACAGTGGCTAAACGAACTCAGGCTGAAGTTGCTAAATGCATCGAGTTAGAAACGCGACCGGTGACGACCCCAGACGATGCCGACAGCGATTGCCAGCCACCAAGCAATGTTCGGCTCGGGAATAGACCGAAAGAAACCGCGTACATTGTCGATGGCAACGGATCCACCAGTCGAGGTGTCGAGTGAAAGAAAGCGGATTCTCAACGGGTCGCCAAGAAAACTGTCGAAGACATTTTCATTAGTTACGTCAAATGTGAAACTCCAAGTGCGAAATTCGCCTTCCGGAATTGCAGGCTGCGTGCTGCTGGTTAGCGGGATAATCGTGACCGCGTTTACCAGGAACGAAAAGCCAAGATCGGGTAGTAGTTCATCCAAACGATTCCCCACGTCAAACGAAAAAGTGTAAATCCCGTAAGCTAATGATTGTCCCATGAGATCTTGGGAAAGAATTGAACCAGCGGCCCCGAGAACTGCTACATTTTGACCTGCTGGCGCCTCATCGACAAAATACGATGCATCCGGATTGAAAATCCCGGCAGGACCCAGTTTATTCCATCCAGAAATTGCTGACCCCGAAAAGTTTCCATCGGCGACGCTGTCTTCTTCAAAACCACTATTGGCTACGTCGATGATATCGGCCAACGCATAAGCTGTTTGCATGAAACCGAGTCCACCTATGAGCACGACAAAACATAGTCGATGCATTTGACACATTGAAAACATTTGGCACATAAAACACCCACTCGAAAAGTAAAAATCCCTGATTTGTAATACACCGCCTTTGATCGTCGCGCCACGGCAACACCCCTTCATGCGACAAAACGGGGCGCCGCGCATCAAACAATTGCGGTTTTCAGTAAGTGCCCAAGTTCGCCTACGTTTTTGGGCTAAATTTCCAGAGTCTCAACAGCGGATGGATAACAGGAAAAAGTCAATAATTAAGACGTGTCGGCTCAAGCCCGTCTCATACAACATTGACTTTGCCTCACCTGTGGTTATTGTTAGACGACTGGGGCAAGCTGAAATTCGAGAGGACGGACCAATGGACGTCAGGGCTTCCCTATGTACAGACGCAACTCAATGCTCACCATTTTCAATATCTGCAGCGGACACGGTACGGATTAAGCAACTAGTCATTGTCGCGATAACATGGTTGTTTAGTTTCACTGCTGTCGGACAAAACCCTATTGACCAAACGCCCATATTGCCACCTAGCGTTACTAATTCGTCGTCTTCGCCTGAAACCCCAATGACCGTAACACAAACTCCCGACACTGCACAAACTGAAAAGCCAGCGATACCGGCGATTGCCTCCGAGCCAAAGTTCATTGATCGCGGCCAGTTTTTGCCGCCACAATTATCAAAGCTCGCAAGTGTCGATTTACGCGGTCGATCATTGCAAGAATTATTCGATTGGATCCGACTTGAGACTGGAATGACCATCTTGATTGACAACTCCGAGTTGCAGACAACTAGCATTCTTTTGACCGACACTTATTCGGATTGGTTGGATCAAGCCCCTATTTATTACTTATTAGATCGATTGCAACAAATTAACTTGGGCTGGTATACGGACGAAGACATCATTTACGTCACATCACGGGACAAGTCCGTCAAGCGATATACCTCGGTGGCTTACAATCTCGGCGAGCTGCTCGACAAAGGGTTCAGCTCTAACTCATTTGTCGAAATGATGCCTACGATTATTGCTCCTTCAGAGTGGTCGGATTCCAGTGGTGACGGCCGAATTGATTTGATTGGCGACATGTTATTCGTGCGAAATACGGTCGAAATTCAAATGCAGATACAGGGTTTACTGCAAGCGTTGGGGCAACCTGCTGAGCAGACTTATGTTTCGGATTCGGCCGCTAACGAGCAATTGCGTACGCGAATGGAAATGAATGTCGCGGCTGAATTCCGCGATATGCCATTGGTAGACATTTTCACGGAACTCGCGAATCGAGCTAAAGTCGATCTGCGGTTAGAGCGAGACGTTGTCGATTCTCGTAAAATTCGTTCGCGCGAACTGATTAATTTTTCAATGGGCGAACGTCCCTTGAAGTCCGTACTGCAATTTTTATTGACTCAACATCAACTCACGGTCACCATCCGCGATGGGGTGATCTGGGTGGGTCGAGAGACCGATGACAAAATGGAGTTTTCGACGGCCGTCTACGATGTCCGCGATCTCTGTCGCGACCGAGCGGAATCGGAAGGTTTGACTCAAGCAATTGAATCTCAAATGCCGGGCGTCTGGTCAGATGATGGTGGCGATTCTAAGTTGGAGTTTTTTCAACCAGGTACAATGGTGGTTTGGGCTACTTCGGAATCTCATCGCGATCTGTTGTTGTTATTACGGCGTTACCGCACGGCTCTGTTGAACTCCAAACCGAGACAAGCAACGGCCGAAAGTGATGCAGTTCTAACGAGGTACTACCGCTTGCATGCCAGCTTGGCCATGGAATTAAAAAATTGGATACCCGGGCGAATTCAACCCGAGTCCTGGTTAACGGCGGAAAAGCCCAATGCAATTGGCACGATCGAAATAATTGAATCGATACCAGAATCGGTGCCGGTTTCGGCAAGTAGCACGGCGACGGATTCCAAGAGCTTCGTGGCGGTCACATATCCGTTCAAAACGTTGGTAATTCGCCAACATGAATCCGTACACGATCAGATTGTCGATATCATCTGGCGAATCGAACACGGTGACCTTGAAACACAGTTTTCTCGAATCATGCAAAAAGAGTTACGCGGATCAGGCGGTGGTGGCTTTGGGGGTGGTGGTTTTGGGGGCGCCGGTTTTGGGCGTCGCAGCCAAGGCAGCGGTTTCGGGGGCGGATATTTCCGCGTTCCGCCCAGTAAACTGAATTAATCTCTCGATCGCGGTCTGTAAACCCACAAGTGGCAGTTGCGAAACTTTTTAATTGCCAATTCGTTGCCGCATCGAATTGGCAATATTATACTATTGCGCATTGAGGCTAATGCAGATGTCGCGATTTTTAAATTATGGGGAGGTTAGGTTCCGATGATGTCAAGTGTTTGCCCGCGTATTTTTCTCTCGGACATTCGAATCGCGTTGACTGGAATTGGACTTTCCATGTGGCTATCGATTGGCCTTCAAGTTGTTCGCGCAGGCGATTTAAGTCGTGCGATTGGCCAACAACAAGAAACCCAATTGCCTTTAAGAATTGTTGATTCGCCACTGCGCAATTGGACTAGTGCCGACGGACGATTTAAGCAGTCTGGAAAATTATTGGAACTGGTGGGAGATTCCGTCCGACTTGAAACGGCCGATGGCCAAATTTTGGTCGTTGTCACTGCGAAATTATGCGACGATGATCAAAAATTTATTCGACAAGAATCGGACCGTGTCAACCAGGAATCGAATCCTTTTGTTGTTGAAAATAAATCACCCCGGCAACCCATGCCGAAGAAAACAAACAATGACGAACTGCAAACGGAAGCGACAGAATCGACAGAATCGACGGAATTCGAGAACGTTATTCCAAACTTCATCAACGTCACCAATATTAGTTTAGATTCCGAAGCTTCCATCGACCTCCAAGCCTCACATTGGCGCTCTACCACTCGTAAGCCTGTAAAATCGTTTCGGGTTCCTGCCTTTTCGATTCACTCGCGAATTACCGGGCACTGCGCCAATCAAGGTGAGACGATGTTTGCCGTGTCCATGCACGAGCCTTTTGGTGTCGACCTTGTGAATTCACCCAACTCCAATCGAGTCCGTCGGAATGCTCAAAATGAGGGTACAACCACAAAAAGCTGGGTGGATGTCGTTACGCTGCCAACCGGTAAATCCAAAGGGCGCTTTTCGCTTCCCTCGGACCAAACCGTTTTGGGGGATATCGATTCGAATGGCGAGCGTCTACTGGCTTTCGACGGTGTGTTTTCCCGTGAGCCCAAAATATACGTCTATAAACTCCAAGACCAAAAATTGACACTTGCAAAACAGTGGAACTCGACGCATCAAAATGGACGACAGGAAAAGGCGGAATCAGCTCGCTTTTTAGACGACAATCACGTGGTCGTTCAATATGGTGGTCATTTACAAGTGTGGCAGCTCAATCCGCTCGAACCAAAATGGACGGTGGACAATGACATGGCCGACTGGCAGTTGGCGAATGATCGACGTCATGCCATGGTGGGAAAATCTAATCAGCGATTCGAGGTGGACTTGCTGGCTGGTGAATGTACGGGAAAACTGGGAGAGTCAATTAGTGAAACTCAAGGAACACCTTCATCGGATGGAACTTTATTTGCCAAACTCAATCGGTCGATTTTGACAATTTCAAACGCCCAAGGGCAAGTTCAATCAAGTTTCTACTCGCCCGTTTTTTGGCCGGAACCAACCGTTGTGTGGATCGATGAGCAAACGCTTCGCATCGATTCTCCCAACCAAATGCATTACGTCGATTTGCCGCGTCGCGTACTGTTCGTGGAGATCGTCAACGGGGGCCAGTCTGGACCGTTGTCGGGTTGGCAAGTGGAAAAGACCCAGCATGATGGGACTCATTTTGTGAGTGTCAACCAAATTACTAGTCCTGGCTCACAATCACTCGAATTGGAATCTTATCGCCGTAAACTACCTAGTGATCCAAGCTCCTTGGAATTGCTAAAAGCGGGCGATCGCGTCCGTCTGACAATTAAACTAGAGGCAACGCCAGATAAAGCGACTTTTGTCCGTCAACAATTAGAAAAATTGCTGAAATCGAAAGGCGTGATTATTGATAGTTCCGCACCGGATGAAGTGCGAGCGAGCTCCAACTCTAAAGATGAAGAGGTCGAGTACCGACGATTCGGCGTACCACCATGGGCGGCAAATGGCGTCGAAAAAGTGAAAATTCGGCGTGTGGATCAGCTTCTAGAATTGGTCCGTGAAAACGAAGTCGTTTTTCGGCATTCGACGACCAGCGGTCCCGGGTTCATGATTAGTATCCGCGATGGCGAGACTGCTCAACAGGCTGCCGATCGTCAATGCGGTGATCCTGTGGATTTCTGGAAGAATTTAGAACTCCCGCAAATTATTTCGCGACATCCCAATGGTCAGGCATGGACGCGACTAATGAAACAAAATGACAAATATGTCGAATTAAAAGACTAGCCTTTGTAATCGAATTTTGGTTACACAGGGGCATCAAAAAATTACCCATATTACCCCCTGTTGAATCGAAAAATCCGGAATTCACCGCAACTCTGTTGGGTGAGTAGCGCCTAAGGTTCAGCAACTGGTTATTTCATTAACTGAATCAATCTTGCGAGGCTATGGCTTGACGAATTCCGGTATACTGAACTCGCAACTGCTGAAAGCGTTGTCTGATTGTAAAAGTGTGCTCGCAATTACCGGCGCCGGTGTATCGGCCGAATCGGGGATTCCCACCTATCGCGGCATCAGTGGCTTATACAACCGTGGAAACACCGTTGAGGGCTACGCCATTGAAGATATTCTGTCCGCGGAAATGTTGGCAGCGAGGCCAGAATTGACTTGGAAATATTTACGTGAGATTGGTACAGCCGTTTCACAAGCAAAACCAAATCGAGCCCATCAGGTCCTGGCGTTAATGGAGCGTCATTTTGATCGGTTTTGCTTACTGACCCAAAATATCGACGGGTTTCACAAGGCGGCCGGATCACAGAATCTGATCGAGATTCACGGCAACCTCGATCAGGTGCACTGCATGCGTTGTCCGACATGGACACCAACTAACATGGTGCAATTCGATTCGTTGCCGCCTCGTTGTTCCAGTTGCCAAGGTGTACTCCGTCCGCAAGTAGTACTATTTGGCGAGATGTTGCCAACGGAAGCGATTCAGCATTTGGAAAAAGAACTGGCACAAGGTTTTGATGCGGTGTTCAGCATTGGCACCACCAGCGTGTTTCCCTATATTCAGGCACCAGTACGTGCCGCCGCTGCGTCGGGAAATGTGACCGTAGAAATTAATCCTGACAGAACCGTACTGTCCGATTTGTTTGATTTCAAATTGAATTTGCCGGCTGGTAAGGCACTTGATGCCATTTGGCGAGCCATCGCCTCATAGAAGCGTATACGCAATCAGATTTCGACAAGGTTAAAGGTGCGGCTTATGAAGAATCTACTCGTTCCATTATGGCAAAGACTAGGACAACTGATGGGCGTCTGTGCCGCCTCGTTGTTTCTGATAAACGGTCTCTGGGCCGACAATCGCCAGCCGAACATTGTAATTCTTTATGCAGATGATTGGCGACACGATACGCTGGGAATTGCCGGCAACCCTGTCGTGCAAACGCCTCGGTTGGACGAATTGGCGCAAAATGGTGTTCGTTTTACGCATCATTATGTGACGACTTCGATTTGCGGTGTCAGTCGAGCATCGCTGTTAACAGGGCAATGGATGTCGCGACATGGCAATCGGGGCTTTGCGGCCTTTCAGACTCCTTGGTCGCAGACTTATCCGGGCATATTTCGCGAACATGGATACCACACCGGATATATCGGCAAATGGCATTGCGGTCCGTTTCCCCAGGAACAATTTGATGTGGGGATTAGTTATGGCGGTCAACATTGGTATCAAGATTCGGACGGCCAGCGTGTGCATGTGACTCAGCGCAATGAACGCGACGCTCTAACATTCCTCCGCAATCGCCCCGCCGATAAACCATTTTGTTTAACGGTTGCTTTTTTTGCCGCGCATGCCGAAGATGGCAACCCCCAACAGTATTTGCCACAAGCCGATTCTGCGGAGCTCTATAAAGATATCGATATTCCAATTCCTTTGACGGCTGACGACAGGTATCTGCAGCGGTTGCCGGCATTTCTTTCCGCCCCCCAAAATGAAGGTCGCATTCGATGGCATTGGCGATTTGATACAGCCGAGAAGTACCAGACCTCGATGAAAAATTACTTTCGTTTAGTGACTGAAGTTGATGCCACTTGCGGCCGAATTGTTGATGAACTGCACAGTCAAAACTTGTGGGAAAATACGATCGTAATCTTCACCACGGACAACGGATACTTCCATGGTGAACACGGCCTGGCCGACAAATGGTATCCCTATCAGGAAAGTATTCGCGTGCCACTCATCGTGCACGATCCGCGAATCGTGCAGGTTCATCGCGGGAAATTGTGCGATGCATTGACACTCAACGTAGACATTGCCCCAACGTTGTTATCTAGCGCCGGGCTGCCTATTCCCGAATCGATTCAAGGCCAAGATTTTTCTTGGATGTATTTGAATGGCCAGTCGTCGCTACAAGAAACTGAGGCGAAACAACTGAAGTGGCGCACTGAATTCTTTTATGAACATCCGACGATTACTAATCGCGAACGAATACCAAGCTCGCTGGCAGTAGTAAGTAAGTCGAATAAATTTATCCATTGGCCAGAATTTGATACGGAACAATTGTTTGACTTGGCAAACGATCCCCAAGAAACTGAGGATCGGGTCACAAATCCAGCTTATGCCGAAATGTTGCAGTCAATGCGAGAGCGCCTTAACGTCTTGCAACGTTTGGCCAAGTCACCCTAATGTCTAAAGCTTCCTCTATTCACATGACGTGACGACGACGTCGAATCTGGTTGGTGGCGAATAACAGGCCAACGACCACGGGCCATAAACTTGGTTCGGGGATTTGATGTCTCGCCAAAACTCGGTCCATAACAAAAACGACTTGGCCACTTTGCATATCTTGTGTGATCCCGTACCCAACCAATCTCTCAGCGCCCATGTTAATTATGGTCTTCGATAGACTTTGCCAGCCAGCGCTCGTCAATCCACCGTCAATCAATTCTCCCAATTCCATTGTTCCCAATTCTCGCGAATACAAAAAAGCCCAATCGCCAAGGCGAGTATTGTCAATTTTGTATTTCGTATAGTGCCCGAGCAATAAACCGCTGTCGTCGAACAAATCGATGACCGACATGCCCACGTCATCCGGACGAAAGGCAAAATCAAAGGCTGTAAATTGGTCGATCTCCGTGTCGTATATCCACGAGGTAGAACCTTTCAATAGCGGGTTTACTTTGGAATAATTGGTACTGACTCCAATCCATTGCCCCAGCGAATTGTGATCGTTTATCCGGCTGTCTTGTTCACCACTGAGTGCGGTGTGTTGCGAGTTTATCAAGCCAAGTTGAATGGTTTGGTTGCCGTCAAACAGCCAAGCGCTATTTCCTCCACCCGTCACAAATCGCTCGGCACGACCCGCCACCTGAACGCCTTGGGATAGATTTGCCATGACATTTACAACGTGATTTTGTGCACCCTGCGCATTGGTATGGTTGGAATCGTGTAAGCCGATGGCCTGTGTAGTCTGACCATCGTAATACCAAGCATCAAAGCCTTGAGTAGTTTCGTGGTTCATGTACTGAGCTGATCGCCCGGTCGCTTGCCCCAATGAATTGACATCGTGGATCAAAGAATTTTGCGCACCTGTTGATGACCGATAATCGCCAGCGACCAGTCCAATTTGGGTAGTTGTGCCGTTACGAAATATCCACGAGTCATTACCGAGTTGATCTGTTCCGCCCAAAAAACGATCCGACGATCCCCAGGCAATTCCGGATTCGGACAAACCTCCCAAAGAGCTATTTTTCATACCATCGGCGCGCGTATGGATTTGATCCGTGAGCCCGATAATTGAGGTGACCCCCTGATCGTCGATCCAGACGCTCGTACCCAAATCCGCGGAACCTTGTTCAAATCGTCGCGCCGTACCGGCTATCAATTTTCCGCGTTGACGCACCAAACGAGCGTCATTATGTTGTCGGCCATCGATCCGAGTGTGCTCATTATCCGTCAGTCCCAAGGTTCGTAAGTTTGTGCCATCCGACAGCCATGAGGTCGTGCCGGAGTCGTTGAACGCCGTGCTGTACCAAGTGGAAATGCCTCGAATCAACGTCCCGCGATTGTCGATGAATCCAAAAACCGTTGTCGATTGATATCCGTCGCTCCGTGTATGGATGGCGTCGGTCAGCCCAATTCGTGTTGTCGTGCCATTTTTGCACAGCCAGCCGGAATAGCCGTGTCGCGCCTTGCCGAGAAATCGTTCGCTGTAGCCAACAACTCCGCGTTCCGCGCTGGAATCAAC